>CAJTQH010000046.1:0-10777 GCA_910578305.1 uncultured Muribaculaceae bacterium
GACCATTTCCACCATACAGCAGCGCGAATATGTGGAACGCGGAGACCGTCCGGGCGAAGAACGCCACACCATGACCATAAAGATGGCCAATGGCAAAATCTCTACAACCTCCGCCACAGTTACCGTAGGAGCTGACAAAGCCAAGCTCATGCCCACCGACATAGGTGTAGTGGTCAATGACTTCCTCACCGAATATTTCCCCAACGTGCTCAACTACAATTTCACCGCCGACCTTGAGCAGCGCTTTGACCTCGTGGCAGAAGGCAAAGCAGCCTGGCAGAAGGAAATAGGAGATTTCTACGGAGTGTTCCACCCCGAAGTGGAGAAAGCCAACGGCATGCGCATGGAGCACAAAGTGGGTGAACGCGTGCTCGGCACTCACCCCGACAACGGCAAGCCCGTGTCGGTCAAGATAGGACGCTTCGGCCCGGTGGTACAGATAGGCGACAGTGCCGGCGACGAAAAGCCACTATTCGCATCGCTTCAGAAAGACCAGTCGGTATTTGACATCACCCTCGAGGAAGCACTGAAACTCTTTGAGCTGCCGCGCGATCTCGGCAAATTTGAAGACTCCGACGTGACCGTGGCAGTAGGCCGTTTCGGTCCTTACATCAAGCACGACGGAAAATTCGTATCCATACCCAAGACATTAGATCCGCGCACCATAGCACTCGAAGAAGCCATCGAACTTATCGAGGCAAAGCGTGTGGCCGAGAAGCAGAAAGTGGTGAAGATATTCGACGAAGACCCCGAAATGCAGATACTCAACGGTAGATACGGCGTGTACATCGCCTACAAGAAACAAAACTACAAGATACCACGCACGGTGAACGATCCTGCGGCACTTACTCTCGACGAATGCCGCGACATAGTGGCCAAACAGGACGAGAAGCCCAAGAAGCCCACCACCCGACGCGCCACATCATCACGTAAAAAGCAATAATATGCCCGCACCACGACGCTCCATACAGTCATTCCGACCCGATGTTATAAAATCATTTGCAGTCAACGCCGACACCACACTGCTCGACTTCGTATTGGCCTCGATACCCGACGCCAAGCGCACCGCCATCAAGCAGATGCTGGCTCACAACCAGATAGCCGTCAACGGCACTCCGCAACGACAGTTCAACTACGAGTTGCATCCAGGCGACGAGGTGAAGCTGAATTTCACCCGAGAATTCAAGGTATTTTACCACCGCCGACTCAAAATAGTGTATGAGGACGACGACATAATAGTGGTGAACAAAGGCTACGGACTGCTGTCGATGGGTAATGACAAAGTGAAGGACGGCACAGCCTACTCCATACTACGCGAATATGTGAAGTGGGGCAATCCTGCCAACAAGATATTTATAGTGCACCGTCTTGACCGCGACACCTCGGGGCTCATGATGTTTGCCAAGACCGAAGAGGCCAAGCGCCGCATGCAACACAACTGGAATAACATGGTGCTCAACCGCAAGTATCTCGCTGTGGTGGAAGGCATTGTAGAGCCCGAAAGCGGAACAGTGAAGAGCTATCTGGCAGAGACATCGCAGCATGAGATGTACTCCACCGACAACCCTGAAAAAGGACAGCTGGCAGTGACCCGCTACACCACACTTCAGTCGGGCGGACAATACACTCTGCTCGAGGTGGAACTCGACACCGGCCGAAAAAACCAGATACGCGTGCACATGAAAGATCTCGGCCATCCCATATCGGGCGACCATAAATACGGTGCCGGCACAAGTCCGATACACCGTCTGGCACTGCATGCACGCACACTGCGCTTTGTGCATCCGGTGACACGCCGCGAAATGAACTTCTCCACACCTATTCCGGCTTCGTTTCTGTCGCTTGTCCGCCGCCGATAGCAAACTCCCGCGCCATGGCATCGAACCGCTTGAGGCTTTCCGGGCCGAACGCGGCCATAGCCGCACGTACCCGACCGAAATCCTTGCGCTTCATGTCGCCGCTCTTTGAATAAAATTTATCGGCATAGCATATAAGCCTTTCGAGCTGTGTCTCCGGCAGGAAATCACTGTAAGGCAGCGGCAGACCCTGACACGCGATCTCCGCAGCCGTAAGGCCTGACCCGGTATGGCGTTCGGCAACGCGTGCCGCCCATTCAGGCGCACCCTCGCGGCGTAACAGTTCCGCTCCAATCACTCCGTGACATATATACGGCTCTGAACCGCGACACTCGATCGACGGCGCATTGGTGGCGTATATGCCTATATCGTGCAGCATGGCGGCAGCCTCCACTTCGGCATCGGGCAGCGGCAGGCCGCACAGGTGCGATATGGCAAGTGCTTCGTCGGCCACGGCACGGCAATGATGCAAATAAATATCCCGCAGGGCTGTTCCTGCGGGATAATATTTATCGATTATTTTCTGAAAGTCCATCGTAAAACGCGCACTTAGCCTTCCACGATTGTATTCCAGCCGTGAACGTCGGGAGCCTCACCGAGCTGCACCGCACGCAGTGCATTGTAGAGCTTCGTGGTGATGGGACCGGGCTTTCCGTCCTTGGCTATAATGTATTTATCGCCGGTATCGAGGTCGTCGATCTCACCCACGGGCGAAGCCACAGCCGCAGTGCCGCAGGCGGCAGCTTCCTCTATATGAGCCAGTTCATCGACGGTGATGTGGCGACGTTCAACCTCTATACCCATATCCTCGGCAAGTTGCTGAAGGCTCATGTTGGTGATCGATGGCAGAATCGAGTCGGATTCTGGCGTGATGTATTTGCCCTGCTTTATGGCAAAGAAGTTGGCCGGCCCGCACTCATCGAGATATTTCTTCTCCTTGGGGTCAAGATAGAGCACCGCCGAATAGCCGAGTTCATGGGCACGCTCGCCCGCGCCAAGGCTGGCGGCATAATTTCCGCCCACTTTCCAGCGTCCGGTACCCTTGGGAGCCACACGGTCGAACTCGCGCATTATGCAGATATTGGTGGGAGCGAAACCGGACTTGAAATACGGGCCTACCGGGCTCACAAGCACCAGGAACAGATATTCGGTAGATGTGCGCACACCCACACTGGCACTCATGCCTATCTCAAGCGGACGTATGTAGAGCGAGGCTCCGCTGCCATAGGGGGGCACGAATCGGGCGTTGAGCTCCACAGCCTTAATCACCATCTCGCAGAAGAGGTCTTCGGGCACAGGCTGCATTTTCAAGCCCATGGCCGACTCGCGTATGCGACGTGCATTTTCCTTCAGACGGAATATGCGTATCTTGCCGTCTTTGCCGCGAAAAGCCTTCAGCCCTTCAAAAATCTCCTGTCCGTAATGCAGGGCAGTAGCTGCCATGTGCATAGATATTGTCTCTGAGTCAGACACTTCCACGTCACTCCACTTACCGTCGCGGTAGTAACACCGCAGATTGTAATCAGTGCGGACATATCCAAAGGGCAGATTTGCCCAGTCCAGTTCAACTTTTTCTTTCATTTTAGTTATGGTAATGAATTTGATGCAAATGTAACAAATCTTTCAATAATCATGTTTAAACATGCACAAAAAACAGGCTCTGTGCGCAACCTTTAAGTTAAAAAGCACTGCAATAGTTGTGAAATTTCACCCAATGGTAGTATCTTTGCAGGGAAATAACAGTCATTGTCACAGATTTTGAGAGTTTCTCAACACTATATAATAATAATTCTGGTGCTCTTGATGGCCTTCAGCGCCACCGCATCAAAAAGCGGACAGACCGACAGCGTATCACTGCCGGCTCTGGCCGATAGTGTGACAACAGACTCTGTCACAGTCGATTCAACAAAAGCAGTGGCGCTCGAACTCTCTGCCGCACAGCGCCGCCGCCACCGCCTGAACGATGACGACTCAACCCAAACCACATCGACGGGTCCGCGCATACTCCGCGTGAAATCCGACCTCGACAATGTGGTCGACATCGTGGCGCAGGACTCCATGGTACTCATAGGCCAGAGCACAGCCTATATCTATGGCGACGGTCAGGTGACATATGGCGACATAAAGCTCGACGCCGCACAGATAGAACTCGACATGAATGCCAGCACGGTGTATGCCGTGGGCGTGGAGGACAGTGCCGGACAGGTAGTGGGATCGCCTGTATTCAACGACAAAGGCACTGACTACAAGTCGCGTACGATGCGCTACAATTTCAAGAGCGAAAAAGGCTACATCACCGATATAATCACCGAGCAAGGCGAGGGCTACCTCACCGGCGGTACATCGAAAAAGGTGGGCGAAAACACCATCTATCTCCAGAACGGACGGTACACCACCTGCGACAACCACGAGCATCCGCACTTCTGGATGCAGCTCACCAAGGCAAAGGTGCATCCCAAGAAGGACATTGTGACCGGCCCGGCATATATGGTGCTCGAAGGACTGCCGCTGCCGCTGGCCGTGCCGTTCGGCTATTTTCCATTTTCGGAGCGGTATTCGAGCGGTGTGATATTTCCCTCGTTCGGCGACGACTACAACCGCGGATTCTATCTGAGCAACGGCGGATACTACTTCGCCATCAACGACAACATAGACCTCGCGCTCACCGGCGAGATATACACCAAAGGCTCGTGGGGACTGCAGGCACGGTCGGCCTATGTGAAACGCTACAAATATTCGGGCAACTTCAACATATCGTTTCTCAAAACCATACTTGGCGACAAAGGCCTGCCCGACTACTCCAAGCAGACCAACTTCCAGGTGCTGTGGAGCCACACCCAGGACACGAAAGCCAACCCTATATTCAACTTCTCGGCTTCGGTCAACTTCACCACTTCGGGCTACTCGCGCAACGACCTCAACAGCTACTACTCCAACTCATTTACCGAAAACACCAAGAGCAGTACGGTCAACTTCACATACCGTCCGCCGGGATCCAAATGGTCGTTTTCAGGAAATGCCAACATAGCGCAACGTAGTCAGGACTCAACACTGGCAGTGTCGTTTCCTAACATCACCATCACCATGTCGCAGGTCTACCCCTTCAAACGCAAGCGTGCCGTAGGCGCCGACAAATGGTATGAAAAAATACGAATGTCTTATTCCGGACAATTCAACAACTCCCTTACAGCCAAGCAAGATGAGTTTTTCAAAAAAAGTCTTATCAAGGACTGGCGTAACGGCATGCGTCACAGCATACCGGTGTCGGCAACGTTCAATCTCTTCAAATACTTCAACATAACACCGTCGATCAATCTCAACGACCGCATGTACTCCACAAAAGTACGCCGCCAGTGGGATCCTAACGCAGCAGCCGAAGTGTGCGACACTACCTACAGTTTCTACAACGTGTGGGACTTCAACGCATCCATGTCGCTCGACACCAAGATCTACGGTTTCTTCCAGCCACTGCCGTTTCTTGGCGACAAAGTGAAGATGATACGATGGGTCATGACCCCAACCGTGTCATTTACAGGCGCGCCCGACTTCAGTTCATCGTTCTTCGGATATTACGGTACATACAGATATCCGGGTGCCAACGGCGAGATGATGACACAAAAATACTCCATGTTCCCCAATAGCCTCTTCGGTGTCCCCGGACAGGGTAAGACCGGTACGATCAATTTCTCGCTTGGCAACAATCTTGAAATGAAAGTGCGATCAGACAACGACAGCATCGGAGAAAAGAAAATATCGCTTATCGAAAGTTTCAATATATCTCAAAGCTACAATTTCGCAGCCGACTCCATGAACTGGAGCAATATCAACACATCCATAATGCTCCGACTTGTAAAAAACTTCAACCTCAATCTCTCGGCCGTATGGGATGTCTACACCTACCAGCTAAACTCCGCAGGAAATCCTGTGAGAGTCAACATTCCCCGATGGAAAGCCGGCAAGGGTCTGGGTCGTCTGTCGAGTACAGGCACCTCGTTCAGCTACACATTCAACAACAATACCTTCAAGAAGAAAAAGAAAAAGGAGGAAATGACGCCGGAGGAAGAGGAGGAAGAAAAGAAACGCCGGCGCAACAGCCGCCAGAGCCGATCGGGATTCGGAATCCAAAACGACTCTGACGAAGAAGGCTCGGACATGACATTCGATCCCGACGGATACATGAAATGGGAAGTGCCATGGAGCCTGACCCTCAACTACTCTGTTTCGTATGGCTACGGAGCGTTCAACAAACGCAAGATGGAATATGACGGCAAGATAACACAAAATCTCAGCATGTCGGGCAATATACGTCCCACTAAAAACTGGAATTTCAGTTTTACCGCAAGCTACAATTTCGACACCCACAAGCTCGCTTACATGAACTGCAACATATCACGAGACCTGCACTGCTTCACCATGACCGCAAGTTTCGTTCCGGTAGGACCCTACAAATCCTATAACTTCCACATATCTGTCAATTCATCGATGCTCTCCGACCTCAAATACGACAAACGATCGTCGCTGTCAAACGGTGTTACATGGTATTGATGCGCCAGACAACCTGATTTTTTCAGAACCATCCTGCTTTTCACCGCGTTGTTGTATTATCAGCACCTGAAAAGTCTATTCATTCATCATCTCAACTATTTATTTTGAAACGAGGAGCAGGACATATAGTAAAGAGGGTATTGCTATGGACCCTTATTATCATTGCGGCTATCATATTCATAGTCCCGATGTCGTTATACATACCGTTCGTACAAAACGCAGCCAAAAACATAGCCATCGAGAAACTCGAGCAGTCGACCGGTATGGATATTGAACTCGAACGCCTGCGCCTACGGTTTCCTCTGCGGGTCGAACTTGACCGTCTGGCCATGATGCCTGCTCCGGGCGATACCATGCTGTCGGCCGCCAGGCTAAGTGTAGATGTGGCTTTCTGGCCTCTGCTCTCCGGCAAATTAGTCATTGACGATGCCACTCTTGATGACGCCACATACCGTCTCAACAATCCCGACTCTGCGATATTCCTCACTGCCCGCATCAACCGGTTTGCCACATCAGGCACCGGCCTGAAATTCAATATGCAGAGCATCAATGTCGGGCGTACCACACTCGACGGAGCCGACATAGTACTTCACATCAAAGACACTATAACAGTCAGCAGTCCTGACACTACAGCAGCCACGCCAATGGTGATCAACGCCCCCGATATTGAACTGCGCAATGTCAGCGTGCGCATGCAGATGCTTCCCACCATCGACTCGCTCTACGCACATATCGGCGACGCCCGTCTGCTTGACGCCCGTCTTGACATGGCCGCACACACCATCGACGCAGGCCGTCTGCAGGTCGACTCCATCTCTGCAACCTATCTGCTGCCTTCGGCCGATTTTCTCGCCACATATCCGCAACGTTCCGACTCAACGGCAATCGACTCCACGGCCACCGCTTCCGCATCGTCCCCTTGGAGCATAAAGGCCGACGAGATACGCATCACCGGTCGCAGCGCTACCTATGCCGTGCGTGGAGCCACACCGACAGCCGGACTTGACATGAACTACATACAGGCATCAGACATCGACATAAGCATAGACTCATTCTACAACTGCGGCACATCACTGCGCGTGCCACTGCACAAATTCGCCGCCACCGAACGCTGCGGCATCCGTCTCAAAGCTGCCGGTGTGTTTGAAATGGACTCTACTGCCATTCAAGCCCGCGGATTCTCTCTCTACACCAAAAAATCGGCTATTATGCTCAACGCATTGATGGGCATGGGCAACATGAAGTCAGACCCGACACTTCCCATCAGTCTCAAGACTTCAGGCGTGATAGCCATGAGCGATGCCGAAAAAATGATGCCCGCACTCGGAGTCACACTGCGCGATCTGCCCGAAGAAGCCGACATCAAAATCAACGCCGACATCAACGGCTCCACAGGCAGTCTCGACGTCGACGGCATCAATATCTTCATCGACCGCTTCTTCAATCTCAACGCATCGGGCCACGTGGACAACCCCATGGACTTCAACGCCATGAAAGGTAAAATCAAGTTGAAAGGCAACATGCGCAATATCAACTTCGTCAAGGCCATAGCTCTCGATCGGGCCACTGCCAAGACACTGCTTCTGCCCGCATTTACCATTGACGGCGATGTCGACTACTCACCCGGTCTGATATCCGGCGATGTGGCTCTGCGAAGCGGCAAAGGACGTATCGGCGCACGCGGACGCTGGGCACAGCGTGCCGAAAGCTACAATGCCGATCTGAGCGTCAACGACTTCCCCGTGCAGGCATTCATGCCTTCGCTCGGAGTCTCCGACCTCACGGCCAAAGCCACAGTCAAAGGCCACGGCTATGATCCCGGATCGCGTCGCACACAGGCTCAGGCTGACATTTTCATAGACCACGTGGGCTACAACGGTGCATCCATCGACAATGTCACACTCAACGCCCGGCTCGATACATGCCGGCTCAACGCCACCATCAATTCGCTAAGCCCCGACGTGAATCTCTCGGCCGACGTCATAGCCGATTTCACACCCGAAGGCTACCAATGGGTTCTCTCAGGCGACATGCGCCACCTCGATCTCAAAGCTCTGCAGCTGACGGCCGACGACATGAACGGCTCAGTCAGACTCAACTCTACCGGCCGATATAATCCACACAACGGCGACATCGACGCCACACTGCACATTGACGACCTCGACTGGAAAATGGGAGCATCGCACCTTGCGGCACCACAGGCCACAGCACAGCTCCTGTCGACCGACTCGCTCACACGCGCATCGCTCTCGTCGGGCGACTTCAACGCCAACATCAGCGCACTCTGCCGCCTCGACACACTACTGGCACGTTTCACCCGAACGTCCGACATCGTCAACGCCCAAATAGCCGATCGCTATATCGATGTGCGTGAAATCCAGCGTTCTCTGCCGCCGATGATGAACGTCAGCCTCACCTCCGGCCGCTCAAACATAGCCGCCAACTATCTGGCCGCCGAGTCCGACATTCACTTCAAGGACGCATCGCTCACACTGCACAACGACTCACTCATATCCATGCAGGCCGCCGTCAACACATTCAGCACCGGATCGACACGCCTCGACAAGATCACACTCGACGCCAACCAGCACGGACGATTCCTTGTCTACCGCCTCTCTGTCGACAACAAGCCGGGCACAATGGACGACTTCGCCCACGTAAGCCTCAACGGATTCGTGGCCGAAGACAAGGTATCGGCCATGTTCAAGCAGTCCGACATACACGACCGGCAGGGTTTCTATCTCGGTATCAACGCCGCGATAGCAGACTCCACTGTCACCGTACGCTTCGTGCCCTACAAGCCCACCATAGCCTATAAGAAGTGGACTATCAACCGCGACAACGAGATGCAGTACAACTTCGCCACACGCCATCTCGATGCCAACCTGAAACTCATGTCAGACAACAGTTCGCTCCATATATACACCGAACACCCTGCCGACACTCTCAGCTCCGGACAGGAAGACGTAATAGTAAAATTCGACAACATCAATCTCGCCGAATGGCTGTCCATATCACCATTCGCGCCTCCGGTGAAAGGCGATCTTGATGCCGACCTGCGCTTCCGCTGGGACAAAGACCAGATAACCGGCAACGGCACCGTAGATCTCAACGACCTGTACTATGGACGTGACCGGGTAGGCACATTCTCGCTCGACCTCGACGTGGCCAACGACAGCCATACCAAGGCACTACGCGCCAACGTAGCCCTGATGGTCGACAGCGTGAAAGTCATCACCGCATCAGGCAATCTCAATGACTCTACGGCCGTCAATCCGTTCCTGCTCAACTTCTCCATGATACACTTCCCGCTGCGAGTCGTCAATCCGTTCCTGTCCAAAGACGTGGCACAGCTATCAGGCATGCTCAACGGACAGATGGACATCACAGGCGATCTTGCCAACCCGATATTCAACGGCTTCCTCGACTTTGACTCCACAGCCGTAAAACTCGGCATAACAGGCATGAACTACAGGTTCTCAGAAGAAAAGATACCGGTCGACAGCAACATTGTACGATTCAATGACTTCACAATTGCTGGTCTGAACCAAAACAGCCTCCATATCAACGGCTCGGTCGATGCACGCCATCTGTCCGACATCAACCTCGACCTTGCACTCAAAGCATCGGACATGCAGCTCGTCAACAGCAACCGCCCGCGCGGAGCCAACGTCTACGGCAAAGCATTCATAGACCTTGACGCCAGCGTGAAAGGCAACATGAGCCTGCTGCGCGTCAACGCCGATCTGGATCTGCTACCAGGCACAAACGTGACATACGTCATGGAGGATGCCGCCCAAACACTTGCCCCGCAAAGCACCGGCGACATGGTACGCTTCGTACAGTTCTCCGACTCGGCACAGGTCGCGAAAGCCGACTCCATAGCGCCTTCCGGCATGGCCATGCTGCTCGATGCCCGTCTGGCCATATCCGAAGGAGCCACAATAAACGTCGACCTGTCGCCCGACGGAAAAAATAAAGCTTCCATACAGGGCAACGGCAATTTCACCTACTCCCTCACACCCATCAACGGTGCCGGACGAATCACCGGACGCTACAACATCAACGGCGGATTCGTGCGCTATACGCCGCAGATATCCACCGGCGGGCTGTCCATGTCCATAATGTCGGAAAAGAACTTCAAATTTGTCGAAGGCAGCTACATAGCATTCACCGGCGATATGCTCAATCCAACCCTGAATGTCAAAGCCGTCGAACGTCTGAAAGCCAACGTCACCCAATCGGGTCAAAACTCCCGTCTGGTCAACTTCGACATATCCGTTTCGGTAACCAACACGCTCGAAAACATGAATGTTGTGTTCGACATGTCAACCGACGACGACATAACCATTGAAAACGAGCTCCGCTCCATGAGC
>CAJTQH010000046.1:10816-18120 GCA_910578305.1 uncultured Muribaculaceae bacterium
AAGCCATGAACATGCTGCTTTACAACCAGTACACAGGCCCCGGCACCAAAGCCAATGCCAACCTTTCGGGCAATCCCCTGTATTCGTTCCTCGCATCACAGCTCAACTCATGGGCGGCAAACAACATACGCGGCGTAGACATATCCTTCGGCATAGACCAGTACGACAAGACCACCGACGGATCCAAGTCAACCACCACAAGCTACAGCTACCGAGTCTCGAAATCACTGTTCAATGACAGATTCAAGATCGTGATCGGAGGCAACTACTCCACCGATGCCGATGCCGACGAAAACTTCGAGCAAAACCTCATCAACGACATATCGTTTGAATACATGCTCAACCGCAGCGGCTCCATGTACGTGCGACTGTTCCGCCATGTAGGCTACGAAAGCATACTCGAAGGAGAGATCACCCAGACCGGCGTAGGCTTCGTGCTCAAACGCAAGCTCAACTCCCTGCGCGACATATTCCGCTTCGCACGCAAACCATAGATCCATCAGTATCATCCACGCGTAACACAACACTCAGCCATAATGATAACGATCCGTCAAATACTTCTCGCAGCCGCCGCTGCGGCCGTAATGGCCTTGGCCGGAGCTTCATGCTCCACCACCAAGCGGCTCGGACCCGACGACATACTGTTCACCGGCGTGAAAAAAATCGACATCTCCACGCCATCGAAAGAGCAGAAAGAGGCTCCCGGTCTGGCCGACGCCGTGAAATCGGCTGTAAACGTCGCTCCAAACAATGCCCTCTACTCACCATATCTGCGCTGGCCGTTCCCACTCGGACTATGGGTATACAACAATTGGAGCAACCCTCCTAAAGGACTCAAACACTGGCTCTACGAGAAACTCGTTGCCGAACCCGTGCTTATAAGCGACGTACGACCAGAAGTGCGAGTAAAAATGATAGACGAGATACTCGACAACAACGGCTACTTCCGCGGCAACGCCTCCTACGAACTTATACAAGGCAAGAATCCCAAGAAAGCACGGATACTCTACACCGTCAAAACAGGCCCGGAATATCTCATTGATTCCATACGTCTGCTCCCCGACACTTGCCATCTCAACCACCTCATCGACTCCGTGGCTTCGCGTAGCACCTATCTTGTAGCAGGCTCCCGCTACTGCACCGACTCGCTGGCCGACGAACGCGTGCGCATAGCCAACGCCGTGCGCAACCGCGGCTACTACTTCTTCAAGCCCGAATACATTGAATATCTCGCCGACAGCACCATTACCCCCGGCTCAATAGCCCTGCACATGACTCTGGCCTCCAACGTGCATCCGTCGCTGCTGGCACGCTACACTACCGGCTCTATCACCACCCGCGTACACCGCAACCAGGGTGGAGGCACCCCCGACACCATCATGACCCGACGGGGCATGCTCATACAGATGAAACCCTCACGCCTGCGCGACGGACTCATACCCGAGTGCATCACCTTCCGCAACGGACGCATATTCTCTGTTCGCGACATGAACCGCACACAGACATACCTATCGCGGCTCGGCATATTCAACGGAATAGAGATCAATGTAATGCCTGACTCCTTGCAGAAACAGGTGCTCAACGTAGAGATCGACTGCACATTCGATGCTCCGCTCGAAGCATCCATCGAAGTCAACGCCACATCAAAGTCCAACAGCTACCTTGGCCCAGGTGTCGACCTGCGACTCACAAACCACAACGTGTTTGGCGGCGGCGAGCAGCTCAGTGTTGACCTGACAGGCAGTTATGAATGGCAGACCGGACGCGGACGAAACTCCGTGTTCAACTCCTATGAGGTAGGCCTCAATGCCTCGCTCTCGTTTCCACGTCTGCTGGCACCGCGCTTCATACCGCGCTCACGCCGTCAGCTCAACTGGACCCGCATATCGCTCGGCGCAGACGTGCTCAATCGCCCGCACTACTTCAACATGGCGCAGTTCAACACCTCATTCACCTACGACTGGCGCGCCTCACGCCATGTCACCAACTCGCTCACGCTGCTCAAGCTCACCTACATCAATTTGATACGCACTACCACCGAGTTCGACTCCATCATGGATGCCAACCAGGCCATAGCACAGAGTTTCCGTAGCCAATTCATACCGCAGATGCAGTACAACTACGTCTACGACCGAGCCTTCGATAACAACAACTCCATCAACTGGCAATTTACCATACAGGAAGCCGGTAACATATTCTGGGCCATATACCGCGCATGCGGTAAGAAAGGCGAAAAAGAGCTGTTCGGCACCCCCTTCTCACAGTTTGTAAAGGGCAGCACGCAGCTCGTATACAACCGCAGGCTATGGGGCGACAACTGGCTCGTGAGCCGTGTGGCCATCGGAGCCGCCCATGCCTATGGCAACGCATCACAGGTGCCATACAGCGAACAGTTCTACGTCGGCGGCGCCAACTCCATCAGAGCGTTTACCGTGCGCAGCATCGGCCCCGGTAGCTACCGCGTGCCCGAAGACCAGGTCAACGGATACTTCGACCAGACCGGTACATTCAAATTTGAGTTCAACGTAGAATACCGCTTCCCAATTTTCGGCCCAATACACGGAGCTGTATTTCTCGACTCAGGCAATGTGTGGCTGCTCAAAAACGATCCCGACCGTCCGGGCGGACAGCTTCGTGCACGCACTTTTTTCAAAGACCTCGCACTGGGCACTGGAGCCGGACTGAGACTCGACATAGGTATGCTCGTGGTGCGCGGGGATCTCGGCATTGGCATCCACGCGCCTTACGAGACCGGCAAACACGGGTACTACAACATGACGAGCTTCAAGAAATCACTCGCATTTCACCTCGCCATAGGCTACCCGTTCTGACGCAATAGACAAACAGCACGAGAGAGATGATGCCCGCCTCACGGTCTTGCATCATCTCTCTCGCATCTGTTAATGAGGCCGGAGCCTCACGAGGGAGAAGAAAATGAATAAGCTGTCTGTTTTATTATTTTTATCTGCTGTTTTAATCTTCAATCACTATATTACGGCACATTATCGGCGATGTGCACAATTTTCTTTGCCACCCTTCCTGCCCTTGTCGCCATGACCTTTGTGCTTACCGCCTTTCATGCCTTTCGACTGCCGGTTGACAAACGAATTTTCCAGAAACTGCACATACTGTTCGGGGCTCAGCACAGCTTTTACCTGCTTGAGATAATTGCTACGTACATCCTTGGCCACCTCACGCTGGCGGGTACGGTTGCCACACTCTGTCGAATCGGCCTTACACTGCTTGCGAGCCTCACGCATCACCTTGCATGGAGTCGGTATCGCATTAAGAGTCTGCTGTTGTTCGGCAGTCAGATTCAAACCCTCGAAGGGGTTGCACTCAGGTTTGCCGGGTTTGCGACATTCGGTTCGACAATTCTCTTTTTTATCACACTTACAATCACATACGGTGGTGGCATTGGAAGTCTGAGCCGAGGCTGAAACCGAAGATACCGCAGCTATTGCAGCGAGTGTTAGCGAGAAGAAAGTCTTTTTCATAATTTTTTCTGAGATTAAATGATTAATATATTCTTTACTGTATTTTTCGTCTTTCAATGCTATTCTGACATCCAATCAGACAAACGGTTTAGTCTGCCATACGGAGTTTAGCCTTTTTTAGCATCGACGACATATAAGATTCAAAAAACGTTAACACCATAAATGTATTAAACATAACACATCATACTCCATCTGACTGACATTCATTATAAAATCCGAACATTATGCATTATTTTCAATATCAATCCCTGATAACAATAGAGGTAGCCTTGCACCGCCCAGATTTTTAACACTTATTAATCCTTTTTAATCAAATAATAATCCACTGATTCACAGGACAATACAACCAACCACCAAACTACACAAACCTCTATATTTTTGTGATTTGACGCTTAATTTATAATTTTGCGCCTCTATTTTAACATGTTCATCAGCTATTTAAATTGACATCTTGCGCAATCCAAAATACAATTAATCATTTTTTTTGATAGGCACTTTTATGAAAAATCTGCTTTTTAGGGTCATCCTTGTCTGCGGAATGTTGTTTTGCGGACACTCTGCAATGGCTCAACGTTTGGCATTGAAAACCAATGCCCTTGATTGGCTGACCATTACTCCAAACTTTTCTCTTGAAGCTCGTCTTAACTCACGACTCACATTAGACATTGGATTTGCAGTCAATCCGGTGAGCAAACCCATTGCCGACAAGTATCAGCTTTCACATTTCCGTTTCCAACCCGAGCTACGCTATTGGTTCAACCGTCCTATGGCACGTCATTTCATGGGATTCACTCCTATGTTTGCCGATTACAGCCTGCAATGGAATCAACGTAAATATCAAGGCGATCTGATTGCTTTCGGATTGACATACGGATACGCTCTGGTTCTCAACAGACACTGGAACGTTGAATTCACCGCCGGCGTAGGAATCGGAAAAATACGTTGCTACAAATACGCAGCGACAGACAATCGACCACAAGAACCAAACTATAACAAATGGATCCCCGTACCTGTGAAGTTAGGTGTTTCATTCAGTTATGTTTTTAAATAAATCTCCAATCCAAACACCAGATGTCAACTTCAAACAGATTCATTACAATCTTACTTACCGGAATTATTGCATTTTCCGGACTGATTCTTGAGGCTCGCAATATAAATGTACGCGGCACAGTGATGCACGACGGCACCCAGGACCCAATCTATGGCGTAAGCATCTACAACAAAACGACAAACAAACTAATAGGCACGACAAACGACGAGGGACGCTATACCGTCAACATTCCAGATGACAATGAGCTGGAATTCAAAGTTATGGGATATGAAAACGCATCCGTTGAAGTAAACGGGAATCTCAATATCGACGTTTATCTTGTGCCGCTGGCTCAAGTCCTTGATGAAGTCGTAGTACAAAGCACTATAACCAAAGCGCTCATCACAGAGCCTACCGACATAGAAGTCAAAGGCAATTATCTTCATGTAAAGACTCACGTGAAAATTCCGCATGAACTTTTTTCTTCAAGCATGCGAATGATCATACAGCCGTCGATATACAACATCACATCCAAGCAACGTACGTTCATGAAACCTGTCGTATTTGACGGCCAGCGGTACGCTATCACTCAGGAACGCATGTACGACTGGGTACCTGATAAAGATCCGTTGTTGCCTTACGTACAGGTAAAAAACACCGGACACCGCAAGGACGACATACTTACCATACGCGATTCGATCTATGTCGAAAATCCGAACAACGACTTTCGCTGCGACATAATGTCTTCATTGGAAAACTATAACGGCATCGTATATGCCGATACGATCATGATCGCCAGAGGAACGATAAATCCATTGCGATTCCTGTCTTATTCAATACAAGGCAGTCCGGTGACTGACGAAAACTTCTTCCCATCTCCTGAAATGCAGCTACGCGACACCAAAGGCAATGTGAAACTGACATTTCCAGTAGGAAAATCAAAACTCATCATGGAACTTGGAGACAACAGGAATGAGATGGATCGACTCATAGCTCAGTTGCACGATATTGAAAACAATCCGGACATGACTCTGAAAAGTTTTTCAATATCCGGCACAGCCTCACCCGAAGGAAATTACGACCGTAACCGTCAGCTTGCCAAAGCCCGCATGGAGTCTGCAATGAATGTAATCCTGCAAGGATTGTCGCCCATGACCAGACGCAATGTCGAAGTAAGCTCAGACGCAGATGTGGCATCGTGGAGTGAAGTGGCTGTTATGATGCGCTCCGACGGACACGACGAAGAGGCGCAGTCAATAGAAGATATCATCGGACGCTACCCGGACAATATTACCGCACAGTCTCGTAAGATCACAGCACTGCCAATCTACAAATCACTCATACGAGACGAATATCTACCTCGCCTGCGCAATGTCCATTATCGGTTTGTGACTTCACGCTATCGCTATCTGACCGACGACGAAATCAAAGAACTTTATGCGACAAACAGCTCCGAGATGTCGAGATATGAGTTCTGGCGTCTTTACAACCAATCAGCAGAGGAGGATCGTGAGGCGATAATACGCCGTGCTCTTGAAGTGCATCCGAAATTCATTGTCGGGGCCACTGATCTTGCCGCCATATTGATCGACCGTGATGCTTCGGACGTGTCTCTGCTTGAATCTCTTTTGGCCACAAGCAAGCGCGATGTTCCAGATGAATCACGTCTGAACCAAGGCATAGCTTATCTCAATGCCGGACAATATACACGTGCCGACTCTATATTATCGCTCACACCTGACACCGAGCGTTACCACAAGGCACGAATCTACTCAGCCGCTCTCAACGGACGATATATGGATGTGATGCAGGAAGTTTCGGAAGACTCGCCAATAAACGAAGTATTATTGCTCCTGGCCATAAAAGCCGATGATCAGGCTTGGGAAAAAGCCCAGCATCTCGGAGGTTCAGCCAAGGAAGAGTATATCAAAGCTATTGCTGCCAACCGTACCGATCATTATATAGCAGCGTCGACTCACCTTGAAAATGCACTAAAACTCGACCCATCGCTACGAGAGATAGCCAAAGTGGATGGCGATGTTCTTGACTTGCTCAATGATGAATCCGAAAACAATTAATTTCAGAATTAAACTATAATGTCAACTTTATCTATATTTTCACGCTGTGCGGTTTCTTTTTCATTTGCCGCATGTGCACTTGTAGCGTCAGGTCAGACTGAAGAAACCATTGTAGAAGAATCGGTCATTGATTCGACCGGTAAGGAAGTTACCGGATTCAATGCTCTTGAATACGTACTGCAGAAGCCTAATCACAACCAGTATTTCGAATCAAAATCATTTGGCGACCGCCTGTTCCTGTCTGTGGAAGCCGGACCGGGATGGCTTCATAATCCGGGAAACAGATTCAATTTTCCCAGCACGGATGTACAATTAGGCATAAGTGCTGGCGACTGGGTCACACCGGTACACGGATGGCGTGTAGGACTTAACGGCGGCATCCATAATATCAATAGCAAACGTCCGTTTTACATCGGTTTGTCGGCCGATTATCTGGCAAATCTAACTGCATTGGTGCGCGGTGATAATCCCGACCGAAAATTCGAAGTCATAGGTTCGGCAGGTCTTGAATATCAGTTTCTACATCACAGCAGCGACAATTCCAATTTGTTTGGCGCACGCCTTGGACTTCAGTTTCGCGCCAACATATCCAAATCAACATTTGTCTACATTGAACCTCGTGCCGGAATCTATTTCGGTGATGCCATAGATCGTAATTCCAGCTTCCGTTATCGTGTGGAACCGTCTATCCTGTTTGGT
>CAJTQH010000047.1:0-11739 GCA_910578305.1 uncultured Muribaculaceae bacterium
CGCACGTCATGCGACGCGTTTTTTTCGACCGCTCCCACATAATAACCTTCAAGCGGATTCTGCACAAATTCCACCAGCTTTCTCAGTGAGTCACCGGCTATGGTGTTTACGGCAAGCAGACTGTCAGTCACCGACTGTTCATGATCCAGATAACGCATCATTATTTCAGGCCGGAGATGCATGGCTTCTCTTCTCACATTCACTGCGCCGACATACAGCGAATCTATCGAGTCGATCACACTTACAGCCTCGGCATAACGTTGCTGTCCGGCCAGCGCCTCAGCTCGTTCAAGCATCACACGAGCATCATTTTCATTCTTATTCCCTGTTGAGCATGCGCAGGCACATAGTGCCACACCTCCTATTATCAGTCTAATTGCTTCTTTGTACATTTTTCACGCCTTTTACTGTGGTTATTTTTTTTATCAGCATATCGAGAGTTTCCTTATTCTCCACTCCGACCACTAGATATCCGTCAAACATTCCATCATGGGAGTCTATTGATATGTTTCGTAGCGAAGCTCTCGACTCTTTGGATATTATTGATGTGATATTGGTCACAATGCCGATATCATCATAGCCTATGACACGCAATGTCGATACGAAGTGGCTTCCGGCTTTGCCCGACCATCGTGTAGTGATAATACGGTAAGGATAGCGATCATGTATATGAGCCGCATTCGGACAATTTTTGCGATGAATCTTTATCACACCCTCCGACGACACAAATCCGAACACATCGTCACCATAGATTGGATTGCAGCATTTGGCCAACCGATAATTCATGCCTTTCACATTCTCTCCGATTATTAGCACATCGCCGGGCGAATCATCGTCTTTGACCGTAGGCTGCATGGTAAATTCCTCAGCCGATGTCCTTTCCGACACTACTTCCGCCTTTTGTTCCACAACCTCATATTGGGCTATCACATCATTTACATCTATCTGCTCTGATGCTATGGCATTGTAAAAATCAGTCACCGTCTTATAGCCCATCTTTTTGATCACCTTCATCATTGTGGACTCATCGGTCTCGATTTTACGGTTTTTAAACCTGCGCTGAAGCAGTTCCTTGGCAAGTTCAGCCGTACGGTTGTTGATTTCATTTACGGCCTGGCGTATCTTGTTTCTGGCCTTTGATGTAACCACAATCGACAGCCAGTCGAGTTTTGGCTGCTGATTGGCCGATGTGAGCACCTCTACCGTATCGCCGCTTTTCAGCTTATAGTTTATCTTACAGCTTTTACCGTTCACTTTACCGCCTGCGCAGCTACACCCGAGCTTTGAATGTATGTTGAATGCAAAGTCAAGCAGTGTGGCACCTGCAGGCAACTTATACAGATCACCCTTGGGAGTAAATACAAACACCTCCTTGTTGTAGATATCCATCTTAAGATTCTTCATCAGTTCCATCGGACCTGATTCAGCTTCTTCAAGGATGTCGCGTACGTGGTTCATCCACGTGTCCAGATTGTTTTCACTCTTGATCCCCTTATATTTCCAGTGTGCGGCCACGCCAGTCTCGGCTATTTCGTCCATTCGTTCCGATCGGATCTGCACCTCAACCCATTTGTCCTGCGGGCCGAGTACTGTTATGTGCAGCGATTCATAGCCATTGGATTTAGGCACCGAAAGCCAGTCTTTCAGACGGGCCGGATTGGGCTGATACATGTCAGTCACTATTGAATACGCAAGCCAGCATTCGCTACGCTCCCTGTTGATCGGCACATCGAGTATGATGCGGATTGCAAACAGGTCATATATCTGCTCCACATCATTGTGCTGTTTCATCATTTTATTCCATATCGAGTATATGGACTTGGTTCGACCCTTTATCTCAAACTTAAGACCCTCTTTTTCCAAAGCAGCCTTAACCGGTTTGATAAACGATTCTATGTAGGCATCGCGACTTCGCTTGGTTTCGTTGAGTTTGCGTGCTATTCGGGTATACATGTCGCGGTTGGTGTACTTCAGCGACATATCCTCAAGCTCGCCCTTTATCTTATATAGACCCAGACGATGTGCCAATGGAGCATACAGATAGTTCGATTCTACCGCCACCTGTCGCACCTGTTCTTCCTGTTCATGGTGATTGATGGCACGCATGAGCACCAGACGGTCGATAATCATTATTATTATCACCCTGATGTCTTCGGCAAATGTCAGCATCAGATTGCGGAAATTCTCATTGGCCACTGCGGCATGACGACTATACAGTTCGTCAACCTTTTTCAGACCGCTCACTATCTTCAGTATATCCTCATCGGCAAAAGCCTTGATCTGTTCTGCCATTACACCCGACTCGTCGCGCAGATTATACAGCAACATGGCTATTACCATATTACGGTCTGCACTGATTCCACGGCATAGCTCCACTGCGGTCGACATGCTTCTCAGCAACGGATGAAATCCGAAACGGTCACGCTCATAGCATCCGTTTTCTGCACCGCTCTTCATAATTGCTCTGAGCGATTTTGCATCACCGTCGCATGCCACCCCATTTGTCAGCAAACGCAATTCCTTATAGAGCCTTCGAAGCTCCATGGTTTCTGTCCGGTCTAAACTTGCATCGTTAGTCATTTCAAAAAAATCAGATAACTTATTGTGCAAAAGTATTATTTTTTTTACTATTCCTCATCTGTAGTATTGTCAAAAAAAGTCAACACCTCCCTTTTTCACCTGTTTATTGACAATTTACATACCAACCCCCGGACCAATGGCCCGGGGGTTGGTATTATGGATATTCGGCATATCGGTCTATTGGTCATTTCGGGGATTATTGTTCAGAGTGGCCGTACGCTCTTTTACAAGATCCGCGTCCACTTTTTCCCCATCCGATTCATTGACCGCAACACCAGAATATTTCTGTTCGTTTTCCGCTTTGGTAGCCTCTTTTTTGCTGCCGCAGCAACATTTGTGCTTCTTTTCCATAAAGCTGTATTTCTATTATGTTATGAGTATATATCATCCCAACAAATACCCATCGCAAATAGTTTAGTCTATCGGCAAGGCATTGAGCTGCTCCATGTAGTCAAGCAGCTCTTCGCGTCCGGCTCCGGTCTCCGACGAGGTCACAAATACCGGAGGAAGTTCCTCCCAGGTTTCAAGCAATACCTTACAGTAATTCTGTATATTACGCTCGGCAGCATTTTTACCGAGTTTATCAGTCTTGGTAAACACTATACTGAACGGCACACCGTTCTCTCCGAGCCATTCTATAAACTCCATGTCGATCTTTTGCGGAGCATGGCGTGAATCCACTAATACAAACAGGTTTGTCATCTGACTGCGTCCAAGTATATATCCCTCTATAATCTTGCGCAATCTGTCGCGGCTCGATTTGTCACGACGCGCATAGCCATATCCGGGAAGATCCACTATATACCATGAGTCATTGATCAGAAAGTGATTGATCAGCATGGTCTTGCCGGGCGTAGCCGATGTCATGGCAAGTGATTTCTTACCGGTAAGCATATTGATAAGCGATGACTTACCCACATTGGATCGTCCGATGAAAGCATATTCATGATACTTCTCCGGCGGACATTTTGCCACATCCGAATTACTTATCACAAATCGCGCTGAGTTTACTATCATTTTGAGCCAGATATTTACAATACAAAAAAAATGCACAGCCGAACGATAAGCCGGGTTATGTCGGCAATCGCACTATCCGCCGGGCGGAGCCACGATTGCGTTTCGTCATTTATCTGAACCGTATGTTGCCACACGGCTTTAGCAGCCTACCCCCCGACAATGGACGAGCAGCCCTTGAATGCCGGTATACTTGGCTTTGCAACCCATAAGGTGTGCGGCATGTCATGTCGCCATGACATCCGGTGGGCTCTTACCCCGCCTTTTCACCCTTACCCGCCGTAACGGGCGGTTATTCTCTGTCACACTACTCTGCCGTCGCCGACAGCTTCCCGTTAAGAAATATGGTGCTCTGTGTTGCCCGGACTTTCCTCTCGCCGCATTATGCGGCGAGCGACGAAATGCCCGACTGTGCAGTGCAAAGTTAACCATTTCCTGTCAAATTGTCAACTTTTATTTTTCGCCCCACCGCCAGCGCAACGGATATCGCGCCGGATGAAGTAGCATACGTAGAGATGTACCATAACTGAAATACCCCCATATCCAATCGATAAACACACTAACTTTATTGCGCATACCCAGCATTGATATCAGATGCACAAGCATCCACGCCCACCATGCTATTCTTCCGCGCAGATGAAATTTCCCGATATCGGCTACTGCAAGGTTGCGTCCCACAGTCGCCATAGTGCCTTTATCCTTGTACCTGAACGGTATGGCAAATTCTCCTTTGTTCAGATTTTTTGCCAGTGTACGTCCCTGCTGTATGGCTACTTGTGCCAGTTGGGGATGTCCGTGCGGATAATCTTTTGTAGGCATACTTGCGATATCTCCCAAGGCATATACCGAATCGAGTCCTTTCACACGGCTGTACTCATCCACCTCAAGACGACCGCCTTTGACAACAGGAGCTTCTCCTCCTGTAAAGTCAAATTCCACACCTGTGATACCGGCCGTCCAGATTACCATGCCAGAATATATGTCAGATCCGTCACCAAGTTTCACATGATTGTTTTCATAATCTGTCATTACGCATCCGGTTCGGACATCCACATACAGCTTGCGCAGATATTCCACGGCATCTTCCTGTGATTTCTCGCTCATGGCTCCGAGCAGCTTGTCCGACCCTTCGAGCAATGTTATATTCACATCATCGCGGTCTATGGTCGGATAATCACGATGCAGTATATATCGTTTCATCTCACCCAATGCGCCGGCGACCTCCACTCCGGCCGGTCCACCACCGATCACCACGAAACTCAGCAAACGCTTTCGCTCTGCAGCCGACTCCATGTTGCTGGCACGCTCAAGCCTGTCAAGGATTTCATTGCGGCAACGAATGGCCTGCGCAGTACTTTTTAAAGTATATACTTTTTCTATCAGTTTTTTATTCCCGAAAAAGTTATTTGTCGTACCGGCGGCGAGAACCAGTCCGTCGTAATATATTCGTTCGTTTTCAGTTTCAATGTATTTGTTCGCGAGGTCCACATGCGACACAAGTCCCATGTGATAACGCGTGCCTTTAGCCTTGCCCTTTCGCAGTTCTCGCCGAAAGGGAAACCCGATGCTGCCAGGTTCCAGACCACTCGAAGCCACTTGATAAAACAGCGGTGGGAAACAATGAAAATTGTTCCTGTCCACCAGCACCACATCATATCGGTTCTTGTCAACATGCTTTATAAAGTTGAGCCCTCCGAATCCTCCTCCTATCACCACTATTCTCTTTCGCTGCTCCATTTTTTAAATATAATGATTGAACTGACTATATAACACTGAGCGGCTTAGCTTTGTTTTTAATCATTTTTCACCATCATGACCGTGATATTCAGATGTAAGTCACTACATTTGC
The DNA here is from genome assembly GCA_910578305.1 of uncultured Muribaculaceae bacterium. GTDB lineage: Bacteria > Bacteroidota > Bacteroidia > Bacteroidales > Muribaculaceae > Paramuribaculum. The sequence continues at coordinate 5,444 of CAJTQH010000047.1, forward strand.
AGCATGAAATCGATTTCACGCTTACTATACATATTTCTCGCAATAGGCAGTGCGTCTGTTTCCCACGCACAAATCAATACCGATCAGGTCATTCACATTGGCCGTAATGCATTGTATTTTGAGGATTATGTGTTGTCTATACAGTATTTCAATCAGGTGATAGCGGCAAAACCGTATCTGGCACAGCCATATTTTTATCGCGCTTTGGCCAAATACAATCTTGACGACCTCAACGGAGCTGAGGAAGATGCGTCCATAGCCATTGAGCACAATCCATTTATCATAGACGCTTACGAACTCCGAGGCGTCACTCGTCAGAATCTTGGAAAATTTGCCGAAGCCATAGCCGATTACGACCACGCCCTTACAATGCTGCCGGAAAACAAAGGAATTCTGTACAACAGAGCATTGGCACAGGAAGACATGAAAGATTTTGATGGTGCTCGTGAAAGTTTCGCACGTCTACTGGATGCACATCCATCGTTCGATGGTGGATACCTTGGCAGGGCTCGTCTAAACATGATGACTGGCGACACCATCGCCGCACTTGAAGACATCAACAAGGCTCTTGAAATCAACCGTAATGCGGTCAATGGCTATGTGATGAGAGCCGACATCGCCATAAACAGTAACAAAGATTATTCTCGGGCTCTTTCCGACATGAACGAAGCTATCCGATTGCAGCCTCGCTATGCTGGCTACTTCATCAATCGCGCTTTTCTACGATACAATCTCGATGACTATTTCGGAGCTATGAGCGACTACGATTATGCTCTTGAACTTGATCCGCTCAACAGTATGGCGCTTTACAACCGAGCATTGCTTCGAGCCGAAGTCCACGATTACAACAAGGCCATTGAGGATCTCACGAAAGTTCTGACACTTAGACCGAACGATTACCGTGCTTTGTACAACCGTGCTGTAATATATCGCGAGATTGGCGAGTATAATCAGGCCATAAGCGACATAGACCGTGTGCTTGAAGCTTTTCCGGATCTTGCTGCCGCCTATTTTCTCCGGTTCGACATCAAGCAGTCGATGGGCGACCGCTCGGCTCAGCGCGACTACGATCGCTCGCTTGCTTTGGCAAAACAGCGCATCAAACGCGATGGCAGCAATCCCTCCATGGCCGAAGTGTTCGGCAACGGCAATAATGATGATTCAGAGTCTGAGCCACAGGAAGTGGTGGCCGCAAGATTTTCATCGCTCATCACCATTGCCGACAACTCTTCAATGGAACAGGAATTCAACAACAAGAGCATCCGCGGCAAAGTTCAGGATCGCAATGTCAACATTGAGATTGAGCCAATATTCGTAGCCTCGTATTACACTTCGCCAACAGAACTGAAGCCCACAGGTGAATATATGAGGCAAGTTGATGAAATCAACAACACACATGCGCTGAACTACATGCTTCAGATCACAAATCATGAGGTCACACTTACCGATCCAAATGAAATAAACAAGCATTTTGAGTCGATAGACTATTACAATTCATATCTTTCGACTCACACACCAAGAGCTATCGACTACTTTGGACGCGGTATGAATCAGATGACCGTACATAACTATACTGCCGCCTTGGCCGACTTTGAACAGGCTATTACCACTGCGCCCGACTTCGTGCTGGCTCGATTCATGATTTCTGTTGCTCGATATAAGATCATGCACACGGATATCGTTCAGCGTCAGAATGTGGCATCGGCCGACAATGTCGCTTTGAGCCGCGCGCGTTATCAAGAGGTTATCGACGCCATTGATCGCACCATTGATCTGGCTCCGGATCTTGCATTGGCATACTACAACAAGGGGGGGATACTGATCGAAATGCAGGATTTTACATCAGCCATAAGTGCGCTCAACAAAGCCATTGAGTTAAAACCAGACTTTGGTGAAGCATATTATAATCGCGGATATGTATATTTTCGTCTGGGCAATCGTTCTGCCGGGAATGCCGATCTCAGTAAAGCCGGTGAACTTGGCATCGTACCGTCCTACAATCTGCTTAAACGTATGTCAAAATAATTAGACCAAGACTCACTTATTGTCGCGTCCTGAGCATTTGCCATGCAGCGGACAACCGCTGCATGTTGTCTGATTGTCATTGCAATCGCGCCTCTGACTACGTCGGCGAATGCGGTTCACACACCACACCGCACACATCACGAGTACTATTGCCACTCCGGCAAGTTGCAACACATCGTTCGTACTCATCTCTGTAAATACGGCAATATTACACTCTTGAACTCACTCTCGAAATTAGGCGTCAGCACTCCCCTCCCGCAACACGCCAGCAGTTCATCCACAGGCCAGAATCGAAGCTCGTCTATGTCGCTTTCTTCTGCCATAGGCTTGAAATCATCATCCGTCGTGGCGATATGGCAATGCACGTATTCTCTCTCCACATCCGATGCGAAAGTATATTCGGCAATCTTGACATATTCAAAATCAGTCAGTCCTATCTCTTCAGCGGCCTCTCTACGCAAAGCCACATCTGCCGACTCCCCATAATCCACATGACCGCCAACAGCCGTGTCCCATTTTCCGGGCTGGATTTTTTTGGACAAAGACCTGCGTTGCAACAGCAGTTCACCCGCATTGTTTATCACATGCAGATGCACCACCGGATGCAGAAGCATCGAACCGCCGTGACACTCACTTCTCGGAGCGCAACCTGTCACCTCGCCACGTTCGTCCACTATCGGCAACATCTCCTGACTACTGTTTTCCATACTGCTTTATGATCAATTGATTTAGTTTCGACGGAGTCACATCTGCCGGATATTGCGCGAAAGGCAACTTCATGTCACATCCTTCCTTGTATCGGCTGCATCCATAGGCGGTATGCCCTTTGATAATATGACCTTCGCCACACTTCGGACACTTTATCTGGTCCAGTTTCCTTATCGGCGACTTACGCTTGGCCTTAGGTACGTTCTTTTCAGCAGCCACCGGTTTTGACGTGGTATCCGTCACCTCTATCTTGCCAAGATTGTTATCGCCAAGCACATTGAGCACTATATCGTTGATAAGCACTTTAAGTTCATCCACAAACTCTCTCGCATCATATTCGCCACGCTCTATTCGCCGTAGCTTGTTTTCCCAGATACCGGTCAGTTTTGCACTTTTCAGCAGCTCTTCCCGTATTATGGCTATAAGAGCTATTCCGGCATCGGTAGCCCTTATGCTCTTGCGTTCACGCTTCATATATCCGCGTCTGAACAGAGTCTCTATTATGGCCGATCGCGTCGACGGACGTCCTATACCGTTTTCTTTCAGAGCCTCGCGAAGCGACTCATCATCCACCGTCTTGCCCGCGCTTTCCATTGCCCGCAGAAGCGTACCCTCGGTATAATACTTAGGCGGAGTTGTTGCCTTCTTCAGCAGCGATGGTTTATGCACCCCGCTCTCGCCGACATCGAAATGCGGCAATATAGCCTCATCGGCATCATTCGCCTTATCCTTGTCCGACAGATATATGCTGCGCCATCCCGGTTTGATTATCACCTTGCCGGTAGCCTTGAACTTCACGTCTGCCACCTCGGCATTGACCGTGGTGGTTGAAAACTCGCAATCCGGATAAAACACAGCGATAAACCTGCGGGCTATCAGATGATACATCAGTTTCTCGTTTCCGTCAAGCATATTTGGCAATTGCCCCGTCGGTATTATTGCATGGTGATCGGTCACCTTACTGTCATCGAATATCTTTTTGCTCTTAGGCAATTTCCCGGCCAGCACCGAAGCAGTGATATTCGAGTATGGAGTCATTCGCTTCAGTATGTCAGGCACTTTGGCATATATGTCCTCCGACAGATATGTGGTGTCGACACGAGGATAGGTCGTAACCTTCTTTTCATACAGCGACTGTATCAGCTTCAGCGACTCGTCTGCGCTCCAGCCCCATCGTTTATTACATTCCACCTGAAGCGATGTCAGGTCAAACAGGCGTGGAGCCGATTCGCGGCCTTTCTTCTCTTGCACATCGGTTATGCCAAGCATCTTGCCTTCGATTTTCGACATGGCTTCTGTTGCCTCATGCTCCGATTTATATCGTCCGGCGGTAGAGTTGAATGTCACATCGCGATAGAGCGTACGTATCTCCCAATAATCCTCGGGCTTGAAATTGTCTATCTCAAGCTGACGCTGCACCACAAGAGCCAGCGTCGGTGTCTGTACTCGTCCTATCGACAGCACCTTACCCGGCTCCGAGCATTTCAATGAATAGAGTCTGGTGGCATTCATTCCCAGTATCCAGTCGCCCACGGCTCTCGATAGTCCGGCCATATACAGATTGTCAAAGTCCGCCTGAGGTTTAAGCTGCTTGAATCCCTCTTTTATCGACTCATCCGTAAGCGACGATATCCACAGACGTTTCACCGGGCACTTCACATGAGCTTTCTGCATCACCCAGCGCTGTATCAGTTCACCCTCCTGCCCGGCATCACCACAGTTTATCACTTCTGAAGCGTCGGCGATAAGCGACTCTATCACACTAAACTGCCGCTTTATACTTTCCTGCTCTATCAATTTTATACCAAATGGTTGCGGAATCATGGGCAATGCCGACAGAGACCACCGTTTCCATCGGTCGGTGTAGTCGGCCGGTTCCTTTAGCGTGCAAAGATGGCCATAGGTCCATGTCACCTTGTAGCCATCTCCTTCAAAATATCCGTCGCGCTTTACCGTAGCCCCCAGTATCTGGGCTATGTCTCGCGCCACACTCGGTTTCTCCGTAATGCAGAGTATCACTTCTTTTTAGCTTTGTATGTCCTACGGTTCACATTCCATTCCGAAGCCCCTTTAGGCCCTGAGGTTTTAAGACCGAATTTATCTATTGGCTTCATTGTCGGGAAATCCACTTCAAGCATTATCTCACCCGACTCCTCCCACTGAAACCAACGCTCCATATCCACGCCGTCAATATCCTCGGCCACGTATTCCACGCCCGAGGGAAGCACAAGCGAAAATCGGTCTATGCGGTTGGATGTATGTGGCTTGCCGGTGAGCTTGCCATATATTCGGGTCACATCATCGCGAAATGCCACGCTGTCTATCTGCACACCCATATCTCCGGCCTGAGTGGCCACGGCATATCCTTTGAGCGTACGCCCCTGCATAGTGCCGGCGACACACACTGCGGCCAGAGCCAGTATCCGGCATATATTATACCTCATTATCCGATGGCTTTAGCTTCGTTCCACAATTCATCCATCTCGTCCAGTGTCATGTCTTTCAGCTTCTTGCCTGACTCAAGCGCTTTCGATTCTATATAGTTGAATCGCTTGATAAACTTGGCATTCGTCTTTTCAAGAGCATTCTCCGGGTTGATTCCGTAAAGCCGTGCCACATTTACAAGGCTGAAGAACACGTCGCCCATTTCAGCCTCCAGACTCTCAGGCGTTCCGTTCTCGGCCTCGGCCTCAAACTCGCCAATCTCCTCTTTCAGCTTATCCCACACTTGTCGGCGTTCATCCCAATCAAACCCTACATTAGCAGCCTTTTCCTGAATTCTATAAGCTTTTACAAGCGCGGGCAGCGACACCGGCACACCGGCCAATACTGTACGATTGCCATCGCGCTCTTTCAGCTTTATCTGTTCCCAATTCTGCTCCACATCATGCGCATCGGCCACATTCACCGAGCCAAATACATGCGGATGACGGAATATCAGCTTTGCATTAAGAGACTCAGCTACATCTGCTATGTCAAACTCGCCTTTCTCATCGCCGATTTTGGAATAAAACAACACATGAAGCAATATGTCGCCAAGCTCTTTCTTAATATTCTTGTTATCGTCCTTCAACAAAGCATCGCAAAGCTCATAGACCTCCTCTATAGTATTGGGGCGAAGCGATTCATTGGTCTGCTTTCTGTCCCACGGACATTCCACCCTCAGGCGGTCAAGCGTGTCTATCACCTTGCCCAAAGCCTCTATTTTCTCTTCTCTGGTATGCGACATCGTTTCCGTTTTATTTTGATTTATCGTAATTGGACAGGCCTGATTTAAGCCATCTCAAGAATTCCGGCACACTCTCGTTATACGAGTATGATTCCGCCATCGGATTCCCCTCATTGTCAAGTATCACATAATAAGGCTGGGTGCTTGCTCCAAACTTATATCGCTGTAGATAGCTCCACTTTTCACCGACAGTCTCTATTATCACTTTTTTGCCATTCTCTTCCACTTCATACGATTGAGGCAGATTGGCCTTGGCATCCACCATCAGCGTTATCAGCACGAAATCATCGTTGATCACATCTCTCACTTCCGTAGCGTCAAACACCGCGCCTTC
>CAJTQH010000047.1:11795-17987 GCA_910578305.1 uncultured Muribaculaceae bacterium
CATATCCCGAAAAGTCCATTAGTACAGGCTTGCCGTGTTCGGCTGCATAACGCATACCCTCTTCATAATCGTCAAAGTGCTTCAGTTCTCGTCCGGCATACAAATTGAAATCCTGGGTATAAAGCGGTGGCACAAATGCGCTCACACCCTTGAGCGGAGCACCCCACATGCCGGGCAGAAGATACACAGCAAAGCTGAATGAGGCCAGCGCCATAAAAAATCTTGGTATAGACACATACTGTAGCGGAGCATCATGGCTGAACTGTAACTTACCAAGCAGATACAGACCCAACAGCACAAATATCACCACCCACAGAGCCACAAATACTTCTCGGTCAAGTATACCCCATCCGTAAGCCAGATCCACCACCGACAAGAATTTCAGCGACAGAGCGAGCTCGAGAAATCCGAGCACCACCTTCACCGAATTGAGCCATCCGCCCGAGCGGGGCAGCTCTTTAAGCATCGAGGGGAATATGGCAAACAGTGTAAACGGTATGGCGAGAGCAAGAGCAAACGCACCCATTCCGAGAGCCGGGCCCTTGATATCTCCGTTCGATGCAGCCTCCACAAGCAGAGTACCGATAAGCGGCCCCGTGCACGAGAACGACACAAGCACAAGCGTAAACGCCATAAGGAATATACTGATCATTCCGGTGGTACGTTCGGCCTTGCTGTCAACGCTGTTGCTCCATTTCGCAGGAAGTTTTATGTCAAATGCTCCGAAAAATGAAATGGCAAATACCACAAGAATCGCAAAGAATATCAGATTAAACACAGCATTGGTCGCCAGGTCATTGAGTTTGCTTGCACCAAATATACCGGTCACCGCGAGTCCAAGCACGAGATATATCACTATGATCGCAAGACCATACGTCATCGCCTCGAATATCGATTGCTTTCGCGAAGTGTTTTTCTTGAGGAAGAAGCTCACCGTAAGAGGTATCATCGGCCAGACGCACGGTGTGAGAAGTGCCAGCAGACCGCCTACAAATCCCCATATCATTATGTACCACCAGTTCGAATTTACCGTTTTCTCACTCCATTTCACTGGAGTCCACCACTGCGACTCATCAAGCTGCTCTGAAGTCTCGGACTCAACCACGGGAGTAGCCGCTACCGTAGGCTTACGCTCCGACAGTTCATCGTTCACAGTATAGCCCTGCAAGGCGGCTGACAATTCAAACTGATACTTTGTAGGAGGCGTACAGCTCTTGTCATTACAGCACATAAATTCCACATATCCGGTAAATGCAGCTGCATGACAGCCATCCTCAAGCCGGAATGCCTGCTTCAGCACCACTGTTTCATTCCACCAGCTAAGATCCATATTAAAAATGTCGCTGAACGCCTCTATTGGCTGTCGGTCAGCCATCACACTACCATCAAGACGTGCACCGGTTATCTCTTTAAAAACTACAGCCGTCGGACTCGGACCTCCTTCAGGCATATTCATCCCATAAATATGCCAGCCATCTTTAAGCGTGGCAGTAAACACTATCTCGCCTTCAGTAGCTGATGTAAACTTCACTTCTGACGCCCAATTCACAGGCTCTTCCACCGCCAGCGCGTTATGCGACAGCAACCCGATGCTTGATATTAAGCAAAATAGCAATAATCTTTTCATTTCTTGACCGAAATATTTTTAACCAATGTTTCTGTTGCGGGAGGCGTGCACGACTGATCATTGCATGCCATATACTTGACCGTACACTTTATCTGTCCTCCGGGATTTTCCACCGTAAATTTACGTCTGAACACCACCGTAGTGCCCCACCATGTCAGATCCAGATCAAACATCTGGTCGTGCACACTTGTAGGCTTGGGCGCATAAGTGAGCGCACCGACAAATTTCACACCCGTACAGCCCGTCAGATCCACCTCCGTCGCCTTCGGGCCGCCTTTGGGCAATGTCAGTCCGTACAGATGCCACCCGTCCGATGGCACGGCCTTGATTATCACTTCACCCTCTGTGGCCGATGTCATTTTTACATTCAAGCTCCACCTTACGGGCTTTGATGCTCCCTGCGCCGACACCAATACCGCCGTGCATGCAAGGATCATAATTGCGAATAAATATTTAACGTTTTTCATATTTCAGCATTATTTTTGCAAAGATAGTGCAAAATCGGCCATTATCTATCCTTTTTACATTTTTTACTTATTTACACGCCCGCCTGGCCGCTCGTTTCAAAAAAAATCATTAACTTTGCACGTAATTACCAATTTTTTTTAGACAACTCTAATGAAAGAACGTAGCAAAGTTCTATACATATCACAGGAAATAACGCCATATCTGCCGGAATCGCCCATGGCTGTTGCCGGACGTACACTCCCCCAAAGTGCTTCGGAGCATGGCTTTGAAGTCCGCACATTCATGCCCAAATACGGCTGCATAAACGAACGTCGAAACCAATTGCACGAAGTGATACGCCTTTCTGGCATGAATGTCATTATTGATGACACAGACCACCCCCTCATTATTAAGGTGGCCACATTGCAACCCGCAAGAATGCAGGTCTACTTCATCGACAACGATGATTATTTCCACTTTTCGCCAGACAAAACCCTTGAGACCATATCCTCTCCGGCCGAAAACGATGAGCGTCTCATGTTTTTTGCCCGTGGTGTTATCGAAACCGTACGCAAACTCCGCTGGAATCCGGCAATAATCCATTGCCTCGGATGGGTATCGGCACTTGTGCCATTATATATCAAACGTATGTTTGCCGATGATCCCACCTTTGCTTCATCAAAGATTATATATGCGCTTCGCAGCGAGGACTTTTCCGATACACTCGACCCACGCTTTCGCGAAAAACTCGGCATGAGCCAGTTCTCCGACGAAGACCTCTGCACACTCACCGACGAGCCGGTCGACTTCAAGACCCTCAATAAACTTGCCATAGATTACGCAGACGCCATAGTTCAGTCATCGTCTGAAATTAACCCTGAAATACTGCAATACGCACAAGCATCCGGCAAACCGCTCCTTGAATACCGCGATGACAATGATGAAATGCTGAAGGCATATGCAGACTTCTATAACTCGTTAATAACCCCCAACGACTAAGGACTCAAATCCGCCCCTCTTTCTCCCACGACTTTGATTTATGAAACTTTCCCGACTCATATTGACAACATGCGTTGCTGCATACGGCGCATCAGTCGTATCCTGTGACGACGCAACTTCATCAATAGGCAACTCTTTGATCACTGACAGATCCGAAATTGTGATCGACTCCACATTCACTGTTTCCGGTGAATCCAAAGTCAATGCCGACATCCAGTCACGCACCACAACTCAATTATTGGGCAGCCTTAACGCCAAAGAATACGGTACATTTTCATCAGAAATTGTCACTCAATTCATGCCGGCTTTACAACTCGACACCGTCGGTGTCAGCATAAACGATATCGATTCAATCAAAATGTTGATGTTCTATACCGCCGGCAACTTTACGGGCGACTCTCTTGTACCAATGGGATTGCAGGTATACCCTCTCATCCGCCAGTTACCATCGCCAATATATAGCGATTTTGACCCCACCGGATATTACGACGACACCGACTGCTGGAGCAATGGCACCCATATTTATACCGGCAATGCTCTATACAACGATTCGATCAACAATCTGACCTACCGCACTGTCGCCGTAAAACTTCCTAAATCATTCGCACTTGAATTCTATCAGAAATATCTCGACAGCCCAGAGACGTTTTCTAATCCCGATGCATTTGCACAATTCTTTCCCGGACTATATATAAAGAACTCATTTGGCTCAGGTCGTGTCATCAACTTCTCTGAGACTCGAATCAACCTCTACTTCCGTCGCCATGACAAAGTGACTAAAGACGATGTCACACGCGACACAATATACAACACCTCAGCCTCATACATGGCCGTATCTCCGGAAGTAATTTCAAATAACATCATCCGCCTTCAGTTAAGCCAGTCACTACGCGACATGGCCGATCAGAACCAGACCATACTGGTGGCACCGGCGGGCTACGATATACAACTCACATTCCCAACACGAGAGATCCTGAAACGATACCGTGATAATGCCGGCGCACTATCAGTCATCAACACTCTGACATTCTCTCTGCCGGTTGAAAAAATCACAAACAGATACAACATCGCACCACCATCATATTTATTGTTGGTTCTCTCCAAAGACAAAGCAGATTTCTTTGCCCAAAACAAAATCACCGACAACAAAACCTCCTTTTTCGCCACATACAACGAATACACTAAGACATACGACTTCACCGATATGCGTCAATACATACTCGACATGTTGGCTAAAGACAACCTCTCCGCCGAAGACTACACATTTACTCTAACACCCATCAACATCGTTACAGAGTCATCTTCATCAGACTATTATTACGGACAGGGACAGAGTTTCATAACTGAAATCACACCCTATGTATCCGGCCCCACTATGTGCAGACTGAAACTTGATGAAGCAAAAATTAAGTTCACCTATAGCAAACAATCGGTAAATAATTAGTATCTTTGCATCGCATTTTAGCGAATGCAAAGCAATCAGCCGCAATAGCTCAGTCGGTAGAGCATTTCATTCGTAACGAAAAGGTCGACGGTTCGAACCCGTCTTGCGGCTCAAATAAAACAGATTGGAAATCAATTGATTACCTCAATTGGTTTTCAATCTTTTTTGTATAACATAGCCAAAACTCTTGCACAAATAAAAGTTTTTGCCCAAATTTGCGACGAAAAAACTATCCAAAAAACTATCTCACTCTTTTTTTACAAAATGCGGCTGTCAATAACCATAATCAAGAGCAAGCCCAATAGGAATGGTTCATATGGAGTAAAAATAATGCTTTCGCATAATCAACGCTCTGCATATCTTTCCACGCCATATAAAATAAACTCTTTAACTGAGTGGGACGGCAAAGCCATATGCTCACGTCCGGATGCTGATTATCTTAATTCTAAACTATATGATTTTCTCCATAGATGTGAGGAGGTCGCTTTCGGGCTTGATTATGATAATATGACGATTAATACTCTGCTCAAAGAAATTTCCGCAGGAGTTAAAATAAAAACAAATATGGAACGAAAGAGCCAACGAGATCTTTACCACGAAAAAAGAGAGAAGTATTACGACTTTGTTATAAAGTCATACCAACAAGGCATGACTATTCGGGAGATTGCGGAACTTGTGCCTTTGAGTAAATCTACCGTTCAGAGATGGGCTGATGAGCATTTGAAAAAGGATTGTTCCGAACTTCCGATGGAAATGCCGATACCCCGAACCGTTGGAGCTGTATCAAAACAACTAAAGGCAATGAACTCTCGGATAACCGAATTGGAGTGTCGGCTTGAGATGCAAAACAAGCAAGTGGAGGCTCTAAAGAGAATAATCGAAATACTGAAAGACGAAAACATTATTTGAGATGGCTACCTTATCTATTGGATTTATAAAATCCAAGCCCAACTCCGATGGGTCATTTTCGTTGAAAATAGTGATCAACTCGTTGTCAAAGTCTGCATATATATCCACTCGATACAAGATTGACAATTTAAGACAATGGAAAGATGGGAAAATAGTTAAGCACCCTGATGCTGATTATATCAACAAGCAGTTAAAGAAACTGCTGTGGGAGTATGAGGCTATATATGACGCGATGCCTAATCCCAATGTGTCAGCATCAGAGATAAGGCAATATCTCATATCGCAATATCGCAAATCCGATTCCCTCAAAGACCACACAGAGTCATATATCAAGCGTCTGAAAAGCGAGGGGCGAGAATCCTATGCCCAAAATATGGACTACACACTCAAATATCTACTTGAATGTTTTGGCGAGAACATGACTTTGCAACAGTTCACCCCGACTGCTCTAACCTTGTTTGAAAAGCATCTGCGCAAGGGAGGTAGCTCAGATACGACTATCAACATCCGCATGAGTCACGTGAAAGCGTTGCTAAACGCCGCGGTCAACGACGGCATCGTGGAATATAAGATATTCCCATTCCGCAATTACAAGGCTCCGGCAAAGGCTGTGCGCGACATCTGTATATCCAAGGAAGAGCTGAGGAAATTACGAGAAGCTGAGTTTAAAGGCGTGTCGACGCGACGCCATACCGTTGCGCGAGATTTGTTCATGCTTTCGTTTTACTTCGCCGGGATCAATCTGACTGACCTTATGGATGCGAAA
>CAJTQH010000048.1:0-222 GCA_910578305.1 uncultured Muribaculaceae bacterium
ACGGCCACCACGCCAGTCTTTCATAGAAGGACCGTCGACAGTCTTCTGAGTAGCGGTAGTAGAGTGAACGGTAGTCATGAGGCCTTCAACCACGCCGAACTTGTCGTTGAGCACCTTGGTGATGGGAGCCAAGCAGTTGGTGGTGCAAGAAGCGTTTGAAACGAACTGAGTACCCTTAACGTAAGTGTCCTGGTTAACACCGCAAACAAACATGGGGGTGTC
>CAJTQH010000048.1:257-17896 GCA_910578305.1 uncultured Muribaculaceae bacterium
AGCAGACATAACCACATACTTGGCGCCGGCTTCGATGTGAGCCTGAGCTTTTTCTTTGGTGAGGAAGAGGCCGGTTGATTCAACAACGTATTCAGCACCTACAGCACCCCAAGCGATTTCAGCAGGATTCTTGCAAGCGGTAACGCGGATTTCCTTGCCGTTAACGATAAGGAGGTTCTTTTCTACATCACATTCTACGGTGCCGTCGAAACGACCGTGCATAGTGTCATACTTGAGCATGTAAGCCATGTAGTCAACGGGGAGAAGGTCGTTGATTGCTACTACTTCGATGTCGTCTCTTTTAGTAGAGGCACGGAACACGAAACGTCCGATGCGGCCGAAGCCATTGATACCTATTTTTGTCATAGTTGTAAAAATAAATTTGGGTTATAAGTGTCAATTTTAGTGTGCTTTATCCACGAGCTTGCGCAGTGTGGATTTAGCGACACAAAAGTAGCTATTATTTTTTGGTTTTGCAACGACAAAATAAGCTATTTAATGTGTCGGATGATTTTTTTCAGATATTTAGCAATCAAGGCTCGCTATTCGCCATCGAATGCCCGGTCTTCGATCAGTTCAAGCCGTGGATCGTTGCGCTCGAGTGTGAGCAGATTGAAGCCGCCGCTGTCTATAAGATTGATCTGCACGGAGGCGTACCCGTTGCTGAGTTTATACCCGCGCACTTGTGGCAGGAGGTCGGCGATCAGCTTCCAGTGGCTCTTGTTGGCTGTGTCGGCCTCAGGGATGTCGAATGCTATCCGGCAGCTGTCGGCAGCCTTGTAGCCGACCGTGTGGCTCGATTGCCCGTCGGAGAATGTGAACGTATGCTTTTTTATGTCAAAGTCAGCATTCATCCCCGGGTTGGCGAAGTCGTCGGTGAGCATGACGACATTCCAGTTCCCTTGCAGAAACCATTCACACGGACGGCGATAGGTGATGGTGCCATAGTCCGATGTGATTCTCAGACATTCGCCGAAGTTATCGTTGAAATGTTCCACTTTTCCGCTGCCGCCGGGATGGTATATCTGGGTGCAGTACATACATGTCGACGGCCCCGGATCGTGAAACTGAAGGATGCTGTCGCCGTCAATGGTATAGCGTTCGCCCCAGTGGTTGCATCCGTCATAAAATCCGCTCTCCTTTTCTGCGGTATTAAATCCGATTGTGGCGTAACCCGTCCACAAGGAGTCGCAGTCATCATCGTCGGTATAGTAATTGTGGCAGCTTATCCACACGCCTTCAAGAAATGAATCGTCGATTTCACGGCTTGTATTGCCGCTTGTATTGCCGCACGAAATGTTTACGGCCATAAGCGCCGTCATTGCAAGACTCACTATAATGTTTCTGTATTTCATTGAATAAAAGGGATTGACTGAACGGTTATGACGCAAATATACGTAAAAATCCGTTTGCCCCTACGCACGGGCTTGTTTTTCAGCTATTACCACTGCATGTACGTGCAAATTTTGCGAATAAACCAATTTTTATTTATTTTTGTTGAGTAGAAAACAGATATTATCAAATTAAAGACCATCCAGTTATTATGTCATTCATTAAAGACTTCAAAGAGTTTGCCATGAGAGGCAACATCATCGACATGGCTGTCGGTGTGATCGTGGGCGGTGCTTTCGGCAAGATCGTGAGCTCGCTTGTCAACGATATCATCATGCCTGTGATCTCGATTATCACCGGCGGTGAAGGATTTAAAAACATGAAGTATGTGATCACAGCCGCCAAGGAGGCTACCGCCGACGGACAGGCTGCCGTGGAGGAAGTGGCTGTCAATTACGGTATGTTTATCCAGAACATCGTCGACTTCTTTATTATAGCCCTCAGCATCTTTGTGGCTCTCCGTGTAATCATGAAGTTCAAGAAAAAAGAGGAAAAAGCTCCGGCACCGGCTCCCGAGCCCACCAAAGAAGAGGTGCTTCTGACCGAGATACGCGATCTGCTCAAAAAGCAGGCCGATAAGTGATTCTTATTGCGTCCGGCATGGCGCATGCCGCATAGCGATGACATATAGAGCGACGGTGTCCACACTCTCAGCAGTGGATGCCGTCGCTTGTCATTTGCGTCCGAAATCGGCCGGAATCTCGCCCCAGCGGTCAGTGTCCCATTTCAGCACCCGGTTTGCCGGGCGATGGGTCAGCAGCCATGCTTCGGCGCGGGCCACGAGGGTGCGTATCTTCTGATTGTCGGGCGTGGGTGCTATAGTGGTCTTGGCATGCCGGTTGCGCACCCAGGCCATGGCAGTCCGGCTGTCGGAGTAGATGGTTATGTCGGGGCGGCCTATCTTTTCAAGCCATGCCAGCGCGTGTACTATGGCCAGAAATTCGCCCATGTTGTTGGAGCCGCCTTCGAGTGGCCCTACATGGAAAAGCCGTGCGCCTGTCGATATATCGACCCCTTGATATTCCACCGGCCCGGGATTGCGGCTGCATGCTGCGTCTACGGCTATTGATCCTGGTACGATCTCCGGTATGGCATCGTAGTTGACCACACGAGGTTTGCGTGAGGCTATGCCACGAAACATACCTATATATTCGTCGGGCGATCCACGGTATGCCTCTATGGCCTCCTGTCTGGACTCAAAACCCTTATAACGCGCTCCGGGAAAGTTTTCGACCTGCAGGCGGCATTCGTCCCATGAATCATACACGCCTGTGTCGTGTCCGGCCCAAACCACATAGTATTTTTTCTGTGCCATGCTGTTGTCAGGATAGGGTGAGATATATATTGATGTCAACCTGCCGCACTCCGACTATGGCGGCGATGTCGGCGTTGACCGGCTTGCCCATGAAAGTGCACACGGCTCGCTGCAGACCCGGCAGTATGCGTATTGCGTTGGTCATGCCATCGCAGTGCACTATGCGGCTCAGCATGGTGATAAACGTGTTGCTCAGAGCCATGGCGGCTGTACGTGCCACCGCGCTCCCGGCATTGACATAGCAGGCTCTCGACGGCTCGGTGAGCGAAATGTCGAGTGGCGATGCCAGAGCCAGATCTATGGGCGGCAGCGACGGAAACGCACGACCGCATTGGGCAGTGAGGTCGAATATTATCACACCGCGTTTCATGCTGTCGACAGTGTCGGAGTCGAAATGAGGTGTGGGGTCGATGCCTGTGTATATCACAACGTCGGCCGACTGTAAAGCCTTGGTAAGTATTCTGGGGTGCAGAGCCGAATAGACTACGCCTCGGCCGAGCGTGCGTTCGGCTTCGCGCAGACGGTACACATCGTGGTCAAACATCCTCACCTGTGCACCGGCTCCCAAGGCATATCGTGCTGCTGCGCAAGCGGCTATCCCTGCGCCGATTACGGTAACCTCACAAGGCACTATACCGGCCACACCGCCCAGTAATATACCTTTGCCGTGTACGGAGTCGGCAAGCAGCGATGCCGCCCGTGTAATGGCTGCTTGTCCGTCAATCTCGGCCAGAATGTCGGCAAACGGCATGTTGCCCCGCTCGTCGGCGATAAGGTCAATGGCCACAGTGAGTATGTGGCGGTGTAGCAGTGCGTTGATGCATTCCGGTGTCTGTCGTCCGGGCGAGAACAGAGTGAACAGCATGGCGCCGCGACGCATGCGCCGTATGTCATCGGGCGACATAGGTGCGAGGTGCATCACAATGTCGCATGAAAGAGATTCGCCTCTGGCACACATTTGTACGCCAGCACGCTGATAAGCGTTGTCGGCATAGTGTATGGAGTCGGCTGCAGAATGTTCCATCCGTATTGTAAAGCCTTGGTGCACCAGCATCTGGGCTCCTTCAGGCGTGAGTGGAAACCGACGCTCGGCAGGATCGCCGCATCGAGGCAGGCCGATGGAAAGTCTGCGGCGGGATGTGGACGTGATTGCGGGCTGTTCGAGCGGTGTGGGTGATTGAGAGGCTGGACTCATGAGAAAAAATGTGCTGTTCGGATCAATAGTGCAAATTTAATCATATTTATCATGCAGCAGAAAAATACGCCGTTTTTTTATAAGATCGTGCGTTCCTGCCTCAGATGCTACCGATAAAAAGCGATGTGGCCTACGCTCACTGCGTTGCAGGAAGCCGTAGAATTTCGGAAATACATGCAACAGATTCATTGATCTGATCGGCTGAGTCAAGCCTGTCGGCCATGAAGGTTACTGATGCTTTAGAGTAATATGGCATACGTATCTCGAGAGCCTCGGAGATATACTGTTCGAGTTGCTCGTCTGTCATGGCTGCGATTAGCGGGCGTTTACGCCGGCCGAGCTTAAGCCGTTGCAATAGTCGCGGACGTGATGCGTCAAGCATCACCGTGATGCCCGAACGATTCATTATGTCTATGTTGTCGAAAAAACATGGAGTGCCTCCTCCACAGGCCACTATGACATCCTCGAAATCGCACACTTCTTTCAGCATACGCCGCTCGATGTCGCGGAACGCATCTTCCCCTTGCGATGCGAATATGTCGCGCACCGAAGCGTGGAAACGACACTCAATATAAAGATCGAGGTCGATAAACTGCATGCCTGTGGCACGACTGAGAGCTCTGCCCAGCGTGGATTTGCCGCTGCCCATAAAGCCTATGAGAAATATTGGTCGCATGGATGCAAATGTAAATATTTTATCCGATACATGCAATGAATGTTTTTTTGGTGTAAACAGCCAAAAAGTGGCCAAAAATGCCATTTGACGCAAAATACTCAACAATTTAAAATTTAAAGGAGTTATATTTGCAGGTGCGTTTCGGACAAGAGTGCGGAGCGAATCTCATCTCATAACCGTGTTGTCTAACTATTTATTATTCTATACTAAATGAGCCTGCGTAAAGCATTTCTATTATTATCGGCAGTTATGCTGGTGGCATCTGCCCCGGTGTTCGGACAATCTGCGGCTGGAGGCGTGGTGTCGCTTGACTCGTGCCGTGCGATGGCCCTTGGCAACAACAAGCAGTTGCGGATGCGCACTGAATCTGTGCGCATGGCAGGATATCAGAAGAAGGAGGCTTTTGCCGCCTATCTCCCCGCACTGGACTTTGTGGGAGGCTACATGTACAACCAGAAGGAAATATCTATTTTCGACAAAGACCAGCTTCTGCCCACCAAGACTTTCGATCCGGCCACACAGAGCTATCAGTTCAATCTGGTGAAGAACCCGGTCACCGGAGAGCCTGTGCTCGGCCCTGGAGGCACTCCCATCCCCGAGACAGTGGCTCTGATACCTAAGGAAGCCATGACTTATGACATACACAATGTGTTTTTCGGAGCGGTGACACTGACACAGCCCATATTCATGGGTGGAAAGATTGTTGCCATGAACCGCCTGACACACTATGCCGAGGAACTGGCTCGTGCAATGCACAATGCAGAAGCTGAGAATGTAATCTATGCCGTGGACGCCGCCTACTGGCAGGTAGTGTCGCTGAAAGCCAAGCAGAAACTGGCTACAAGTTATGTTGCTCTGCTCGACACTCTGCGTCGCAATGTGCAGATTATGGTAGATAACGGAGTGGCCACACGCAGCGACCTGCTTACTGTGGAAGTGAAGCTCAATCAGGCTCAGGTGGACATGACTAAAGTCGACAACGGCCTGGTGCTGTCGCGCATGGCTCTGGCTCAGGTGTGCGGACTTCCCGTCAATACGGTGTTCACACTTGTTGATGAGGATGTGGAAAGCGTGGCCGGAATGGCTCCCGTGGCCACCACTTATAATATGGAGGATGTGTACTCGCGTCGTCAGGATCTGCGTGCTCTGGCCACCGGAGTGCAGATATACAAGCAGAAGGAGCGTGTGGCCATGAGCGACATGCTTCCCAAGCTGGCGCTTGTAGGGACATACTCGTTCAGTAATCCGAACATGTTCAACGGATTTTCCAAGCGATTTGACGGTGCGTTTTCGATCGGAGCCACTCTCAGTATACCTTTGTGGCACTGGGGCGGTAATTACAATAAATACAAAGCTGCTCAGAGCCAGACTCATATAGCGGAGATGGAACTCGACAACGCTAAGGACATGGTAAACCTTCAGGTGAGTCAGTCGGCATTCAAGGCGCAGGAAGCCATGAAGACCTATCATATGACATTGACCAATCTCGACAAAGCCAATGAAAATCTTCGTCAGGCTACACTTGGCTTCCGTGAGGGAGTAATGACGACCGACAATGTGATGGAGGCTCAGACAGCCTGGCTCAAGGCCAACTCAGAGAAGATAGATGCGCTCATCGACGTGCATCTGTGTGATGTGTATCTGTCGAAAGTACTCGGTACGTTGCCTTATCCAACAGATTATTAAAAAAAAACAATACAAACATAAAATACAATCAGTATCATGGCTCAAGAAGATAACAACAATGTAGCCGAGCGTCGGGAAACACGGATTCTGATGATATCCTTGCTTGGCGTGATGATAGCCGTAGCGGCTCTGGCGATAATCGGATTTTGCTTTCTCAAGCAACCGGCCGACATCATAGAGGGTCAGGCCGAGGCCACCTCAGTGAGAATTTCGGGTAAACTCCCCGGACGAGTGGCTGACATATATGTAAAGGAGGGCGACATGGTGCGCGCCGGTGACACATTGGTGCACATATACTCGTCGCTTGCCGAAGCTAAACTCATGCAGGCAAGGGAAATGAAAAATGTAGCTCAGGCCGGCGAGCAGAAGGTCGACGCCGGAACCCGTATACAGATAATCCAGACCGCTGAGGGCCTTCTGGCTCAGGCTACTGCCGCACGCAATATTGCGCAGAAGACTTACGAACGAATGGAAAACCTGTATAAGGAAAATGTAGTGTCGGCTCAGAAACGCGATGAGGCCAAGGCCGCTTTTGAGGCCGCCAAGGCTGCCGAGCAGTCGGCCAGAAGTCAGCTCAGTCTGGCCAAAGCCGGAGCGCAGCGCGAGGACAAGGAAGCCGCACAGGCCATGGTGGGCGTCGCACAGGGCGGCATCGCCGAAGTGGAGAGCCTGCTTGAAGACCAATATCTTGTGGCTCCGTGCGACGGTCAGATCGACCAGATTTATCCCGAAGTGGGTGAGCTTGTGTCGCTCGGAGCACCGATCATGAATCTGCTCAAGATCGACGACAAGTGGGTGACCTTCAACGTGCGCGAAGATTATCTTAATCAGCTCAAACTCGGCACTAAGATCAAGGTGATGATTCCTGCTCTTGACAAGAAGGAGACTGACATGGAGGTTTACTATGTGCGCGATATGGGCAGCTACGCTACTTGGCGCGCCACAAAGGCGACAGGTGAATGGGACAGCCGCACATTTGAGGTGAAGGCCCGTCCGCTTGATACAATAGCAGATCTGCGTCCGGGTATGACGGTCGTATACCGTCCGTGAAAGCCATGTAACATAAAAGACCGAACACAAAATACCAACAGTACTCCCTGTAATGAAAAGACGCATACTCATACAGTCGATCCGGCGCGGATGGCACACGCTTATCTCGCGTAAGGTGTTTCTGACCTGTCTGATCTTAGTGCCTCTGGCATTCATATTCTTTTTCATCGACATGATGGACGAGGGTGTGGCCATGAAGGTTCCGTCGGCGGTAGTGGATCTCGACCATTCGTCGATGTCGCGTCAGGTCACACGCACGCTCTCATCGTCAGAGCTTGTGGATGTGAGCCGCAAGATAGAGTCATTTCATGAGGGAGTGACTCAGGTACGCCGAGGCGACATATTCGGATTCTTCATGATACCCGCCGACTTTCAGCGCGATGCCCTGAGCGGACGCACTCCTACCATAACATATTACTGCAACATGACATATTTTGTGCCTGGCACACTCATGTTCAAGGGATTCAAGACTGTGGCGGTGACCACTGCCGGCGGTCTGGTGCAGACCACACTGGTGAGTGCTGGTATGAACTCCGGCGCAGTATCGTCTATGATACAGCCGGTGGCTATACAGCAGCAGGGCATAGGAAATCCGTGGATGAATTATAACTATTATCTTACAAATTCGTTTGTGCCCGGCATCATAGCCCTGATGGTGGCTTTGGTAGCTGCCTACTCCATATGCGAGGAGATGAAACGCGGCTCGTCGATAAGCTGGCTGCGCGATGCCGGCGGGTCGATGGTGGTGGCACTTGTAGGTAAGTTGCTTCCTCAGGCGGTGGTGGCTTCATGTATCGGCGTGCTTTGTCAGGCGATAATGTACGGGTTCAACGACTTTCCGATGCACTGTCCGGCCTGGCATATGGTACTGGCCATGATAATGCTTGTGGTGGCATCGCAGGCTTTTGCCGTGATAGTGTGCTGTACGCTGCCGAATCTGCGCTTTGCCGTTAGTATCTGCTCGCTGTGTGGCATTCTGGCCTTTTCGATAGCTGCGTTCTCGTTTCCGGTCGAGCAGATGTACCCCTCTATAGGAATATTCAGTTACATACTGCCTGTGCGCTATTACTTTCTGATCTACATAGATCAGGCACTCAACGGCATCCCGCTGTATTTTTCGCGCTGGTACTATGTGGCACTGATGATATTCCCTCTGGTGTCGTTTGTTGGATTGCCAAGGCTCAAAAAGCACATGCTCAATCCGGTGTATTTACCCTAATAAAACGTTATGGATATGAAAGCGAATGACAATGGCGGCATATTGACGTGGTTTGCCACACTATATAAGGTGTGGCGCAGGGAATTCCGGCTGGTCTTCTCGGATATCGGCGTGATGTTGTTTTTCTTTTTTCTGACACTGCTTTATCCGGTGATATATACGTTGATCTACAATCCGGAGATAGTGACAGACATACCTATAGTGGTGGTGGATAATTCTCGTACACCTCAGAGTCGCGAACTGGTTCGTATGATCGATGCTACTCAGGCCATAAAAGTATATGACTATGCACCCGATCTCCGGGACGCACGTCGCATACAGAATGAACACAAGGCATTCGGTATCCTTGAGATACCGGGCGATTACGCAAAAAAAATCGGACGAGGCGAACAGGCTGTGGCTACGTTCTATTCCGATATGGGACTGCTGTTGCGCTACAGGGCGTTTGTTGGCAGCCTGACAGATGTGCAGCTTGCTCTTGGTGCGAAGATACAGCAGGAGAACATAGGACGGCTGGGATTGCCGGCACAGTCGTTAGGCGGATTGCCTGTGGAATCTGAAGCTGTGATGCTCGGCGACCCCACGCAGGGTTTTGCTTCGTTTATTATTCCTGGCATACTCGTGCTCATATTGCAGCAGAGTCTTATGCTGGGAGTGTGTATGCTTGCTGCCGGTAGTTCGGAGCGCAGGCGCAGAAACGGAGGTGTAGATCCGCTGGCGGTACCTGCCGGTCCGCTTACCACGATAGTGGGTAAAGTTATGTGCTACGTATGTCTGTACATACCTATATGTCTGTATGTACTGCATCTGGTGCCGATGATGTTCTCGTTGCCTCACATAGGCAATGTGGGAGAGTACATGATGTTTATCCTGCCGCTGCTCATTGCGTCGTCGTTCCTGGCCATAACGCTGAGCGTGTTTGTGACCGAACGTGAAAGCTCTATGCTGGTTATAGTCTTTACGTCGGTAGTATTTCTTTTCCTGTCGGGGCTTACTTGGCCGCGCTATGCCATGAATGGCTTCTGGACTCTTCTGGGCGATGCCATTCCGGCCACATGGGGAGTGGAAGGATTCATTCGCATGAACTCCAATGGCAGTCCGCTGGCCGAGCAGACACATCCCTATATGATGCTGTGGGTGCTCGCCGGAGTGTACATGATCACAGCGTATCTTATGACACGCTATCTATATCCATCCCGCCGGCGTGACGGGCTGCAGGTTTATTAGATTGACTTGCGGTAGGCCCGGCGGCGGCGATGCTGACGGTGTGTGAAATATTGCCATTGCAGGCGCACACTGTCATTGCCTTCGAGTTCGATGTTACTTTCAGCTTCTTTGTAACCCTCCTTATTGAAGATAGGTATGAGATCTTCGAATATCAGGGCATTGACACCGCGGCTCATATACTCTTTCTTTACGGCGATCAGCAGGAGATCGACCACATCGTTTCGTCCGTATATACCCTGAAGCAGATGATACCAGCCCAGTGGCAGCATGCGTCCGTGAGACTTGCGCAGAGCCTTGGACATGGACGGCATGGAGAGGCCGAGGGCTATGAGACGGTCTTCTTTGTCCACAATCACGCTGAGACAGTCGAGACGTATTATGCCGAGATACTTGTCGATGTAGTAGTCGATCTGTCGCTTATTGAGCGGCGAGTATCCGTAGAGTTTGTCGTAGGCCTCGTTGATCAGGTCAAAAAGGGCGTGACCGTACAGTTCCTTTATTTTTCTGCGTGAGTTGAACTTAAGTGAACGCAATCCGTATTTCTGACGTACAAGCGATGCTATGCGTTTGAATTTTTCGGGCACTTCGGCTGGAACGTCTATGCGGTATTCGACCCAGTCAGTGTCCTTGACAAAGCCCATGCGTTCCATGTGTGCCGGATAATATGGATAGTTGTATATTGTGGCCATGGTACCCATTTGGTCAAAACCTTCAATCAGCATGCCTTCGTGGTCCATGTCGGTAAATCCCATTGGTCCGATAAGTTCGTTCATGCCATGTTGCCGCGCCCACGTAGAGGCTGCTTCGAAAAGGGCGTCGGACACCTCGGCGTCGTCAATGAAGTCGACAAATCCGAATCGAGCCTCTTTGCGACCGGATCGCCGGTTGACCAGATCGTTGATTATCACGGCTATTCGTCCAACAGGCTGTCCGTCTCTATAAGCCATGAATTCCTGAGCCGAGCAATAGTCGAATGCGGGATTCTTGTCGGGCAGGAGCGTCTGTACTTCATCGGATATCAACGGTGGTACGTAGCAGTCGGAATCTTTATATAGTTCAATGCCGAATTTTACAAATCGTTTCAGCTCGCTTTTGCGGGGAGCCACCGCTATAATTTCAACAGCCATGCAGTGTAGAGTGATGAATGGTGGATGTGACGTGTGTGATGTGAGTCTGGTCGTTTGCCGGTGTTTTGTCAACTGCCGGAGCCCACGACGAGCTGAACCAGATCAATATGCCTATCATGATGAGGAGAAATGCTATGATGGCGATGTAGAATTTGTTGTTGGATCTGTGTGCCATACGCAGCTGGTGTATGCTCTTGAATCTCTGCCGGGGATCGGAGGCTGTACACTTGTCGGCTATACGTCGCAGTCCAGACGGAGCGTCAGGCACGGCTTCAAGCATTTCGTTCAGAATCTTGCCGAAGCTGTAGATATCTTCGGTGGCTTCGGCCGGAGTGAGATGCTCGCTTTGGTCAAAACCTACGTCGATGAGTTTGAGATTCTCAATGTTTTCTGTGAATATTATGGTTTCGGGGCGTATGGGAAAGTGCACGAGGTGATTGCGCTGTATGTAGTCCATGGCATCGACAAGCTGTGTGCACACTTTTTCTAAGTGGCTTGCGTTGGCTTTGCCCGTGTCTATGAGTTTTCGAAGCGATAGACCGTAGACATCATCGGTTATGATACAGCGTCCGAGTCCGGGCACATCCTCATAGTCGTTTATCATTACTATATGTGGATGGGCCAGATTGTATCGGATGTCAAATTCCTTTTCGATCATGGACTGAAATCGCGGATCGGCCTTGAATTGTGGTTTCAAGGTCTTGAGCATAACCCATTTGCCGTGCTTCTTGGCGGTATATATGTCATAAAACTGCTCATCCCATTCGGGCAGAAGTTCGATTTCTGTCCATTTGCTGTCGGGAACTGTGGTGTTGGTGTTGTCGGATGCCATGCTTGGATCGGATGTGGGATCGGTGGGTTAATATTTCTCAAACAGCAATTGCTGTCCGGTGCTGAGGTCTATAAGTTCGAGCGATCGTGAATAGTTGTACATCAGATATTGCCATATCTGGCCATCGTAAGTATATATGTCGAGATACATAGCACCTCCCGACGCCATGGATGTGTCCCATGTGATAGGGCTTGATGTCCAGCGGCCGTAGGCGTCGTATTGGCTGTAGTAGCCTGATCCGTCGGGATAAAATTCGAATTCCACTACATCGGATTCGTAGACGGGATAACCGTCTATCTCTACCAGTTCCCATGATCCTGTGATGGGTGAATAGTAGTAATCGTCGTTATCACATGATGTCATTGACATGGAGGCGACTATGGCTATGATCATCAGAGGCAGAAGACGTCGGAGATGGTTGATGCTGTGCATGTTTTGTAATTAATGGATATATTGTTGAACAATTTATAGCCACAACTATGTTGTGAGAAATGATAAGGCACAAATTTAGCCATTAATTTTCAGAAATAAGCCCGTTTTGAGATTTTAGCTTGATTTTCTCTCGGTAATAATCAAAATTTATATACTTTTGCCGTCATGATTAACCTCACACCGCTCATACGTCCATATTTTGAACGTCGCATCCGTGAGTCGGTCCGATGGGCCGATGATCCGCGTGCGGAGCAGGAGCGAGTGTTGCTATGGCTCATAAATCGTGCTGCATCCACTGAATGGGGGCGCATGCACGACTATGGCCGTCTGTCGGGCTATGCCGACTACCGCAGGGCTGTGCCGCAGACCTCGTACAGAGAGATAAGGGAGCGGATGATGCGCATGATAGCAGGTGAGCGTGATGTACTTTGGCCTGGTGTAACGCGGCGTTTCGCTCAGTCGTCGGGCACGTCCGACGGCAAAAGCAAGTATATACCGGTGACTGACGACTCTCTCCGTTTAAGTCATTACAGAGGTGGAGCCGATGTTGTGGCGAGGTATCTGCATGCGTTTCCCGACAGTCGTCTGTTTTCGGGTAAAGGGTTTATTCTCGGAGGTAGTTTTGCCAATGAGTTGAAGTTGCCCGCAGGGTCGCGCGTGCGAGTAGGCGATCTGTCGGCCAATCTTATTGAAAATATCAATCCGCTGGCCAATCTGGTGCGGGTGCCGGACAAAGCTACGGCACTCATGTCCGACTGGCATGAAAAGTTGCCGGCTCTGGTGGAAAAAGCCATACGAGCCGATGTGACCAATATATCCGGGGTGCCTTCGTGGTTTCTCACGGTGCTGCGCGAGATGCTAAAGCGCACCGGGGCTTCGGAGATACACGATATATGGCCTAATCTGGAGGTGTTTTTCCACGGAGGCATCGCGTTCGGGCCTTATCGTGACCAGTATGACGCCATTATCACACCGGGCCGAATGCATTATATGGAGACATACAATGCCTCCGAAGGATTCTTTGCGGTACAGGACTGTCCGGACTGTCGTTCGATGCTTCTGCTTATGGATGTGGGGACATTCTATGAATTCATTCCGGCCGACACGCCTGATGCCGATCCTGTGCCTGCGTGGGAGGTCGAGCCCGGACGCATATACGCTCTGGTGATATCTTCGTGCAACGGGCTTTGGCGCTATCCGCTTGGCGATACAGTGAAAGTGGAGTCGGTATCGCCGCTGCGAATCACTATCGCCGGCCGAACAAAACACTTCATAAATGCATTTGGAGAAGAGGTGATGGTCTATAACACCGATGCCGCCATAACCAAGGCTTGTGCGGCCACAGGCGCTACGGTTCTCAACTATACGGTGGCTCCGGTGTACACTTCCGGTGGTACGCGCGGGCGGCATCAGTGGCTCATAGAGTTCGATAATCCGCCGGCCGATATGGAGGTGTTTGCATCGCTGCTCGACCGTCTGCTCACCGAAGAAAACAGTGATTATCAGGCGAAGCGAGCCGGAGGTATATTTCTTGACCGCCTGTCGGTGGTGTCTGCAAAGACGGGTCTTTTCGACAGTTGGCTCGAGGCCACAGGCAAGCTCGGCGGACAGCGTAAGGTGCCGCGTCTGAGCAATGACCGGCATATTATGGATCGGATGCTTGAAATGAATCAGAGTCTCTAATAATTTATAAAAAACAATATTCCTGCACATGAAATTTTCACGAATCATCTTCGCCGCAATAGCCGGATTGGTTATCTGTAGTTCCAATATGGTGTCGGCTCAGAATCCGTCAGTACCAGACCGCAATAAAATATCGGCTGTGAGCCGCGACACATACAAAACGCTTTTGGATAAGTTTGTCGATGGACGTACACTGACCGGCGACGATATGGCCGTAGTATATTATGGTGCGGCTCTGCAACCAGGCTTCAATGCCGACCGTCGCTATACGGCACTGCTGTCGGCCTACGATGCAGGCGATATGGCAAAGGTGTATACTCTGGTGACGGAGGCTCTCAAGTCGGATCCGACCAACCTCATGCTTCTTTTCAAAGCATATGCTTCGGCTTCTGTTTCGACAGATAGTGCTATCAAGGCTTTGGCTCCGAAATATCAGACACGGCTGTTACAGGTCTGTGATCTGATACTTAATTCCGGACTTGGTGTGTCGGAAAGCAGTCCGTATCTGGTGATACGCCCCTCTGACCGTGATGAGTTTGTGGCTAAATATCTGCAGCCTGTGGCAGTGGAAGGCCAGGCCCGCATTGGTTCGCTCGATGCCGTGAAACTCAAACTTGAAAACATCCCCGACGATGTGATACTTTATTTCTCGACTTTCAAGTAGGATATAAATTTCAAACGTAAATATGAAAACAGTTATTAGAATTACAGCATCCGTAGTTATAGCACTCGGTATGCTCGCATTGGGACTGTGCATACGCAGCGGACTAAAGTCCATTACCGACAGCCGCCGCACTGTGGAGGTGCGCGGACTCGCCACTCTTGAAGTTCCGGCCAACAAGGTGACATGGCCAATAGTATTCAAGCAGGTGGGCAATGATCTTCCAACGGTGTACAATGCAGTGTCGGAAACTAATGATGCCATAAAGAAATTTCTTACTGAAAACGGTATTCAGCCCGGTGAGATTTCTGTTGGGGCACCTTCGGTGAATGATCTCAGCACCGACCGCTACAACACTCAGCCGATACCTTACAAGTATAGTGTGACATCGGTGGTGACAGTAAGCTCCAATCAAGTCGACAAGGTGCATGATCTCATAAACCGTCAGGGCGAGCTGCTGCGTCAGGGCATAGCCATACAGGCCTCTGACTATAGCAATCCGATAACATATGACTATACGGAACTTAACACTATTAAGCCCGGCATGATCGCAGAAGCGACACGTAACGCACGTGACGCCGCCAAGAAGTTTGCCGAGGATTCCGACAGTAAGATCGGTAAGATAATGTCGGCACATCAGGGACAGTTTACAATCTCCGACCGCGACGCATATACACCCTATATCAAGGAGGTGAGGGTGGTGACTACTCTGACATACTTTCTTGAAGACTGATGTGTGACGAAAAAGTTTGCGGCAATCGCAAACTTTTTCGTATTTTTGCAACCTGAAAACCAAAGCATTGATTATGGACTTATTTGATAAAATCAGCAGCGATATAAAATCGGCCATGCTGGCAAAAGAAAAGGTGCGCCTGGAGACTCTTCGTGGTATCAAGAAAGAATTTCTCGAAGCCAAGACGGCAAAGGGTTCCGACGGAACCCTGACCGACGAGCAGGCTACCAAGATACTGGCCAAGATGGCCAAACAGCGCCGTGAGACTGCGGTGATCTATCAAGAACAGAACCGTCCTGAGCTTGCTGAAAACGAGCTTTCTGAAGCGGCTGTGATAGAAGAATATCTGCCCAAGCAGCTCACTGACGAGGAGCTGACCGCCGAACTGCGTAAGATCATCGAGCAGGTGGGAGCTACTTCTCAGAAAGAGATGGGCAAGGTGATGGGCGTGGCTTCGAAGGCTCTCGCCGGTCGTGCTGACGGCAAAGTGATTTCGGCCAAGGTGCGCGAACTCCTTCAGTGATACGATGTAAATAACCTTAATATATATATCAGATTATGCTTACTCTACAGCAGATTAAAGAAAATCCACAGCATATCATAGAGCGTCTGGCCGTGAAGGGCTTTGATGCAAATGAACCAATAGGCAAGGTGCTCGATCTGGACAACCGTCGCCGTGAGCTACAGCTCTCCAATGACACAAAGGCTGCCGAACTCAAGCAGTATGCCGCCAAGATAGGTGCTCTCATGAAGCAGGGTGAGAAGGAAGAGGCCGAGGCTGCCAAGGCCACGGTGGCCACTCTCAAGGAGAGCCAGAAGACTATTGCAGACGAGCTTGCACGTACAGAGGCAGATATCCGCGATATCCTGCTGACAATACCCAATATACCTTGCGCCATGGTGCCCGAAGGCCGCACCGCCGAGGACAATGTGGTGGAAAAGACCGGCGGCCCCATGCCTGAACTTCCCGCCGACGCGATGCCTCACTGGGATCTGGCCAAGAAATACAATCTGATCGACTTCGATCTGGGTGTGAAGATCACAGGTGCCGGATTTCCGGTTTACATAGGCAAGGGTGCCCGCTTGCAGCGCGCTCTCATACAGTTTTTCCTCGACGAAGCCGGCAAGGCCGGATATCTTGAAATACAGCCTCCTTATGTAGTGAACGAGGCATCGGGTTACGGTACAGGTCAGCTTCCCGACAAGGAGGGTCAGATGTACTATGTGGGTGAGGACAATCTCTATCTCATACCTACCGCCGAGGTTCCCGTGACCAATATATACCGCGATGTTATCCTGTCTGAAGATTCGCTGCCCAAGAAAAACTGCGCTTACTCGGCATGTTTCCGTCGTGAAGCCGGCAGCTACGGCAAGGATGTGCGCGGTCTCAACCGTCTGCACCAGTTTGACAAGGTAGAGATAGTGCGCATAGAGAAGCCTGAAAATTCGTATGCCGCTCTCGAAGAGATGAAGGATCATGTGCAGGGATTGCTCGAAAAGCTCGGTCTGCCCTGGCACATACTGCGTCTGTGTGGCGGTGACATGAGCTTTACATCAGCCATCACATTTGATTTTGAGGTATATTCAGCCGCACAGGGTCGCTGGCTTGAGGTGTCGTCGGTATCGAATTTCGAGACCTATCAGGCCAACCGTCTTAAGTGCCGCTATCGTGCCGCCGACAAGAAGACTCAGCTGTGCCACACTCTCAACGGCTCTGCTCTGGCTCTGCCGCGTATCATGGCCGCGCTTCTTGAAAACAATCAGACTCCTCAGGGCATAGTAGTGCCTGAATGTCTGCGCAAGTACACCGGATTTGACATCATAGACTGATCGGGTGGATAAGAAAACGATAATGGATCTCGGGCGCGATACTGTGGAGCAGTACCGCGCCCGTACTAAATTGCCGCTCGTGGTGGTGCTCGACAATGTGCGGTCGCTCAATAACATAGGGGCTATATTTCGCACGTCTGACGCTTTCCTGGTGGAGCGGCTCATGCTTTGCGGCATAACCGCCACTCCGCCAAGTCCTGAGATACACAAGACTGCTCTTGGAGCGGAAATGTCGGTGGAGTGGACGCACTGGGACAATACTATGGATTGTATAGAGCGCCTTAAGGCCGACGGATATACGGTGTGTGTGCTCGAGCAGGTGAAAGGCAGCGTGGAGTTGCAGCGTTTCGAGCCTGATCCTTGCGGGAAATATGCCATAGTGGCCGGCCATGAGGTGCATGGCGTGGCTCCTGAGGTGGTGAATGCCGCGGATGTGTGTATAGAGATACCGCAGTTCGGTACCAAACATTCGCTTAATGTGTCGGTGTCGACAGGCATTGCTATCTGGCATTTTTTCAGCCTGATGCATAATTAGTTAATATCAGATATAAAAAAACGGCGGCAAAATCACTTGCCGCCGT
>CAJTQH010000049.1 GCA_910578305.1 uncultured Muribaculaceae bacterium
GGGATCGTCGGAGTTGACATAATCGACGAAAGCGGTCAGTGATACCTTTGAGTCGATTACCATTTTTTTGCCTCCGGCTCCGGGATAGTTGACTATTACATCCGGCCGCAGGCTATGGCCATGTTCGTCGCGAAGAGTCGATCCGTCATCATCGGTCTGTTTCTGGACTTCAAATTCTTCTCCTTTGCGTAGTCCGGAATTTTCGAGTATTGATTCCAGTATCATTTCGCCCCAGTCGCCCTGTTTTTTGGAGTTGCCTTTCAGAGCGTTGGCAAGTTCTCGGGCTTCTTTACCGATATTGTCGTTGGTTTGAATCAGCTCTTTGATCTTTTCCTGTAAAGTGTTTCGTTCACGGGATTCGGCATTATAGCATGTGTGGACTTCTTTTCTGAATTGCTCGATGTTTTCCTTTAGCGGATTGAGCATGGCGCCGATGCGTTCTTCGTTCTGCTGGCGCAAAGTGCTCGACTGGCGTTCCATTATTTCGGTTGCCATGACTTTAAATCTGTTTTCGGATTGCTTCAGTATGTCTTCGTGCTGTTCTTTTAGTCCGGCAAGCTC
Organism: uncultured Muribaculaceae bacterium; assembly: GCA_910578305.1. GTDB lineage: Bacteria > Bacteroidota > Bacteroidia > Bacteroidales > Muribaculaceae > Paramuribaculum. Next base: position 562 of record CAJTQH010000049.1, read on the forward strand.
TCGTGCATGTGATATAGCCAGTTGATCGTAGCTATGTGCGGCTTTGTCGATTTCTGCTTTAAGATGTATGATTGATTCAGTCAGGCCGGCGTTTTTTCTATTTAACTCATCGGCATTGGCTTCAGATGTTGATAGTTGTGAGCGAAGCTGTGCAATGGTTTGATCCGACAGGTTGAGGCGCTCGAGCAAACGAGCTCTGTCAAGGTTGATTTTTGATGATTTTACTAAGGTAATAATCAGATATGTCGCTAATGCGCAACATAGTATGCCAAGAAGTACTACGAGAGTGTTCATCAGAGTGAGTTAATCGGTGATAAATTATAATGTAAAGGTAGTGAATTTTCTCCGAAGTATCAACTATTATACTTAACTTTGCAATGAAAAACAGGCTATATGACGGACGTTATAGATATAGACGGAATGCAGTTGCACTACACGGTGTCGGGTAGCGGAAGTCCCATGGTGCTGATGCACGGGTGGGGCTGCGATCACTCAACTCTGGCGTCGATTGAGGCAGTGGCTTCAAGGGACCATACTGTGTATAATGTGGATTTTCCGGGATTCGGCAACACTCCTGAGCCGCCTGAAGTGTGGGGAGTGGAGCAATATACACGAATGATCGAATGTATGGTGCAGAAACTCGGGTTGAATCGGCCGGTATTGCTGGGGCATTCGTTTGGCGGAAGGGTGGGATTGCTTTATGCATCACGTAATGAAGTTAGCAAGCTAATACTTGTTGACGCTGCCGGTGTGAAGCCTCGGCGGCCGTTGAAATATTATGTCAACGTATATGGTTTTAAACTGGCCAAACGTATTGTCAGGCTTGTGTGCAGTAGGGAAAAGGCCGATCGTGTGATTGCCGACTGGCGTTCCCGGAGAGGATCGGCTGACTACAACAACGCATCACCACGCATGAAATCTATTCTGAGTAAAGTGGTAAATGAAGATTTGCGTCATGTAATGCCATCGATAACCTGTCCGACGTTGTTGATATGGGGCGAAAATGATACAGCGACGCCCGTGCGCGACGCCATTGTTATGGAGCGTCTTATTCCTGACGCTGGCCTGGTGCGCTTTGCCGGATGCGGGCACTATAGTTTTCTGGACGATCCGCGTCGGTTTGCTGCTGTGCTTGAGAGTTTTTTGGAATCCTGATAAGAATAGAATATGTCAATACCATTGCTTATAACGTATATAGTAGCGGCTGTGGCCGCATTATTGAGCCTTACGGCTGAATATCGTCGCGCTGCCATGATGATGCAGCAAAATTCATATCGGACAGATCGGTACATGCGCTGGTTGCGTTCATCGGGCGACACAACGTCTTATCCTCGTCTTGTGGGTATGCTCGTGTTTTTTGGCTCGCTTGCGTCTTTTAGCGCTCCATTGTGGGGCATATTTATGATTGCGGTATTCTCGTCCGGTTCGTTTATTGTGGCTTATAATAAAAAATATAAAAAGCCTCTTGTGGTGACTCCGCGAGTGAAACGCATACTATCGGTGATGGCCGTGTTGTCGCTTATGGTTGTCGTAGGCGTGTTTGTCTGGGCTTATTTTGCCGGCTCCGGTCTTGAATCAGGATTGTTTTATGCCGTAGTGTCGATGCTGGGGCTGTATTGCGGATCGCATGTGGTGATAATGACGGCCATACGATTGCTGTCGCCGGTAGAGAAAAGCATTAATCGGAAATATTACGATGAGGCAGCCGGGATTCTGGCTTCTATGCCGCGTCTGCAGGTCGTAGGCATAACTGGCAGTTACGGTAAGACAAGTACAAAGCATTACCTTAACCGCATATTGTCGGAGCACTTTGAGGTGCTGATGACTCCAGGAAGTTACAACACGACGTTGGGGGTGATACGTACTGTGCGCGAGATGATGAAGCCGTACTGCGAGGTTTTTATATGTGAAATGGGCGCAAAACAGCAAGGAGACATAAAAGAGATCTGCGATCTCGTACATCCGCAGATCGGCGTGGTTACAGCTGTGGGCCCACAGCATCTGGAATCGTTCAAGTCGTTGGAGAACGTTCAGCGTACTAAATTTGAACTTATTGACTCGTTGCCGTCGGTCGGTCTGGCTGTGGTAAACAATGATTTTCCTATGGTGGCTTCGCGCACGGTGGATAATGTGGCGTGTGTGCGATATGGTGTGAACGACGAAAATGTGGATTATCGGGCTACGGAGATAACTTACGGAGTATCAGGAACAGATTTTGTAATAGAGGGCGAAGGTGAGAAACGTAGATTTCATACACGTCTGCTTGGAGAGTGCAATGTGTCCAATCTTGTGGCTGCTATAGTGGTGGCTATGCGTATGGGCGTGCCTGAGGAGAAAATACACAGGGCTGTGGAGCGTATAGAACCGGTAGAACACCGATTGAGTATGAAGCGTACGTCTGCAGGTGTAACCATACTTGATGATGCGTTCAATTCCAATCCGTCCGGTTCGTCAATGGCTCTTGATGTGCTTGCGGCAATGACATCCGGCAAACGTATAATAGTCACTCCCGGCATGATTGAACTCGGGGAGAAGCAATATGAACTTAATTATGAATTCGGCGCTAAAATAGCTGTGTCGGCCGATGTGGCCATAATAGTGGGTGAGTATAATCGTGACGCTATTGTAGGCGGTATGGAGAGTGTGGGAAATGCTGCACTCCGTATCATGGAAGCTCCCACATTTACAGTTGCGCAGCAGATGCTTGCGGGAATTGTGGCTTCTGGTGATACGGTGCTTTATGAAAATGACCTTCCCGATACATTTAAATAGTTGAGATATTAAATATAACAATCAGATAGAAAATAAGCGATGAAAACCAATATCGGAGTATTCTTTGGCGGATGTTCCACCGAACATGAAATATCGGTAATCTCGGCATCTCAGGCCATGAGTGCCATAGATCGTAGTGTTTATGACGTCACACCTATATATATAACCAAGCAGGGCCGATGGTATACGGGTGACGCTCTGTTTGATGTGGCCAATTACCGTGATGTGCCTTCTTTGTTGAAAAAATGCAAGGAGGTGTATATGAAACCGGTCAAAGGCGATTTCGGGCTATATATGTCGAAAAAGCCATTTTGGGGCTCGGATCTTCTTAGCAGACTCGATGTGGCGATACCTGTGCTTCATGGTTCGTATGGCGAGGATGGTACGTTTGAAGGCGTTCTGGATGCCATAGGTATACCTTATGCGGGATGTAATGTGCTTGCATCGGCCAATGGTATGGATAAGATAACCATGAAGATGATACTTCAGGCTTGTGACATACCGGTTGTGGACTATGTGTGGTTTACCGACAAGGAATGGTACGATAAGCGCGACGCCGTGATAAGTAGGATTGAGGGCACTATCGGCTATCCGGTGATAGTAAAACCGGCAAATCTGGGGTCGAGCGTGGGTATAGGCCGGGCTGCTGACCGAGAGACTCTCATTGAACGTATAAACGATGCCGAGAAGTATTCCAATCGAATCATCGTGGAGCACATGGTGGAAAATCTGCATGAAGTCAATTGCTCTGTGCTCGGCGACTGCGACGAGTATCAGACATCGGTATGCGAGGAGCCTATAAAAAGTGGAGAGATTCTGTCGTATGAAGACAAGTATATGGGTGGAACCAAAGGGGCCAAAGGTATGCAGGCTTCGCAAAAGCGTATCCCTGCCGATCTGCCTGCCGAGGTGAGCGACCGCATACGCTTCCTCGCCGGAGAGACATTCCGTGTCCTGTCCTGTCATGGTGTGAGTCGTGTCGATGTTATAATGGATGCCGACAATGGCAGCATATATGTCAATGAGATCAATACCATCCCGGGCTCATTGTCATTTTATCTGTGGGAGGCTACCGGTATAACGTTTGACAGGCTTATGGATCGTCTGGTGCAGTTGGCTGTAAAGCGGCAGCGAGAACAGTCCATGAAGATCAAGAGCTACGACCAGAATATATTCTCAATGGGGGGTGGTACAAAGGGCGTGAAAGGCGCAAAGGGCGTGAAGTGACAGTTCTGACAGTGTGTTATGGATAGCAGGGCTCTTAAGGGTTATGCTCTTGCGTCGGTGGCTGCGGCTACCTATGGCATGAATCCGTTGTTTGCATTGCCTCTTTATGAGGCCGGTATGACGGCTGATTCGGTGCTGTTTTTCCGATATTTGTTTGCCATACCGTTGCTTGGCGGTATGATACTTGCGAGAGGACGCAGTTTTAAAGTCAGCGCCGGTAATTGCCTGTTGCTTGTTGTGATGGGGCTGGTGGTCGCATTCTCGTCGTTGGGACTGTTTTTGAGCTACAATTATATGGATGCCGGTATAGCATCTTCGCTGCTGTTCGTGTATCCAATCATGGTGGCGCTTATAATGGCGGGTGTGTATCGTGAGCGGATATCGGCAGTGACATCGATATGTATAGTATTGGCTCTCGGAGGCATTGCTCTGCTTTATAAAGGGTCGGGCGATGCTACGTTGAGCGTTACAGGTACAATGCTTGTCATGGGATCGGCATTGTCGTATGCCATATATATTGTGGCTGTCAACAAGACGCGACTGCGCGAGGTGGCAACTCTTACGGTCACATTCTATGTGCTGATGTTCGGTCTGTTGCTGTTTGCCGCACGGCTGGCTATGGCTGGTGAAGTGGATGTGGTGCCGGCCGACAAATGGTATCTGTGGGGCTGTGTGCTGGCTCTTGCGGTGTTTCCCACTGCGATATCGTTTTTGTGCACTACGTCGGCCATACAATACATCGGTTCCACACCGACGGCTATCCTTGGTGCTCTTGAGCCGGTGACGGCCGTGTTTTTCGGCGTGGTGGTGTTTGGCGAAGTGCTTACATTGCGCGATATCGCAGGTCTGGTTATGATAATAGTGGCAGTGAGCTGTGTGGTGGCGGCGCCGGAATTGTCGTCGCGTATGACCCGCATAAGGCGTCTGTTTCCCCGTCTGCGCATGCCGCGCCGCAATTGGATGAAGGGCAAATGAACGGAAAGGACTGGAAAATACGTGAAAAATAAACGGATATAAGTTTGCGGAGTGAAAATAAATGTGTAACTTTGCAGCCGCTAAACAATACAAAACCAACATTTAATTAACTTATTTAATGGCAACAAAAATCAGATTACAACGTCATGGTCGCAAGAACTATGCGTTTTATCCTATTGTTATCGCCGATAGCAGGGCACCACGAGATGGTAAATTTATTGAAAGGATAGGTTCTTATAATCCGAACACTAATCCTGCTACAGTAACTTTGAATTTCGAACGGGCTTTGTATTGGGTAAACGTTGGTGCTCAACCCACCGACACTGTTCGCACTATTCTTTCTCAGGAAGGCGTACTTCTGATGAAGCACCTTCAGGGTGGTGTGAAAAAAGGCGCATTTGATGAAGCAGAAGCTCAGCGTCGTTTCGAAGCATGGAAGCAGAAAAAGCAGGCATCTGTAGATGCTGCACGCACTTCTCTTGCTGATGCTAAGGAACTCGCCGCCAAGCAGCGTCTGGCTGACGAACAGGCTAAGAACGCCGCTAAAGCTGAGGCTGTAGCTAAGAAGAAAGCTGAAATCGCTGCTGCCAAGGCTGCCGAAGAGGCTGCCGCCGCTGCTGAAGAAGCTCCCGCTGAGGAAGCAGCTGAAGCTCCTGCTGCCGAATAAGCAAACGGAGTTTCCCACCAATCAGAACTCTCATCAGAGACTCATTACAAGGTGTGCCGACATTCGTCGGCACACCTTTTGCTTTAGAGTCGGGTGTGCGTAATATGTTTCACAAGAAAATGGCGATAGACTTTGAGAATTGCAGAAATAGGATTAATTTTGCAGTTTAGTAAAACTAACCGTAAGATTAACACTAAAACATTATATAGCCATGGCAGAAAATGAAATGGAAGAAACCCAGGAAAAGAAAGGCCTGAACTTTGTAGAACAGATGGTTTATGATGACCTTCAGGCCGGTAAAAACGGTGGACGACTAAATACGCGTTTCCCACCGGAGCCAAACGGATATCTTCATATCGGTCATGCCAAGGCTATATGCATGGATTTCGGAGTTGCTGAAAAATTCGGAGGTACATGTAATCTTCGTTTCGATGATACCAATCCCGTAAAGGAGGATGTGGAATATGTGGATTCGATTCGCGAGGATATCCATTGGCTTGGGTTTGACTGGGGCGATCGGGAGTATTATGCGAGCGATTATTTCCCCCAGCTTTATGATCTGGCAGTACGTATGATAAAAGAAGGAAAGGCGTATGTCGATGACCAGACTTCCGAGCAGATAGCGCAGCAGAAAGGAACTCCCACCACTCCCGGTGTGGAAAGCCCTTACAGAAGCCGATCTGTGGAAGAGAATCTTGATCTGTTTCACCGTATGAATGCCGGTGAGTTTGATGAAGGTGCAAGAGTGTTGCGTGCGAAAATAGACATGACGTCCGACAACATGCATTTCCGTGATCCGATTATGTACCGTATCATCAAGCATCCTCACCATCGTACAGGTACGAAGTGGAATGTATATCCGATGTACGATTTCGCACATGGTCAGAGTGACTATTTCGAAGGTGTGACGCACTCTATATGTACATTGGAGTTTGTGCCTCATCGTCCGCTGTATGAGTACTTTGTCAAGGAGCTTGCCGATGAAACCTATTGTCCGCGTCAGATCGAATTCAACCGACTGAATCTTACTTATACTGTGATGAGCAAGCGTAAATTGCTTCAGCTTGTCAAGGAAGGTCTTGTAGCCGGTTGGGATGATCCCCGTATGCCGACTATATCCGGAATGCGCCGTCGAGGCTTTACACCGCGCTCCATACGAAACTTCATAGATAAGATAGGTTATACAAAATATGAGGCACTCAATAGTGTGTCGTTGCTTGAACATGCTGTGCGCGAAGATCTGAATGCTGTATCGACCCGTGTGATGGCTGTGGTAAATCCTGTGAAATTGATCATAGCCAATTATCCTGAGGATAAGGTGGAGATGGTGGATATGGAGAATAATCCAGAGGATCCGACGGCAGGCACTCACTCCATGCCGTTCTCGCGAGAGATATACATAGAGCGTGAAGACTTCATGGAAAATCCTCCGAAAAAATTCTTCCGACTTGCTCCTGAAGGAGAAGTGCGTCTTAAAGGAGCATATATCGTGAAGTGTACCGGAGTTAAGAAAAATGAAAACGGAGATATCGAAGAGATATACTGCACTTACGATCCCGATACACGCAGTGGACTGCCTGGCAGCATGCGCAAGGTAAAAGGCACTCTTCACTGGGTATCGGCGCGTCATGCCATAGATGCAACCGCCCGTATGTATGATCGCCTGTTTGATGTCGAGAATCCTGCAGCTGAAACAGATAAGGATTTCCGCGAACTTCTTAATCCGGATTCACTCAAAGTGGTTACTGGCATAAAAGTCGAACCGTATCTTGCCGAGAATGCCCGTCCGCTCGAGCACTTCCAGTTCCAGCGTGTGGGATACTTCACTCCTGATAAGGAATCGACAGCCGATAATCTGATATTCAACCGTACCATTGCTCTAAAGGACAGCTGGGAAAAAGCTCAGAAAAAATGATGGAATCGGTGGGCGATAGTGATTATTATCAGGAACTATATAATCGGTTTCGGACATATCTGCAGGATGAATCCTCCGGATTGGATTTTTCGGAGGATGAATATGTCGATGTGTTTGACTATGCAGGAGATATTTCCGATAGCTTCGTACAGACCGAAGTGCTTTTTAGGGCATTGTCAAAGTTTCCTTTCAGTCGCAGATTGAATGAGAGGAAGATGCTGTATTATATGGATTCGGATGATGAATCGGGAGCGTTGTCGGTGGCACGAAGTCTTCCCAAATCGTCGTTTTTGGCTCAACTTGTGAAGATTCGATATGATGGTGGCAGTGAGGATTCGCAATTGGCTAAACTTGATGATCTGATTGAATCGCTTAAGCCTCATTCGCTTGAGGATGAAGATGTGATTCAGCTTGTGAGGCTGGTAGTTGGTGAGTTGTTTAAGATAAGATGGATTGAGGATAATCTTGAGAAGTTGAAGTCCTTGAGTGAGTTTCCATCAACGATTCTGTTTGAATTTGCACAGGCATTGATGGATGATGTCCGAAATGATGATGCTCGTGCTATAGCTCAGGAACTTACGATGCTTGAGCCGTTTAACTTCTCGTTCTGGAGTCTGTTGGCTGAAATAGAAGGAGATCGGTTGATGGATTATGAATCGGCTTTGCAATCGCTCGATTATGCGCTTGCCATAGATCCTACGCCGCGAAAGGAGTTGTTGATGAAAGCACATTTTCTGTCTATGTCAAAGGCTCCTTGGAATGATGTGGAGAATGTGATGACCGGTATTTTGGAATCAACGCCTGGCGATTCGGATCTGAGATTTTACTATGTGTCTTTGTGCCGGGAGTATGGATTGCTTGATAAGGCGAGAGCTGAGTTGAAACGGTGCTTTGACGGTGTGCATGACAAACGGGCTGCCATAGAAATGGCTTTGGAGTTGCATGATGGGAACTTTCCTGAGTGGGTCACTGACAGAATGCTTGCCAAGGTTCTGGCGGGTATTGATTCTGATGTGTTTGAAGATATGCTATATGCTGTTTATTCAGACAATCATTATGAAGCGGCTATGAGGCTAATGGATTTATGTTACGATGCTTCGATGATGCTGTTTGCCGATAAGGCCTTGTTGTTTGTCGAGATGTTATATCGCCTTGGCCGATATGATGAAGTGATTTCGCGTGTTGACTCATATTATGAATTTCCTGAAGATATGGCGGTGGGGGGATTCGGGTTGCCGCTGGTCTATGCTTTGTCGCGATTGAGAATGAGGCATACAGACGGACTTGTGGAATTTATTGACAAAATATTGTCGACTGAATCGACCGCTAAAAATGAGGCTCGTATCAATATGTTTATGCGCAGAGTAGGGTTCAGCATGTATTTGATTATGCTGAAGTCATACCTTGGTGGTGAAGATGTGGCCGAGAATGCCTATGACCCGTTTGTGTCGTGGTCTTAATGTTTTTTTAGCCAAGGATTGTATTTGGTTTCATGTTCTACGTTAGTTTCCGGACCATGCCCCGGATAAACTATGGTTTGTGGGGGAAGTGTTAGCAGACGGGTGTTTATACTTGTGAGCAGTTGTGTGTGATTGCCTCCGGGAAGATCCGTACGTCCTATGCTTTCGTGGAAAAGAGCATCGCCTGACATCAGAAAGCCGTCGGTCGGATTGTAGAAGGCTACAGAACCTTGGGTATGTCCCGGAATGTGGATTACATCGAAGTATTCATTGCCAAGGGTGATTCGGTCGTTGTCGGATAGTGGAGTGCTGATTGTAACAGGTGCGGGCGTTGCAATGGGCAAGTGGAACATAGCGGCCTGTTCGGCAATGGAGACCCCGAGTCCGGCATCTGCTGTATGAGCCTCGGTGTCGACACTGTATCGGTCGGATATGTATCCGTTTCCAAGGGCGTGATCGATATGCAGATGTGTGTTGAGCAGATGTGTTATCTTAAGATCGTTTGAGCGGATATATTCGTCAAGGCGTTGCTGTTCCGCCGCAGACATCATGCCGGGATCGATAATGGCGGCTTCGTGTGTGTCGCTGCACCATGCCACATAGGTGTTCACTCCAAAAAAATTGAATTCAAATCGTGCGAGTTTCATAGCTTTACGTAAACCAGTTGTTTGGTAGTGAAAAATTCTTCGGAAAAGTAATCGCTCAGTGGTACTTCGATAATCGGGGCTTTTACAGCCCGAGTCTCATCGGTGAGGTCGCCCCCTTTAAGACATAACAAGCCGTTGGGAAGTTTGTTGACGCACTCTTTTGATATGTTTTTGCGGATCAATGGCACAAGTTCGTCAAGTCGCATAACGGCACGGCTCACCACATAGTCGTACTTGTTACGGCATTCGCCTATGTCTCCGTGCTGAAATGATACGTTGGAGAGTCCGATTGCTTCGGCCACGGATTGTGCTACACGAATTTTTTTCCCAATACGGTCGATGAGATGGAATCGGCAGTGAGGCCACATGATGGCCAACGGGATTCCTGGAAATCCACCGCCTGTGCCCATATCCAGAAACGTTGTACTTTCGTGGGGCGTGATGAATTTGGCAATGGCGAGCGAATGAAGTATGTGGTGCTCGTAAAGATTGGATATGTCTTTACGTGATATAACATTGATCTTATCGTTCCATTCCCGATAAAGAGGGTCGAGCCTGCTGAACTGATCGATCTGCTGCGGCGACAGGTTGTGGAAATATTTGGATATGAGCTCTATTGTAGGCATACGTAGTAATATTAGTGGTATGTAAACGATGCAAAATTAATGAATTATTCGTACCTTTGGAAAGTAAATATCATAAACTTATGCTAAAAATTGGACAATACAACACACTTCAAGTAAGTCGTCTGGTAGATTTCGGGGCTTATCTTGATGGTGGAAACGGTCGGGAAGTGCTCCTGCCAGCACGATATATAGAGCATCCTCTGACGGAAGGGGAGTCTTTGTCAGTGTTTGTTTACACGGATTCGGAAGACCGTCCGGTGGCCACTACGGAGCATCCGTATGCCACTGTAGGAGAGTTTGCTTTTCTTGATGTGGTATCGGTAGACAGAATAGGCGCGTTTCTAGATTGGGGACTTATGAAAGATCTGCTTGTGCCTTTCAGTCAACAGAAATCACGGATGGTGTCGGGAGGCAGGTATCTTGTGTATGTGTATCTTGATGATGCTACAAAGCGAGTAGTGGCTTCGGCCAAAATAGAAAAGTTTCTTGGAAATGTGATTCCCCGTTATAAGACAGGCGATGCGACAGATGTGTTGGTCTATAGAGAGACTCCTATAGGCTATGCATGTATAGTGGACAACCTGCATCAGGGAATGATATATGCCAATCAGGTGTTCCGGCCGATTTCAGTAGGTGACAGGCTGGAGGCATACGTGCGACGTGTGCGTCCCGATGGGAAGATTGACCTTATGCTGTCGGGAGCAGTTTCCGAGCGTACAAATGACCTTTCAGATGTGATATTGGATCATTTACGTGTGCACGGAGGGTATACAGAATTTGACGATCACTCGTCTCCGGAGGTAATCAAGGAGGCATTCTATTGTAGCAAGCGTGATTTCAAGCGAGCTGTAGGGCACTTGCTCAAATGCGGAAAGATTCGCAAAGAAGATCGTGGATTGTCACTTTTAGATGGATAAATAGTCATGTTTTGAAAAAAAATTGCCATATTTGCACATTATTTAACAATATATTTATAATCGATAAACCGAATCATAATCATATATGGAGTTTTCCGTAAATCAGATAGCCGCTCTGGCCAATGGCACAGTAGAAGGTGATGGTGAAGTGAAAATCTGTACTATTGCCAAGATTGAAGAGGGCCACGAGGGAGCTATAGCTTTTCTGGCCAATCCAAAATATTTTCATTATATCTATTCCACCGGCGCATCGGCAGTGATAGTCAGCCGTGATTTCAAACTGGAGCATCCTGTGACTCCCACACTTATTCGTGTGGACGACCCGTATGCTACGGTGGCACATCTGCTCAATATCGTGCAGCAGATGTCGGCACCTCAGTTGAAGGGTATCGAGCAGCCGTCGTTTGTGTCAGAAGGCGTGGTAGTCGATGAGGATTCATATATAGGAGCATTTGCCTATATCGGCCGTGGAGTGAAACTCGGACATGGCGTTAAGATATATCCTCAGGTATATGTGGGTGATAATTGTGTGATAGGCGATGGTGTTACGCTTTATCCTGGTGTAAAGGTATACCATGGATGTAAGATCGGAGCACGCAGCATAATTCACTCTGGTGCTGTAATCGGTGCCGACGGATTTGGTTTCGCTCCTACTGCCGAGGGATATGACAAGATTCCTCAGATAGGGAATGTGGAGATCGCCGAAAATGTGGAGATAGGCGCCAATACAACTATAGACCGTGCCATGATGGGGAGCACCCGTATAGGGAAAGGTGTAAAACTCGATAACCTGATACAGATAGCGCATAACTGTCAGGTAGGAGACAATACGGTGATGGCTGCACAGGCCGGAGTGGCCGGATCTACAAAGGTGGGTAGATGGTGTATGATTGGCGGTCAGGTGGGCTTGGCCGGTCATATAACTGTGGGTGATAAAGTTCAGATAGCCGCTCAGTCTGGCATGCAGAAAGATGTTGACTCAGGCTCACGCTTGTTTGGAAGTCCGGCAATGGATCTCAAAGCATATGGCCGTCAGGCTATCTCGATCAAACGTCTGCCTGAGCTATACAAGAAAGTGGACAAACTTGAGTCTGCTATAAAGGAACTGACAGAAAATAAATAATATAATCCAACGATATGAAACAGATAACCCTGCAAGCGCCTTTTTCTGTACATGGAAAAGGGCTGCATACCGGAATGGTAATTGATGCTGAATTTTTGCCGGCACCCGATAATCATGGATATAAGATACAACGTATAGATCTGGACGGAGAGCCTATTATCGATGCTGTTGCTGAAAATGTGGTACAGACATCGCGTGGTACAGTCGTGGCTCGCGGAGAAGTGTCTGTAAGTACCATAGAGCATGCAATGGCTGCTCTATATGCTGCTGGTGTGGATAATGTGCTTATTAGACTAAACGGCCCGGAGATGCCTATCCTTGATGGCAGTGCAAAAGAATTCTGTGAAAAAATCAATGAGGTGGGTTTTATAGAGCAGAAGGCCGATAAGGACTACTATATAGTAAAACAGAAAATAGAGGTGCGTGATGAATCTACCGGAGCTTCGATTGTTGTGCTTCCGGATCAGGATTTCAGCGTGGATGTCATGGTGCAGTTTGATTCTCCAGTGCTGTCCAATCAGTATGCTTCTATTGACTGTATGGACGATTTTGCAAAAGAGATCGCTTCGTGCCGTACATTTGTGTTTGTGCGAGAAATCGAACCTCTTGTAAAGGCTAATCTTATCAAGGGTGGTGATCTGGAAAATGCGGTGGTGATATATGACCGCGAAATGCCTCAGGCCGAACTTGACCGTCTTGCCGATTTAATGGGTGTTTGCCACAAAGAAGTGTCGCAGTTTGGTTTCATTCAGGCAACTCCGCTTATTTATTCCAATGAGCCTGCACGTCATAAGTTACTTGATGTTATGGGGGATTTGGCCTTAATAGGCCGTCCTATCAAAGGAAAGGTAATAGCTACCCGCCCCGGGCACGGTATCAATACAACATTTGCCAAGAAGATACGCAAGGATATAAAGCGCCAGGACATACAGGCTCCGCTTTATGATCCCAACAAAGAGCCTATAATGGATAATAACCGAATACGTGAATTGCTTCCGCATCGCTACCCGTTCCTGCTGGTTGATAAAATTATAGAAAAAGGCTCAAACTATATCGTGGGAGTGAAGAATATCACAGCCAATGAGCCGTTTTTTACAGGACACTTCCCACAGGAGCCAGTCCTCCCCGGCGTGCTTCAGATCGAGGCCATGGCTCAGACAGGCGGACTGCTTGTGTTGAGTACGGTTGATGATCCGGAACGTTATTCTACGTATTTTATGAAGATAGACAATGTGAAATTCCGTCAGAAAGTAGTGCCTGGCGATACTCTACTCTTTCATATCTCATTCATGACGGAGTTACGTCGTGGATGCGCTGTGATGAAAGGATATGCGTTTGTCGGCGAGAAAATCGTTTCGGAGTGTGAATTCATGGCTCAGATAATAAAGAATAAAGAATAAAACAACAATCAGTGTAGATATGAAACAACCATTAGCATATATTCATCCGGCGGCTAAGATTGCCCCCAGTGTAGTGATTGATCCGTTTGTGACCATAGAGCAGAATGTCGAAATCGGAGAAGGCACACGTATAGGCAGCAATGTGACCATAATGGAAGGAGCGCGCATAGGTAAGAATTGTACAATCTTCCCCGGGGCTGTAATATCCGGGGTTCCTCAAGATCTGAAATTCCAGGGCGAGGAAACTCTTGCTATTATAGGCGACAACACCACTATAAGAGAGTGTGTGACAATAAACCGTGGAACAGCTTCAAAGGGTAAGACTGTGGTAGGTGACAATTGCCTCATAATGGCTTATTGCCATGTTGCGCATGACTGTGTGGTAGGTAATAATGTGATAATGTCCAATGCCACTCAACTTGCAGGTGAGGTGGTAGTGGATAATTTCGCTATTATCGGTGGCGGTACTCTTGTACATCAGTTCTGTCACATAGGATCGCATGTGATGGTGCAGGGCGGTGCTCTTGTCAACAAGGATATTCCCCCTTATGTAAAGGCTGCTCGTGAGCCGATCGCATATGCCGGTGTCAACTCTATCGGTTTGCGTCGTCGAGGCTTTTCAAGCGAGGTGATCCGTGAGATTCAAGACATATATCGTTATCTCTATCTGTCGGGACTTAACAATACCGATGCTGTGGAGCGTATCGAAGCCGAACTGCCCGCTACCAAGGAGCGTGATGAGATAATAATGTTTGTGCGCAATGCCAAACGCGGTATCATAAAGGGATACGTGTGATACGGCATGCCAGTCACGGGCAATGAAATATCAGATCCGGTCGGGTTTCCGGCCGGATTTTTTTGATGGTAGGAAATAAAAAGAGATTGTGATATATGGTCACAATCTCTTTCGTCAATATGATTGTCCGGCATCGACCGGATTTATGCTTTTGTCTCGGCTTCGTCGGCTTTTTCCGCTGCTTCGGCAGCTTCGTCTTCGGCTATTTCCTGATCGTTAAATTCGGTTATTCCGGCAGCGATAAGCTGATTGTACCAGGCAAATACCTTACGAATATCGTTGGTGTATACGCGTTCGTCGTCGAAGTCGGGGAGGATTTCAGCGAATTTGCTGCGAACGTCGGCGTCGTCGAGTTTTTTTACATCGACTTGTGCGGCTTCGTATTTTGTTTTAATGGCTTCGAATACGTCAGCCAGGGGTACATCGCCTTCGGTGGTGTAAATGGAGATGTCGCCAAGCGATACTACTTTGTCGTGAGAGTATGCCGGAGTGCGGCGGCCATTGAGCAGGGATTCGACAATGAGCATGTTTTTGCCCTGATTGACTAATTTGAAAAGGCCCGGGCGACCAGATATTGAAAGGATTGTCTTGATCATGTTATTTATAACTTGAGTTTTTAAAATCTATCTGCAAAAATAGTAAATTTTGAGGAATAACTGTGTGTCGGATTGACATATTTCAAAGTGAGTGGTGTGTTTGGTTGAATTTATTGCGGATATGTTTTTTAATAATGCGGACGTAGGGGTGTTGGTAAATAAAAAACGGCGGCAAAACACTTGCCGCCGTTTTTTTGTTATTGGGTTTTGAGGGTGGAACGCTTTTGTCGGGAAACTCTTTGTCGTGAAATGCGAGGGCAGGATGCCATTTGCGTATAAGATGTTATATAGCTTGCTTTTAGTGTGTTAGTCCTCACGATTTTATCTAATCTTGCCTAAAATTGTAAATATGAGAGCCTTGAAAATTTTTTTGATTAGCGTATTATGTACATTGGCTTCGTGTTCAACTAAACCGCAGCATACAGAAGATGAGATTGCCAATGGCTTACCCTCCGATACGGTATGGCTTGTTGCCAAAGGACAACATAAGACGGATGTTCACAACTTTTTTAGGGAAAAACAGTTGGAGACAATGGAGGATGTTTCGTCAAATTCAATAATTGGAATTACTAATCGTTCAATTACGTGGGTCGGTGTTGATTGGGATGTAGTGCAATGTCGTTTTGATGAACGCAACAGGCTTCGTTCTGTGTTAATGATGCGTAGCGGAGTATTCGATAATGGTGATATCGTGGGTGATACTACAATGAGTGTTTTATACCAACTGCAATGTAAATTTGGAATGGCAAAATGTGTTTCTTCGGGAGAATGGTATTTTATAAACACGCACAATACCAACGCCTCTATGAAACAAGATCGGAGCACCGACATTATTGTTATTTGGGAATAATCTTTCATCTGTTGACAAAAAGAAAAGAGCCTAAGAGCCGATTTGCCTAAAATTACAGTTGGCTCATTAGATATAGACTTATGATAATCAATTTAGGCAGGTTTGACATTTGGTGTGATGGATGCATGTAATCCATTGATTTTATTCTCTTTGCGGAGATAATTATTGAGATGGTAAAAAAGCTTTTTCTGCGGATCTGAAAATGTGGTCAGGAACGATCTGAGAGGCTGTACTCAACGATATAAATGCAAGGACTGCGGCTGTCGTTTTGATGGCGGCATACGGCGTGATAAAGCTCAGGTTATCAGCGGCTCTATGTAGATGGCAAACGGACTCTGGAACACAGCTTGCGTCCAAGAACGGCGTCTGCGAAAAGACCATACGTAGGGATCTGGAAGGCTTGCGGTATGTCCATAAGATCGCAATGCACAAGGATGTAACCATACAGATGGACACCACATACTGGGGCAGTAACTTTGGTCTTATGGTTATAAAGGATGCTCTCCGGGGTGTTGTCTTATGGCACAAGACTCCTACACTAAAATGGGTTTAAATAGGCTTAAAAAATATGGAGGTTGTTTTTTTTTGGGGGGGGGTAAGAGGCCTAACTGTTTTATTTTTAATGTATTATATGCTGCTACATCAATATATTTCGTACACTTTGTAGTGTAAGGAATGACCAAACGAAACACCTTACAATAGGACATTGAAAAGAAACCCCAAACCGTGTGCAGCGGTCAGGGGTGAGGGTTCAAGACAAAAGGCACTCAGTTTTGAGTATAACCCGATGTGTTATGCCAAATGCCTTTGCTTATGATAGTTCTTGAAATTGCTATCAAGGTGGGATGGTTTAAAGTTGTGAAATTCACAATAACACTGCTTTAATCCTTACCAGAAAAGTTGCCAAAGGGCTAAGCGGTCGAATCCGCAAACTTTTCCAAGGGCTTTTCAACCGCAAAGATAACACAAACTTTGCAAACTTGCAAACAAGACAAACGAAACGCCCGCCGTTCATCTTCACAGACTAATAAGCGGGCAACAAATTAAATTCAGCTACAAAGGTAGCAAAACAAATTAAATTCATTATGTTAAAATTTATTTTAACCGCCGCGATTATCGCAACACTGATTGCCACGGTTTGCGTAGCGGCTCAGGAAATGGCAAACGTTGAACACAGCGAGTTACTAATGAAGCTAATGGCT
>CAJTQH010000050.1:0-7286 GCA_910578305.1 uncultured Muribaculaceae bacterium
TAGAAATAGCGAGGCTGTCGCAGCCGGTACGGGTAGCGAAGTCGATAACTTCTTCAGGGTCGGTGTAGGTGTGGTGGTCAGAAGAAACTTCGTCTTCCACACCGGCGAGAACGCCAAGCTCACCTTCTACAGTCACGTCAAACTGATGAGCGTAGTCAACCACTTTCTTGGTCAGAGCTACATTTTCTTCGTAGGGAAGATGTGAGCCGTCGATCATAACAGAAGAGAAACCGCTGTCGATGCAAGACTTGCAGAGTTCGAAGCTGTCACCGTGATCGAGGTGCAGACAGATCTGGGGATTTTCCCAACCGAGTTCCTTGGCATAAGCCACAGCGCCCTGAGCCATGTAGCGGAGAAGAGTAGCGTTGGCATAGTTGCGTGCGCCTTTCGAAACCTGGAGGATAACAGGTGATTTTTCTTCAGCAGCAGCCTTGATAATAGCCTGAAGCTGCTCCATGTTATTGAAGTTGAAAGCCGGTACGGCATAACCGCCCTTGATGGCCTTGGCAAACATCTCACGAGTGTTAACCAATCCTAAGTCTTTGTAACTTACCATTTTGATTTTATTTTTGGATTAAAATTATTTTCAGATGCAAAAATACAAAAATTATTGATGCGCTGAAAATTATAACTATTTATTTTTTCAGATGCACATAGGCATTGACACATCCCACGAAGATAGCACCTCCGGCGATATTGCCCAGCGTCGCAGGTATGAGATTGGCGGACACAAATGTCATAGCCGAAACCGAGGCGCCTTCCATCATGCCAACCGGTATGAAAAACATATTTGCTATACAATGTTCATAACCAAGTACGACAAAGGCCATCACAGGCAGAAAGCATCCTGCCATCTTCTCCAGAAGAGTATGTCCGGAAAGCGCAAGCCACACCGCCAGACACACACACCAGTTGGCTCCGATGCCTTTTACAAACACTGTGACCCACGGCATGGCCACCTTGGTCTGAGCCATTCTGACTATCGCCGAGTGGTACGGATCAACTGCAGTCAGTCCAGCCATGTACACCATGACATAGCCGAACAGAAGTGCTCCGGCAAAGTTGCCGAAATAGACTATAATCCAGTTTCGAAGCACATCCATAATTCCGAAATGACGCTTCATGAGTCCCGGCATAAGCAATGCGTTGTTGCCTGTAAACAGTTCGGCTCCAAGCACTACCACCAGTATAAGTCCTATTGGAAACATACATCCGCTCAGAAGTCTCTGCAGAGATGGATTGTGTACTGTGATCTCCGGAAATCCAAATCCCACAATGACCGACAATATACCTCCGAAAGCGATGAAGGCTCCGGCCTGTATGGCTTGTACAATCTGACTGCTCAACGGTATAGCTACCTTGTTTCGCCCCACATCCAGAGTGGCGGCAGTAATTTCCCGGGGAGTGCGTAGTTTCATTGTCATGCGGAATTTTGTGCGAAGTTACGAAAAATCCGCGAAGTGCACTCCCCTATAAGCCCCATTAATGTGATTTTATGCAGTTGTGACTGATCAATAATATATGACTACGCCACTGGACAAAGGCCTGAATCGCGGCTGCCCCGCACCTTTTAGCACAGTCTGTGGCGAGTAGCGCACATACAGGCTTATACTTCTCCACACTCTGACAAGACCTATAAGATCGACTATAAATCGCCGGTGTCCGATGTTGTCGGTAGACTGCTTGGCCTTCATGCCATCGGCTGTGGTCCACTTTGTCAGCATGCTTGCATGCGGATTGTAATTGAACACCATCCCGAGCCCGAACAAGCACTTGTCGCCGAAAATATTGAACGGAAGAGCCTGATGCCATATCAGAGGCATGCCGATGCCGAACACTTTCAATCGCGAGCCATGAGCCTCGACTCCTTCCGGATACTGCCCTATGCCCACACCGCCACCTTCGACGGGAATGAAGCGTGTGGCACTCGTGGATATACGGTAGTTGCGCCAGTCAATACCGATGCCGAGCGACAATCTGCTCGTGCTCCACGGCATGCGATAACTCACGGCTATAGCATTGAGCCATGATATTTCAAACGATTTACCCATTTCGATGCCCATCCCGTCGGGCTGTCCGCAAGCATTGACCAATCCGATACCAGGTCCGCCAAGTGTGAAATCCCATGAATTATCATCAGACGAAGCGATAGTAAGTGAAGCACGCTGACGCACGGCTTCTATCCTCACCGGTTTGTCAAAAGCTTCGGAATATTCTGACCGTGACTCTCCGTCGGGACCGGATGTAAGCACGGACACGGCAAAGCCTTCAGGGTTTTCCGTGATAGTAACGGACGATGGGTTGGTGACAGACATCACTGTGTCGGGTCTCTCCTGCGCACCGACCGATACGGAACAGCAAGCAACAGACAAGATGATAGCGGTATATATATGTTTCATATCCAATAAATTACAAATAGTGAAATCAGAACCCGAGTGAAAGGCCTACAGACAATGAAGTATAAGCCGGACCGAAAGCCCTCTTGAACGGCTTTACCGGCGACCACCTCACATAGACACCGACGTTATTGACCGACCCTACGGTAAGCAACAGATCGGGAGTCAGCAGACGCTGGTGAAGCCCCTTATATGATCCGGAGTATCTTATATCATCAATCCGATATTTCATTTTAGCAGTAGTGTAGAAATTAACATTCGCCACTATGCCGAAAGAGAATCCTATTGAACGATAAATGTGCTGTGTGTATACAAAAGGCACCTGGACAGCCAAGGACTCAATGTACGATGACACATCAGAAGCTCCTTCGGGAGCCGAAGCCAACACCAGAGCATCACCGTCTTTCGACAATATGACGCCGCGTCTGACCGACACACTGCGATATCCAATACCAAGTCCGAAACTGAATTCAGAACCACTGCGTTTCATGCTATAGCCTATGATACGGTTGATACCTACCTCATATGACGTTCTCAACGGATCGGGAGCCGATAATGGGAACAATCCACCGTAATACCATCCGCAAAGCACATCGATCTCGCTCTGCCTCCGTGCATAAGAGTCGCCGCGCTTATCGGAAAACGGGAAATTAAACAGTGGGAGATCGGATTCAAGCGTATCGACCGATACAGAGTATCGATACCTGAAACAATCGTTATCCTCGGCTCCGTCGATATGTATCACCGTGGCTCCGTCGGATTTAATGACAGCGACCCGCGATGGCTTCACCACCGACACCACCGTGTCGGCCTGACTAATAGCTTGGACAGGAATTGACAGGACTACAGCAAGTACTGCTGTCAGCAAGATTCGGTGCATCATAACAATGTAATGAATAGTAATAGTGTTATTGAGATAAGTTATTGTCTTTTTGGATTGATAAGTTTCTTCACATCCTCGATCGATGCCTTTCCTTCGATGTAGAGCAGCATAATGCGATCTGAAGACTTCAGATGGCCGTTGAGATACAAGATGTAACGGTTGAGTCCGTCGACGGGAGGCAAAGCATAGAAGCCGTAGTAAAGATGTCCCGACGCATAGCGCACCTCTTTGCTGCGCGCCTTAGCACCATCGCGCATCACCATGTCCTCAAGTTCGGCGGCAATCTCGGGATGCCCCGTTATAGAAAGAGTATGATAGACCGACAGGCTCAGATTGCGCAGACGGCTCTTCGAGACAATGGTTTCTGTGGCTTCAGGCAGTTCACGATAACGCGGAGTGAAAGCCCCGGCGATGTTCAAGCCTGACTGCGCGTATACACAGGCAACCGACAAAGCGACACCAAGCATCAGACAAAGGATCAGTAATCGTTTCATATATCGTATCGTTTCTGTTTCTGTAAAATTCATTCCAACATATCGCCGATGTCCGACAGTTCGGCATCGATCTGCATATCGGCATCCATTGCGGCCAGGCCGAATGCCGCCAGATCAGCCTCGACAATATCCATCACCTCACGTCTGTCGCTGATCTCACATCCGCCGACATAAGCTATCATATCCGGCGATGTGCTCTCGCGATGCATCCACATCCCTATGGTCACAGCCACGGCAAGCGATGCGGCCACCCCCGCAGCCGTAAGCCACGACACAGATCTGCGACCGCTTACATCCGCATGCGCCGAAGCACCGGCAGCCATAAAGCCGAGCACGGCACGTGCTTCGTCGACAGACTCACCCTGAAAAGACGGATCGGCCAACATGCGACGCAGCAAACGCTCTTCGTCAAGCGTGGTGGCTCCATCGAAATATTTTTCGATCAAAGCGTTCAGTTTATTCATATCAGTATCGTGTATATTCATATCGCAGTGATGTGTCATCGGTTGATTCGTTGTCTGTAACATTCGCGCACAGTGCGGCGGGCGCGACTCAATATCATTCGCACATTGGCCTCTGACAGATTCAGTTCCGCTCCTATCGCCTCTATGTCGTAGCCGTAGCGGTCGCGCAGATACAGAATGCGACGGTCGCGCTCCGACAGGTGTCGGTCGATGATATTCTCCACTTCGTGAAGAAGGTCGGACGAAGTGTCGGCACGATCATCGGCAGGCATCGCCTCCAGTACGTCGACATCGGTGAAGGTGCGTCGTCGACGCAGAGCGTCGATAGAGGCATTTCTCACGGCTGTAACCGAGGCTCCGACGGCATGACTCTCATCGGACAGTTCGTCACGCCGGCTCCACAGGCGGCAGAAAGCATCCTGCAACACATCGAGAGCCTCGGCATCGGATCCGGAGAGGATGCCCCGTGCCGTGGATAACAGCCGCGGACGCATACGCATGAATACCGATGTGAGCAAATGAGATTTCATGTGAATCCTGAGAGGTTTTCACAAATATATACGCAGCAGACCTGCGTTTGCAACACTCAGTTGCAATTTTTTTCAAAAAAAAATGACAGTCCCCTGCCGGATGCTGCTCCGCGCAGGGGACTGTAGAATATCCAAATGTATTGTTACGTGGCTTAAAGCCCGTACCGGACAGATGTTTATCTCTTGTCTTTATCTTTTTCAAGCTGACGGTCGATAGCGTCAATAGCCAGATCGACGGCTTCTTCGAATGTGTCGGCCACTTTGGTAGCCACCTGTTCGCCATGATTGGGCACGATAACTTTGAGCACGACTTCCTTGTTCATTGCCGTTTCGGGTTTCACTACGCGAAGATTGACTTCAACCAAAGTCATATTTACGTTGCGTCGGGCAAGGCGCTCTGCTTTCTTGTTGATAAAATTTACGAGCTTTTCGCTTACATCGAAGTGGATGCCTTGAATTCTTACTTCCATAGTTATCCTCCTTTTTTTTTAGCACGTGGATGTGCAAGTTGATAATTTTGTTTTAAGTCTCGATATGATATATGGGTATATATCTGTGTTGCAGACAATGACTGATGCCCCAGAAGTTGTTGCACCGAGGTGAGATCGGCTCCGGCATTGAGCATGTCGGTGGCAAAGGAATGGCGCAGCACGTGCGGACTCTTGCGTGAAGCATGTGTGGCTCCCTCCATGGCCCGGTGCACTACATTGTACACCAGCTTGCGGTATAGCGGACGTCCGTCGGGCCTGACGAAAAACATTTCGGGCCGATCGGAGCCAATCGTATCATCACGCAGTTCGCGGTACAGGGTTATCATTTCTTTGAGTTCATGGCCAAAGGGCACAATTCTGTCCTTATTACGCTTACCATGCACCTTTAGTTCACCCTTGGATACATCGACATGGCAGTCGAGCAGATCCACAAGTTCCGAACATCGCATGCCCGTGGTGTAGATCATGTCAATAACAAGTCTGTCGCGCACCTGCACGAAATCGGCTGTATCTATCTCGCTGTCAAGCATGGCCGCAGTTTCCTCGGATCGCACATACACCGGAAGGTCATGCGGTATTTTCGGTACCTGCAGATCCATGGCCGGATTGGAAAGCATGCCGTGTCGCTTCATCATGAAGCGGAAAAAAGCCCGCAGCGCCTGAATCTTGCGACGCATGGTGCGCGGCGAAACTCCCGTACGTGCCAGATCGGCCATCCATAAGCGCAGATCGGACACCGATGTGGTGTGGAGCATGAGTTCGTAGCGACCACCCGATGTGGCGAAGTCGGACCATTGCTTTAGATCGACACGATAGGCATCTATAGTCCGCCCGGACAGCTGCACCTCATTGCGTATATATCTGAGAAAGGTGTCTATCATGGCATGCTACGGTTAGTGTTCGTTGGTTATGAATCGCAATTTAGATTATTTTTTTCGGTTTTGCAAATCCAAATTCCACAAAAGCCGCCATACAGGCTATTTTTTTATAACAACACCGCATGTTCAGCGGTCGAGTGCTTCAAGGATGGGGCGGCCAGTCCAGGGCTGAGGAGTATCGATGCCGAGCAGCGCGGCTATGGTGGGGGCAATGTCGAACTGCATGACGGCACTCTTGAGTTCGCCTATCTGTCTTATGCCCGGTCCGGCCATTATGAGCGGAGTTTCCATTTCCTGAAGTGTCTTTCCGCCATGACCTTTGTCTATGCCTCCGTGGTCGGAGCTTATGATAAACACGGTGTCGTCGTATATACCGGCATCTTTCGTGGCCTGTATCACTTGAGCTATCTGTGTGTCGAGGTAAGCCAGTATGTCGTAATACTCCTGTGTGTCGTGACCGATAGCATGGCCTACATGGTCGGGATTGTCGTAAGTCATGGCGAAAAACAATGGTTTTGCCTCCTTTATATATTGTGCCGCCCGTGCGGTAATCAGCGACGAGTCATCGTCAGCACCTACAGGAATGTTTTCATGATAACTCGTAGAAAGCGTGTCGGTGAGATATGCTATACCAGGCCATTCATAAAGAAGACCGGTCTCGGCTTCGGGCTTCTGATTGCGTATGATAGTGAAAATAGTCGGGAAAATGCCGTTTTCGGAAAGAGCAATCGAAGGGATCTCGGGTGTACGGCTCCCCCACTCCGTGTAGCCGTGACCTTCAGTGCCAACACCCATGAATATCGAAGCCCAGTTGATGGCACTGCTTGACGGCAGCACTGCACGCTTTTTGATGGTCCACGCACCTCTGTCCATGAGCTGCTTCACTGCCGGCATCTCTGCACGAGGCATGCTGTAACCGCCCCATCCGTCAAGCCCAATGAATACCACATGTTTAGGAGCCGCAGCCCACGAGCCTAAAGTCATCACAACCGCAAGAACAATCATTGCGGCAAATGCAATAATACGTCTATTCATGTCTTCTTTATGTATTTAGGTTTTAGAATATGCAAATTTAAAAATTTTGATTTTAATCAAAAATACTCTTTTGATGAGTTTGTGTGCGGATAGCGGGAATAAAAAACGGCGGCAA
>CAJTQH010000050.1:7317-16632 GCA_910578305.1 uncultured Muribaculaceae bacterium
TGCCGCCGTTTTTTTTTATTGGGTTTTGAGGGTGGGATCACGCGATTCGCATTGGACGTTTTGCGGGGAAACGCTTTTGTCGGGAATGCGAGGGCTGGAAGCCCTCCCTCCTATGCGGACGCACCGGTGGCGCGTTCCTACCGGTTGCCAGTGTTTAAGCCGATATCATGCGACTGATTTCGGCCTTGGCGGGGAATGCTTTCGGTCGGTAGCATGCGACGGCTGGAAGCCCTCCTTCCTATGGCGGACGCACCGGTGGCGCGTCCCTACTGGTTAGTATTTATGGCGACAATGCGCGAGGGTGTGATGAGTGAGGTAGGGGTATGACAAAAGAGAATCCGGATGTCAGGGCATCGCCTTGGGAGGTCGGATGCGCCACGGATTCTCCTATGATTTCAAATAAATGCAGGCGATTAAGCCGTAATCGGCTTATTCTTCTACGGCACGGAGCTTCTGCACGTAAACCGCTTTCATCATCTTCTTGCGGTTAGTAACCGAAGGCTTCTGGAAAGCCTGACGGCTGCGAAGTTCTTTTACAATACCGGTTTTTTCAAATTTACGTTTGAATTTCTTCAGAGCGCGTTCGATGTTTTCGCCTTCTTTTACCTGTACGATAATCATTTTTTAGTGTCTATGTTTGATGTTAATTATTTGCTTACTTGCTTTTAGCGGGGCAAAATTAACCATAGTTTTTCACATCTCAAAACTTTTTCGCTCATTTTCCTAAAAATGAATCAAAAAAATAACAGTGGCTCATTGTGTAAAGAATTAGTAATTTTGCAGCGCAAACCAAGCTATGACTTATCTTTTTAATCATGAATGAACGTCTGTGGAATAAGGAATACTGCAAGGTGATGACGGGTAATTTCATGCTGTTTTTCTCATTTTACCTGCTCACGCCTCTGCTTCCGATATATCTTGACACCCAATTTCATGCCGACAAGGACATGATAGGGCTTGTGCTTTCGGGCTATGTGATAGCGGCTCTGGCCGTAAGGCCGTTCAGTGGCTTCATAGTGGATACGTTTGACCGCAAGAGGGTGCTAAGTCTATGCTTCTTCGCGTTTTTCATATGTTTTACAGGCTACATAGGAGCGAGCAGCATATTGCTTTTTGCCATAGTACGCACGATACACGGGTTGCCATTCGGTGCGGCGACGGTGGCCAATTCGACGGTGGCCATAGACGTGCTGCCTTCGTCGCGGCGCAACGAGGGAATAAGCTATTATGGCCTGAGCAATAATCTGGCTATGGCGTCGGCTCCGTCGACAGGTATCTGGATATATCATGCGACGGGTAATTTCATGCTGCTGTTCTGGATATCGCTGGCGGTGGCATTCGCGGGATTTTACTGCGCGTCGTCGGTGAGGCTGACGCG
Source organism: uncultured Muribaculaceae bacterium (assembly GCA_910578305.1). Lineage (GTDB taxonomy): Bacteria > Bacteroidota > Bacteroidia > Bacteroidales > Muribaculaceae > Paramuribaculum. Next base: position 8,696 of record CAJTQH010000050.1, read on the forward strand.
TCGCGAGCCTGTGGCCGAGAAGCCGCGTATGAGTCTTGACCGATTTTTTCTGACCCGCGCGTGGCTCATGGCCATAAACATACTGTTTTTCGGCCTGTGCTGGGGGGTGATGAGCAATTATGTGGCTCTTTACGGCCAAGAGAAACTCGGCATCACTGACGGAACGGGGCTATTTTTCATACTTCTGGCAGCGGGACTCGTCATATCGCGACTTTACGGTGTGAAGGCTCTCCGTGCCGGGCGACTGACAGAGATAGCCATAAGCGGCGCTCTGCTCGGAGTGGCAGGCTATACGCTCTTTGCCTTATCGCCGGGGAAGTGGTCGTACTATCTGTCGGCTCTGGCCATAGGTCTTGGCAACGGGCGCATGTATCCGGCATTCCTCAACATGTTTATCAGTGTGGCGCGGCACGATCAGCGCGGCACGGCCAACTCGTCGATACTCATTTCGTGGGACTGCGGCATGGGTCTCGGCATACTGCTCGGAGGGGTGCTTATAGAATATGCGGGATTTACGGCCGCATTCCTGGTCACAGCCGCATCGCAGGCCGCAGGCACACTGCTGCTGATATTCGTAACACGCCGATTCTATCTCAGCAGGCGTCGCGTATGACAGCACATTTACGCAAATTCCATGCAAGTAATCCAGCTTTTTCATTATCTTTGCCACTATCGGTGTGACAGACAGTGACCGTAGTGTCATCGCCTAATTAAAACAAATCTGACATATACCTAAATCATTATACCAACCATGAACAACAATCATCCTAAAATCGGCATACGCCCCACGATAGACGGACGTCAGGGCGGAGTGCGCGAGAGCCTTGAAGAGAAGACAATGAATCTGGCCAAAGCAGTGGCCGATCTTATAACGGAAAATCTGCGCTATCCTGACGGAACGCCTGTGGAGTGTGTGATAGCCGACAGCACGATAGGCCGTGTGGCTGAAAGTGCCGCCTGCGCCGAAAAATTTGAGCGCGAAGGTGTGGGCGCCACCATCACCGTGACCTCATGCTGGTGTTATGGCAGCGAGACCATGGACATGAATCCTTACTATCCTAAAGCCGTGTGGGGCTTTAACGGCACCGAGCGTCCGGGAGCAGTGTATCTGGCCGCGGTGCTGGCCGCCCACGCCCAGAAGGGTCTGCCTGCATTCGGCATATACGGCCGGGACGTGCAGGACATAGACGACAACAGCATACCGGACGATGTGGCGGAGAAGTTGCTGCGGTTTGCCCGCGGCGCCGTAGCTGTGGCAAGCATGCGCGGCAAGAGCTATCTGTCGATAGGCAGCATGTGCATGGGTATAGCCGGTTCGATAGTAGACCCGGACTTTTTTCAGGAATATCTCGGCATGCGCAACGAGAGTGTGGACGAGACGGAGATACTGCGCCGTATGGATGAAGGAATATATGACAAGGCAGAGTATGCAAAAGCTATGGCCTGGACAGAAAAGCACTGCAAGTGCAACGAGGGCGATGACTTCAAAAACCGCCCGGAGAAGCGCAAGACACGTCAGCAGAAGGATGCCGACTGGGAGTTTATAGTGAAAATGACTCTGATAGTGCGCGACCTGATGAAAGGCAATCCGCGTCTGAAAGAACTCGGATTTAAAGAGGAAGCTCTGGGGCACAACGCCATAGCAGCCGGCTTTCAGGGCCAACGCCAATGGACTGACTGGAAGCCTAACGGTGACTTCACGGAGGCTCTGCTGAACACATCGTTTGACTGGAACGGCATACGCGAGGCTTTTGTGCTTGCCACGGAAAACGACGCATGCAACGGTGTGGCGATGCTGTTCGGACATCTGCTCACAGGGTGCGGCCAGATGTTTTCGGACGTGCGCACCTACTGGAGCCCCGATGCTGTGAAGCGCGTGACCGGCAAGGAACTGACCGGGCGTGCGTCGGGCGGCATAATACACCTCATCAACTCAGGCGCCACCACTCTCGACGCCACCGGCGCAAGCGTGAGCGACAAGGGCGAGCCGTGCATGAAACCGTCGTGGGAGATGACCGACGCTGATGTGGAGGCTTGTCTGAAAGCCACCACATGGTATCCGGCCGACCGCGACTACTTCCGCGGCGGCGGTTTTTCGTCGAACTTCCTCACACGCGGCGGCATGCCCGTGACCATGTCGCGACTTAACCTCGTGAAAGGCCTGGGCCCTGTGCTTCAGATAGCCGAAGGATGGACCGTGGACATCGACCCGGAGATAAATGCGGTGCTTGACAAACGCACCGACCCGACATGGCCCACCACATGGTTTGTGCCGCGCCTGTGCGACAAGCCGGCCTTCAGAGATGTGTATTCGGTGATGAACAACTGGGGAGCGAATCACGGTGCCATAAGCTACGGCCACATAGGGCACGATCTGGTGACGCTGGCCTCGATGCTGCGCATACCGGTGTGCATGCACAATCTGGATGACGACAGCCTATTCCGTCCGGCGGCATGGAACGCGTTCGGAATGGATAAGGAAGGCTCGGATTACCGTGCCTGCAAAAACTATGGTCCTATATATAAATAATGAGGTGACTACGATATGGCCAAGATATCTCAGATAGAAGAATTCGTGAAGCAGGCACGCCGCGTGGGCGATGCAGGACTGACAATATGCAGCAGCGGAAACCTGTCGTGGCGACTGCCGTCGGGCGAAGTGCTGCTTTCGGGCACAGGCTCGTGGATACCGGAACTGACCGCCGACCGCGTGGCAGTGTGCGATCTTGAATCGGGCGATGTGCTCAACGGAGTGCGCCCGTCGATGGAAAGCACATTTCACATGGGGGTGATGCGGCGTAGGCCCGACGTGAATGTGGTGCTGCACTTCCAAAGCCCTTATGCCACAGCAGTGGCGTGCATGGCCCGCCGCCCGTCGACATTCAACTTCACGGCCGAAATGGCTCTGCACGTGGGTGAAGAGATACCAATGATACCGTATTTCCGCCCAGGCTCGCCAGAACTGGCGGCACACGTGGTGGATGCCATGGCCGAGCACAACTCGGTGATGCTGCTAAAGCACGGACAGGTGGTGTGCGGCAAGGATTTCGACCAGGCTTTCGAGCGTGCGATGTTTTTCGAGATGGGATGCCGCATAGCTGTGATGTGCGGCGACAACACCGATCCGCTGACACGCGCGGAGATAGATGATCTGGAGTCGTACTTTTCAGGCAAACAGGGCAAATGACACAAGCATACATAGCCGTAGACTTCGGCGCCGGGAGCGGCAGAGTGATAGCAGGCCTTCCCGGCGGCGACGGCTCCATAAATATCATAGAGATACATCGGTTCGAAAACCGCAGGGTGCGTCTCGGACAACACGTATACTGGGACTTTCCCGCCCTGTGGGCGGAGATGATCGCCGGGCTGCGTAAAGCCGTCGATGCGGGATATCAGATCAAGAGCATAGGTGTGGACACGTGGGGCGTGGACTTCGGGCTGCTCGACGCCCGAGGCAATCTGATAGGAAATCCGGTGTGTTACCGAGATCCGTCGATAGCCGGAGCCGCCGAACGCTTTCTGCACGGCCGCGACACAGACAGCCACTATTCGCAGGCCGGAATACAGATAATGGATATAAACTCGCTGTACCGGCTCGCCGACATGGCCAAGACGTCGCCGGAGATAATAGCGGCAGCCGACCGGCTGCTGTTTATGCCCGATCTGTTCTGCTACTATCTTACCGGTGTGGCCTGCAATGAATACACCATATCCACCACATCGGGACTGATCGACGCACGCAGCCGCATGTGGAACCGCGAGCTTATAGCCGAGGCGGAACTGCCTGAACGTCTATTTGGCAACATAGTCATGCCGGGCGATATCATAGGCTATCTGACCGACGATGTGCTCGAAAGTATAGGCATCAACTATAAGGTGCCGGTGGTGGCAGTGGCCTCGCACGACACGGCCAGCGCAGTGGCTGAGGTGAAAGCATATGGCTATGGCGGCAGCAACGCATTCATCAGTTCGGGGACATGGTCGCTTCTGGGAGTAGTGACCGATAGTCCCATACTCACTCCGGAGGCCAGAGAAGCCGGATTTTCCAATGAAGGTGCCGCTTACGGCAAGATCTGTCTGCTGCAAAATATCACCGGGCTATGGATAATGCAGCGTATGATGGAGCAATGGGGATGCAACGACTATGACGAGATAACAGCACGCGCCGAGGAGTCGGAACTTGAATCAGTGATAGACGTGGATGATGACGCATTCGTCAATCCGACTGATATGTGTACGGCCATAGACCGGTATTGCGAGTCACATGACATGAAAGTACCGACAAGCCGCGGCGACTATGCCCGCTGCGCGCTGCAGTCGCTCGCCATGCGCTATAAACGCGGCATAGATGACTTGAACCGCCTTCTGCCACATCCGGTGACATCGCTCACCATCGTTGGCGGAGGCAGCCGCAACCGACTGCTCAATGAACTGACACACCTCACTACCGGACTGCCGGTGGTGTGTGGCGCAGCCGAAGCCACTGCAATGGGAAACATAGCAGTGCAGCATCGGGCCGCTCAATCCTGATTTCATATCTATAACCGCTATCTCATCGAAACAAATCGCACACATTTCTTCAAAGCTGAAAAATGACAAACACCTATAACAAGAATTCAAAATCGGCACTCGTGCCCCGCAAGTATCTCACGCCGTTCATTCTGGTCACCTCTCTGTTTGCCCTGTGGGGATTTGCCAATGACATCACCAATCCGATGGTGGCGGCATTCCAGACAGTGATGGAGCTGTCGGCTGCCAAGGCCTCGATGGTGCAGCTGGCCTTTTACGGCGGATATGCCACCATGGCCATTCCGGCAGCTCTCTTTATCAGGAAATACAGCTACAAGAGCGGCATACTGCTCGGCCTGGGACTATATGCCTCGGGGGCATTCCTGTTTATCCCGGCTGCAGAGTATCAGCAGTTTTCATATTTCTGCATATCGCTCTACGTACTCACATTCGGACTTGCTTTTCTTGAAACCACAGCCAACCCCTACATTTTATCGCTCGGATCGAAACAGACATCCACACAGCGTCTGAATCTGGCTCAGGCGTTCAATCCAGTGGGATCGCTGTCGGGTATGGCCGTGGCATCGCTCATAATATTGCCAAACCTCATCTCCGACCAACAGCGCGATGCGTCCGGCAAGCTTATATTCGAGCATCTCGACGTGGCAGAAAAAGCCTCGATACGAGTGCATGATCTGGCGGTGATACGCGATCCGTATGTAGCTCTCGGACTTGTGGTACTGGCCATATTCATCATAATAGCACTGGTAAAAATGCCCCACACGGACAACAAAGGCGAGAAAATCAGTTCAGCCCAGACGCTCAAGCGTCTGGTAGGCAACGCTGAATACCGCTGTGGCGTACTGGCCCAGATGTTTTATGTCGCCGCACAGATCATGGTGTGGACATTCATAATCCAGTATGCCGACAATCTTGGCATAAACAAGGCATCGGCCCAGAACTACAATATACTGGCCATGAGTCTGGCTCTGGCATTCCGCTTCATAGGCACGTGGATAATGACGTATGTGCGTCCGGCACGTCTGCTTACCATATTCGGCATAGGTGCGTCGATATGCACCACAGGCACCATATTCATAGAAGGAATGTGCGGGCTCTACTGTCTTGTGGCCATAAGCGCGTTCATGTCCATAATGTTTCCCAGCATATACGGCATAGCCCTCGAACGCGTGGATCAGCGCGACACCTCGCTCGGCGCGGCATTTCTGGTGATGGCCATAGTGGGCGGTGCGCTCATGCCTCCGCTTCAGGGTGCCATAATAGACTGCGGAAGAGTAGGCGGCATGGCAGCCGTGAATGTATCGTTCGTACTGCCGCTGCTGTGCTTTATCGTGGTCACCGCCTACGGCTTGTACACCTCACGTCTCAAGTCGTAACTTATCAGGACAATATCGCCGCCAGGAAGCCGTTAAGACTAATGTGAACACTTTCGACATAAGAAAATACGGATTGTGGGGGTTTCTGTTGCTATCTGTGACGGTAGTCGGGATATTTCTCTACTTCTCGGACAGGCTCGTGAAGGATCAGGCCGTACAGGAACGCGCCCGCATGCAGATATGGGCAGATGCCACAAAACAGATAGCCAATATCAGCTCCGGTTTGCCTGACGCAGAAAGCGCACACATAGACTTTCTGTTGAGCATACTCGCAGGCAACACCAATATACCGGTGCTGCTTACCACTTCCGACGGAAATATTCTGGATCAGCGGAATTTCCGCCTGCCGGAACCGGATGCTGACAATCCGATGGAAAATGCCGAAAACATCCGTTTTCTCAACAGCAAACTCAATTCGCTACGTGGAGGCGACAACGTGATAGATATAGAGATTGAGCCGGGAGTGGTGCAACATCTGTATTACGAAGACTCCACACTGCTGCGCAATCTCAGCATCTATCCGTACATACAGATAGTGGTGATGGCGGCATTCGTGCTTGTGGTGTACTTTGCCGTCACATCGTCGAAAAAGGCCGAGCAGAACAAGGTGTGGGTAGGCCTGTCGAAAGAGACCGCACACCAGCTCGGCACACCGATATCGTCGCTCATGGCATGGATAGAGCTCATGCGGGACTCCGGGGGCGATGCGGAGATGGTGACCGAGATGGACAAAGATGTGAAGCGTCTGAGCACCATAGCGGCACGTTTTTCAAAAATAGGCTCACAGCCTCAGATGGAATGCCATGACCTTAACGAAGCGGTGGCTCAGGCGACATCGTATATGCGCACACGCATATCGTCGCGCATCGACCTGATCACCAACGAATGCTCCGAGCCACTGCCGGTGAACATGTCGGATCCGCTCGTGCAGTGGGTGATGGAGAATCTCATAAAAAATGCCGTGGATGCCATGGAAGGACGCGGCACAATCACCGTGACCACGGCACGCGACAGACTTTCGGCCACAGTATCCGTCACAGATACGGGTAAGGGCATGAGCCGAAAGATGCGCAAAGCGGTGTTCCGGCCGGGATTTACGACCAAAAGCCGCGGATGGGGTCTCGGGCTCACTCTTGCGCGCCGCATAGTGGAGCAATATCACGGCGGTCGCATCTACGTCAGCGACTCCGAGCCGGGCGTAGGCACCACTTTTAAAATCCAACTGCCGCTACTCACTTCTGCCCGATGAAACAACTGTTTATAACCGACCTCGACGGGACACTGCTCAATCCAGAAAGCCGCGTGAGCGAACGCTCGGCATCCATCATATCGTCGCTCTCGCGCCAAGGCGTCCTGATCACCGTGGCCACGGCACGCACTCCGGCAACAGTGGAACCACTGTTTCAGCACACCGTCACCACTCCCCCGGCGATAGTGCTGACAGGAGCCGCCATGTGGGACCGCACCGAACACCGGTATATAGAGCCACGGTATTTTCTGCCGACAGAAGCCGACGAGATCATGGAACTGTGCCGAGAATGCGGACTGAGTCCGTTTCGCTACACGATAGGTCATGACAATATCATCCACTCCTATTATAAAGGCACTCCTTCGATAAAAGAGCAGAAATTTATAGACGAGCGTAGCCATCTCGGCCTGAAACGCATACATATCAACGAGCCTTACAATGCAGCTGCGGCCGCAGGCACCATACTTATATTCGCCCTGGGGCCGGCCGACACCATATATAAAGCTGCCGAATGCCTGCGTCAGCGCGGCGGATGCTCCGTGTCGGACTATCCCGACATATTCAACAGTTCGGTAGCCTATCTTGAGATTTTCGCTCCGGGAGTATCGAAAGCCGACGCGGCCCGACGTCTTCGCGAACACACAGGTGCTGACAGACTCACAGTGTTTGGCGACAATCTCAACGATCTGCCCATGATGGCGGTGGCGGATGTGGCAGTGGCGGTGGCAAACGCTCTGCCACAAGTGAAAGAGGCTGCCGATGTGGTGATTGAGTCAAACGCC
>CAJTQH010000050.1:16668-17052 GCA_910578305.1 uncultured Muribaculaceae bacterium
CACTGACGCCGTGGCCCGCTACATAGCGGAGCATGCGGAAATATGATCAGAACAACACACGCAGCACGTCGAGCGACTTGAGCGAGCCGAGTGCCGTGTAGTGTAACGAATAATAGCGCAGAATGCCGTCGAGCAGATTGTTGCGCTCATGACGCGACATACGGAACAGGTGCATATTGACATACGTCATACGGCTCAACGCGGCAACAGCCGCCGCCTCGGTCGAAGGCAGATAGTGGCGGTGCATGGGCGCCGACATACGAAAACATCCGTCGACCATGTCAAACACAGTCCCCGGCCTGTAACCGTCCATATCCGGTTCAATGCCAAGATGACGCCCCAAACCGTAAAGAAAACACAGATGGAGATTGGCCACCCTGTCGG
>CAJTQH010000050.1:17062-17300 GCA_910578305.1 uncultured Muribaculaceae bacterium
TGGAATCGAGCATAGCCACCGACCGGCTCACATATTCATAAAGCGTCTCATCGGCCGGCCCCTCACGAAGCACCACAGCAAGCACCTCGGCCAGGAACAATGCCACAGCACTTTTTACAGGATGAGCATGTATACCGTGCAACGCCATGCCTGCGCGAGGCTCGTGCATCAGCAACACATCCTGCCCAGGCCTGATATCGGCCACACACTCCACCAGCCCCAGAGGCATCAGAAGAGC
>CAJTQH010000051.1:0-4012 GCA_910578305.1 uncultured Muribaculaceae bacterium
TCCGTCACTCCTTATGGGGCGTGTCACAATGCAGATGCACTATGCCGACAGTATTCCATTTAAACCCACCGATTCCACTCCAATAGGCCGCGAGGCGGTGCACTGCTCACGCAAAGCCACAAAATTTACAATCGCCATAGACACTCACGGGCGGTTACGCTGGCCTGAAAATGAATTTGACGGAGCTTTATTGGTCATCACATCACAATCGGCACCCGAGGAATATGCCAAAACATTGTCGAGTCAGGGAGTTTCCTGGATAGCAACCGGCACCGACTCGATAGATCTGAAACGTGCCATGGAGCTGCTACGCGAATATTTCGGTGTGACACGCCTGGCTCTTACCGGAGGTGGACACATAAACGGGGCGTTTATCAATGCCGGACTGGTCGACGAGATAAGTCTGCTCGTAGCTCCGGGCATAGACGGGCGCAAGGGTATGCCAACAGTTTTTGACGGTATCGACAATCCCGTTAAAGCCCCTACCCATCTACATCTACTATCAGTGGAGAATATTGGCAATGGAGTAGTATGGCTTCGATACACTCCGATTTATTCATCATAAATACATTCAAGACTATGAAAAATATCAATATCATCACACTCATATTATCAATCTTAATATTCCATCCCGATATTATGGCACAGAAAAAGATAACTCAGACAGCCGGGCGCGATCAACTCGGGGACTTCGCGCCTGAATTCGCACATCTAAATGACGACATACTCTTTGGTGAAGTATGGAGCCGCAATGATCTGCTGTCGTTACGCGATCGCTCACTGATAACCGTCACAGCTCTTATAAGCCAGGGCATCACCGACTCATCGCTGATCCATCATATGCAGACTGCTAAAAACAATGGTATCACTCGCCTCGAAATTTCCGAGGTGATAACTCACATAGCGTTCTATGCCGGCTGGCCTAAAGCATGGGGGGCGTTTCGCATAGCAAAAGAGGTATGGGCTGACGATGTGGAAGGCTCCGATGCAAAAGCCGATTACCAACGCAGCATCATATTTCCGATAGGCGATCCGAATGATTTGTATGCAAAATACTTTTCCGGGCAAAGCTACCTTGCTTCGATATCGACAGAGCAGATAGAATTTTCCAATGTCACGTTCGAACCCGGTTGTCGCAACAACTGGCATATACACCACGCCTCTAAAGGCGGAGGCCAGACACTTGTCGGAGTAGGCGGACGCGGATGGTATCAGGAAGAAGGCAAATCGGCCATAGAAATACTGCCCGGCACTGTGATACACATTCCGGCAAATGTCAAACACTGGCATGGTGCAGCCGCCGATAGTTGGTTTTCACACCTCGCATTTGGAGTTCCCGGTGAGGATATATCCACCGAATGGCTTGAACCGATAGATGATTCAACGTATGAGAAAATCAATCAATAACATTTTGATAGCACTGGCCATATCGGCCACACCTATCATGCCGGCCAGCTCCATACATGCCGCCGAGGCCGACTCGCTGCGTTCAATAGCCATTGATGATGTTGTTGTGACCGGAAGCAACATGGCCACAGGCCGCAATCTACTGCCATATACCGTGTCTGTAATTGACGAAAACCAACTTGACGCCACCGGACAGACCCAACTGCTATCAGCTGTCTCCGGACAAGTTCCGAGTCTGTTTGTAACCCAGCGCAGTATCATCGGATTCGGTGTCAGCAACGGCGGTTCGGGCCATATAAAAATGCGTGGTGTGGGCGGCGACCGTGCAAGTGCAGTGCTCATGATGGTCGACGGACAGCCTCAGTATGCCGGAATTTATTCACACCATATCGCCGACTTCTACAACAAGGAATATGTGGAGCGAGTAGAAGTACTCCGAGGCCCAGGATCGGTGCTCTACGGATCAAATGCCATGGCCGGTGTAATAAATGTGATCACCCGACAGGCTCCGACCGACGGAATACACGCCACCTTGACATCGCAATACGGCTCATACAACACGTGGCTCACATCGCTCACCGCTACAGCTCGCTACAATCGATTTTCAGCACTTATGTCGCTGTCGCACGACCAAACTGATGGCAATGTCAAAGGCTTCGACTATCGTCAGTGGGGAGGCTATACCAAAGCAGGCTATGAATTCAGCCATGAATGGAAAGCCTATATCGACTACACTCTCATGAACTTCAAAGGCAACGACCCGATATACCCCACATTGTCAGACCCAGAATCTACCGACATCTATCGGCAAAATGTGACACGTGGCGAAGCATCATTGTCGATTACCGACAACTACGGCTCTACCAACGGCAATGCTCGCATTTATTACAGCTACGGCAATCACATCATCGACGATCCGCGACATTTTCACAGCACCGACGACCGCTTCGGCATTCTGGTGTATCAGAATGTGCATCCATGGCGCAATGCCGCAATGACCGCCGGATTTGATTTCGACACCTATTCCGGAGCAATACCCGTGTCGGGAGGATCTGACCATAAACCCGGATCGCTCTCCACCATAAGCCGAAAACGCATTGTGGAATACTCTCCATATATCACACTGTCACAAGAAATGATCGACGGACTGCTGACTCTCAACGGCGGACTCCGTATGGCCAACAGTAACAAATTTCACACCCAATGGGTGCCACAGGGCGGAGTTGCGATAAATACCGACGGATGGACACTGAAGGGCTCCGTAGCCATGGGATACAGAAATCCGTCGTTCCGTGAGCTTTATCTTTACCGTATGGCCAACCCCGATCTCCAGCCCGAAAAAATGCTTAACTACGAAGTTTCGGTCAATAAAAACTTCTCTCACTATCTAAGCATCGGTATAACGGGCTATTTTGCCAAAGGCCACGACATGATACAAACCCTCGACATGAAAAATGTCAATACCGGAAAGTTTATCAATAAAGGTATCGAAGTGAGCGTAACAAGCACTCCTGTCGACAAACTGCAACTGTCGGCATCGTACAGCTACATGCACACATCTCTCAATAATCTCACCGGCGCACCCCGTACACAATATTATATCGGAGTCGACTGGCATGTTCTGAAACGTCTTCGAATATGTGCCGACCTTAAGGGCGTTGGAGGGCTGTTTGTATCGGATACAATCAAGAAACAGAATTATGCTCTACTGAACATAAAGTTAAACTACACAGTGTGCCGTTATCTGGATATCTTTACGCGTCTGGAAAATATAACCGATGCCCGATACGTGATAAACCGCGGATACGACATGCCAGGATTCACCGCCATGGGAGGATTGAAACTCAGTATCTGACACCACATATACATCGAAAATAAATAAACCAAACCTCATTAAATCATGAAGCATTTTCTATTTATCGCAGCCACAATGTGCCTTGCTTGTCTTGCCGGGTCATCGTGCGCGCAGAAGTCGCAGGCAGCCACGGAAGTCGACGAAAATCTGCCCGTAGTCTACTACATCAAGGATATTACCCCTGAAAATCTCATCAAAATTTATGAAGCCCTTGACCGCAAAGCCGAAGGGAAGAATGTTGGCGTGAAAATCTCAACCGGCGAATCCAACAAGTCCAACCATCTCGACACAGCGCTGATCAAAGATTTCGTACATCTGATCAACGGAACATTCATCGAATGCAACACTGCATACAACGGCAACCGAATATCCACTGCCGACCACATGAAGGCCGCCGCTGAACATGGATTCACCACCATAGCCAACGTTGATATCATGGATGCCGACGGCGATACGACCCTGCTCGTCGATGGTGGCTATCATCTGCCATACGATATTGTCGGTAAGAATTTTTTAAACTACGATTTCATGGTTGTATTGTCACACTTCAAAGGTCACGCTATGGGCGGATTCGGAGGCGCGCTGAAAAACATTTCCATAGGCATCGGATCCACTGCTGGTAAGACATGGATACACACAGCCGGCAAAACTGCCGATCACAATCAGCTTTGGAGCAATCTGCCCGAACAGGATCTGTTCCTCGAATCCATGGCCGACGCATGCAAAGCCATCACCGATCATATCGGCGAT
>CAJTQH010000051.1:4029-17132 GCA_910578305.1 uncultured Muribaculaceae bacterium
CCAACCGCCTGTCAGTCGACTGCGACTGCAACGGCGATCCGGAAGCGCCCAAAATGGGAGATCTCGGCATATTCGCATCACTCGATCCGGTGGCTCTTGACCGTGCATGTGTAGATGCCGTATTCAATAGTAATGATCCCGGGAAAAGAGATCTCATCGAACGTATAAACTCACGTCATGGTACCCATCTGCTCGATGCCGCAGAAAAACTTGGAGTAGGATCTCAGAAATACCGACTTGTGGTCATCGAATAACAACACCCGACATATCATATACAGCATCCCCGCCGGCGACTCATGAGTTGCCGGCGGGGATGTAACTTATGTACTACCAAAATCTCAGCCTATTGCATCAAGAGCCTGCCTGAGATCCGTCAGTATATCATCTATACCTTCGATTCCAACTGACAGACGTATGAGATCCGGTGCTATACCGGCATCGCGTAGCTGCTCCTCCGAAAGCTGACGATGGGTATGGCTCGCCGGGTGCAGCACACAGCTTCGGGCATCAGCCACATGAGTGGCAATCGAAATGAGTTTAAGCGAATCCATAAACCGCACAGCCGTATCACGGTCGCCTTTAAGTCCGAAACACAGCACACCACAACTACCATTAGGAAGATATCGCACGGCCAGGGCATGGTCGCGATTGTCTTCGAGGCCTGGAAAACTGACCCAGGCCACACGCTCGTCAGCCTGCAGAAAACGAGCTACAGCCAAGGCATTTTCGCAATGACGGGGCATGCGCAGATGCAATGTCTCAAGACCGAGATTCAGAAGGAACGAGTTCTGCGGACTTGGAGTAGAGCCAAGATCGCGCATAAGTTGTGCGGTGAGCTTTACGGCATAAGCGCATTTACCGAACGTTTTAGTGTAAGTAAGTCCGTGATAAGATGCGTCGGGTCGCGTCAGTCCGGGATATTTGTCGGCATTTGCCTCCCAGTCAAATATGCCACCGTCTACAATCACACCGCCCACTTGTGTAGCATGTCCGTCCATATACTTTGTGGTGGAGTGAGTGATAATGTCCGCGCCCCATTCGAGCGGACGACAATTGACAGGAGTGGCAAATGTATTGTCGACAATCAAAGGAACACCCACACTATGCGCCAGACGCGCAAACCGCTCTATGTCAAGGACACGGCATCCGGGATTGGAAATTGTCTCTCCGAAGAATGCACGTGTATTGGGACGTACAGCTGCCAATATCTCCTCATCGGTAGCGTCAGGCGATACAAAAGTACATTCTATGCCAAGTTTAGGCAGAGTCACACCAAACAGATTGTATGTTCCGCCATATATTTCATTCGAGGAAATGATGTGCGAACCGGCCTCGCATATATTGAACACAGCATAGAAATTGGCTGCCTGACCGCTTGATGTAAGCATTGCGGCCACTCCGCCTTCAAGCGCAGCGATCTTTGCCGCCACTGCATCACTGGTGGGATTTTGCAGACGCGTATAGAAATAGCCCTCTTTTTCGAGATCAAAAAGACGAGCCATTTCATCTGTATTTTCATATTTAAACGTGGTGCTCTGGATTATGGGCACCTGTCGCGGCTCGCCGTTGCCCGGCTGCCACCCGCCCTGTACACAGATTGTGTCAATTGATTGTTGTTTCATCTTATCAAATATATTTTTTGCAAAAATAATCATAAACCACCATTGAAAGTAATTTTGGTAACAATATATTTAATTCACGTATAGCAAATCGATCTTTTATATCGTAATTTTGCATCTGAATCAAAACCGATATCAATTATGAAAATCATAGAAAATGCCGAATTTGGCGGCGAACGGCCTCTGTTTGCATCACACCATCTAAGACTTATTAATGTGACTATACATGCCGGAGAGTCGGCACTGAAAGAATGCAGCGATATCAAAGCCGAACGCTGCCGCTTTGAGGGAAAGTATCCATTCTGGCATGTCAATGGATTCCATATAAGCGACTGCCTGTTTACCGAAGGCGCACGAGCTGCATTATGGTATTCGCGCGATCTGGTAATGAACAACACTCAGGTTCATGCACCCAAGATGTTTCGCGAAATGGATGGTGTGACTCTACGCGATGTGAATATTCCCGATGCTCAGGAAACACTGTGGCGCTGCCGAAACGTTGATATCAGGAATGTTACTGTCAAAAACGCCGACTATCTGTTCATGCACAGTGAAAACATACGCATATCCGACTATCGCCAACAAGGCAACTATTCATTCCAGTATTGCCGCAATGTGGAGATCCACAATGCAGTGATCGACTCAAAAGACGCATTCTGGAACACAGAAAACGTAACGGTGTACGACTCCAAACTTACCGGCGAATATCTCGGATGGCATTCAAAGAATCTCACGCTTGTCAACTGCCACATATCAGGCACCCAGCCGCTTTGTTATGCCACCGGCCTTGTGATGAAAAACTGTACCATGGATTCCGATGCCGATCTGGCATTTGAGGAAAGTGTTCTTGAAGCCGACATCAAAGGAAGCATTTGCAGCGTGAAGAACCCCACGTCCGGGCACATAGTGGCCGATGAGATCGGACAGATAATCATAGATGAAAACATCAAGCAGCCCGCCGACTGCGTCATAGAAGAACGGCGAGTGTCCAAGGTATGACAACCGAACAAAAACTTGACACTGACAGCCTGCTGTCGCTCATACGCGACGGCAAGCCAATGAGCCTGAGACAACAACTCAGGCTCACGGCGTTATTGAGTTTTCCGGCTATAATGGCCCAGCTTTCTGCCATAGCCATGCAATATATCGATGCGTCTATGGTGGGCAGCCTCGGAGCCGGATCCTCGGCAGCGATAGGACTTGTATCGACCTCTACATGGCTCTTCTGGGGACTGCTCAGCGCTGCCGCCACCGGATTTTCAGTACAGGTGGCACATAAAGTCGGAGCATCCGACTTTAAAGACGCACGCAAAATACTCCGACAGTCATTCACTGCCATGCTGCTGTTTAGCGGAGCCCTCGCACTACTGGGCATGGGCATTAGCCCGTTTTTACCTTCGTGGCTCAGAGGCGATGCGGCCATTCATCAAGAAGCATCGGGATATTTCTTCATTTTTTCACTGTTTCTGCCGGCTCTTCAGCTCAATTTTCTTGCCGGAGCCATGTTGCGCTGTGCGGGAAACATGAGGGTGCCGAGTATGCTCAATGCACTCATGTGTGTAATGGATGTGATATTTAACTTCATGTTCATATTTCCATCAAGAGAGATACATCTGCTGGGATCGTCCTGGCACCTATGGGGTGCCGGACTCGGTGTGGAGGGTGCCGCATTGGGCACAGTTCTTGCCGAGACAATCACTGCCTCACTCATGATGTGGTATCTATGTCGGAAATCATCAATGTTAAGACTTGTGGGCGAGCATGGAAGTTACAGACTGCGTCGCACAACATCGGTCAAGGCTCTGCGTATCGGCCTGCCTATCGGACTCGAACATGCCGCGATATGCAGCGCACAGATACTGATAACGGTCATTGTAGCGCCGCTGGGAGTAGTTGCGATCGCCGCCAATGCGTTTGCCATCATAGCTGAAAGTCTGTGTTACATGCCCGGCTATGGCATCGCAGAGGCTGCCACAACGCTTGCAGGCCAAAGCCTCGGAGCGGGTCGTATGCGGCTGTTAAGGCGCTTCGGCAACATAACTGTATTGTCGGGCATGGCCATAATGGGCATAATGGGGATGGCGCTTTATGTATTTGCCCCGCAGATCATAGGCGTCATGAGTCCGGTGGACGACATACGTGTGCTCGGAACCGACATATTACGCATTGAGGCATGGGCCGAACCTATGTTTGCAGCCGCCATCGTGACCTATGGTTTTTTCGTAGGCATGGGTCGTACTGTGGTACCGAGCGTGGTGAATCTGGTGAGCATCTGGGGTATACGTCTCACCATGGCTGCATGGCTCGCCCCTACTCTCGGTCTTCGTGGTGTGTGGCTGGCGATGTGCGTGGAGTTGAGCTTCCGCGGAGCAATGTTCCTCGTGCTGCTGTGGCGCGGCAATTGGCGTCATGAAAAAGATAAAACAATACTAAATTCTGTGATATGATGAATTTTGACTTTGACTCCCAGGTAAACAGACTTGGAAGCGGATCTTACAAATGGGATTCACACGAAGAGTCCGACGTATTGCCTATGTGGGTGGCCGACATGGATTTCCGCACAGCCCCTCCGATTATCGAGGCTCTTCGCCGAAGAGTCGAGCATGGTGTTTTCGGCTACACATACGTACCCAACGAATACTACGATTCGGTTATTCGTTGGTTTGGCGACCGTCATGGCTGGGACATCAAAAGAGAGTGGTTTATATATACCTCCGGGGTAGTACCGGCTCTTTCAGCCATAATCAAAGCCCTTGCTGAACCGGGCAACAAAGTAATTGCTCAGACTCCGGCCTACAATTGCTTCTTTTCGTCGATACGCAACAACGGGTGCGAACTCGCACCAAACGACCTGATCTATCGCGATGGGACATACACAATCGACTACAACAACCTTGAAATGCTGGCCTCGGATCCCAAAGCCAAAATCTTGTTGCTCTGCAATCCTCACAATCCAAGCGGCAGAGTGTGGACACCTGAAGAACTGAGGCGTATCGGAGAGATCTGCATGAGACATGGAGTGACAGTAGTGGCCGACGAAATTCATTGCGAACTTGTGTATCCGCCGCACCGCTACACTCCTTACGGATCTTTAGGTGAGGAATATCGCGCCACGTCGGTCAGCTGCGTTTCGCCGAGCAAGGCATTCAACACAGCCGGCCTGCAAATTGCCGACATCATTACGGCCAACGACTCGATGCGCCGCCGCATCGACCGTGCCATAAACATCAATGAAGTATGCGATGTCAATCCATTTGGCGTCGTGGCCACAATAGCAGCATATAACGAAGGTCTGCCATGGCTCAACGCTCTTAATGAATATCTTTACGGCAACTACTGCATGCTCGTCGATGAATTGGGTCGCAACGTACCATTTGTTCGGGTAGTCCCTCTCGAAGGCACATATCTGGCATGGATCGATGTAAAGTCCACAGGCACACCGTGTGAAACGATCTGCGACATGCTCCTGCGCGACGAACATCTGCGCCTCAATCCCGGCACAATGTACGGTTCAGGTGGTGAAGGGTTTCTCCGTCTGAATCTTGCAGCACCACGTTCGGTAGTGGCCGATGCCGTATCAAGACTCATACGATTGTTAACTAAAATCGCACCCCATCAACAATTTTAAAAACCGGTTCGAAAACTCATATTTATCATATCGCACAAATTTCATTACCTTGTCGGCATTATGTCGGAGCTTGTATATCTTTCCGATATCCGCAAAAAGATAATCTCCGCCAAGAAGATTGAATCGCTCACGCTTCAATCCGTCACCGTGCGCCATGGCGACCCCATAACACGTGTGGAAGTCCGATGGTAGTATATTCGAACTCCGAAATCGTATCTCCCTGCGATACATTTTTTACGGAGGTTTGAGGAACGCAAAGATACTTTCCTTCGGCGAGTGCCGCAAGATTCGCGACTGCTGCATCTTGCGCGTCAACGACTGCGAAGTATTCCTTTGATATTCCGCTGAAAATGCGTAACTTTGCTATGATCAAACTCACTCCGATTATGCAAAAGATATTCACTGTTATATTACTTTTAATATCTGCTGCTTTCTCCATTAAAGCTGTCGATAGTAAAGCTGCCGATTCATTGGAAATATATTATGATGGCATTTACGCCGTTGATTGGTCTGTAAATGTATATCCTGTTGCTGATATACTTTTTTTCGATGATTCCAGTATATCAGATATCCTTGATGTGCTTGATTGTCGACAAAAAGGGCCTTCGCAGAAAAGAATTCTTGCAGATGATGGCATTAGGCTATTATGGCATTATTTTGACGTTTCATTTGAAAATGCTCTAAACTTTAAAAGCGAATTAGAAAAAGTTGATTTGCCTGATGGCTATAAGTGGGGCTTTGGCTTTTATGAGACTGAAAAACAAGAATTGGCTTTGATTATTGCTATATGTAAATTGAACTCGGCATTTAGTGATACCATCTATCAAGCCTTTCTTGAAGAAAATGTTTTTGGAAAACCGTCTGTCAGATTTAATTTTCGACAAGGTGAATCCGAAGAACCATTAGATGAATACAGGAGATACAAGAAACAATCCAATCATTTGTTATTTGAAATTAACGGCTGGTTGTTCTCTTATTCGCAAATAAAAGATAATGATGGCTCGATAACCATTGATTATGTACCTCGCTTCATTTTAGAAAAACTTTATAAATCGCCTCGCTTTGACGTACCGGAATTGATAGCTGAATAAGCGGTTTTTCGCGCACCTTATACAGTCCACAACTTCGCTGCATAAATCAACAAGTTATGGACTTTTCTTTTTCCGACCTAAATTTCAACTCCGTCGTTATTGACACCGTCGCTATGCTTTCAAGCATAGAAACGCTTCCGGGCTTCGAGGCTCGCGCAGCGTTAAGCCGCTTTCCTCCGGCGAGTGCCGCAAGATTCGCGACTGCTGCATCTTCCGCGTCAATGACTTCGAAGTATTCCTTTGAGACCTCCACGAAAATGAATAACTTTGCACCTAAATCCAAATAGGTTTTAGATGCAGAAATTTTTTATACTCCTGTTCTCAATATTTATAGCCTGCGTTTCATATGCGCAGTCCTATTCAATTACCGGATGGGTTACTGACTACAACGGCTCTCCTGTGGATTCTTGTTCTATAATAATATACAATCCTGATTTTTCCGAAGCCCTTGAAACTTTAAGTGATGCCAACGGGTATTATAGACTTGACAGTGTTCCAAAAGGTCGATACGCGGCAATAGCCGCTATGCGTGTTAATGAATATCCAAGAATGCGACAGGTGCCCCTTGAGGACATGAAACTTGAATTTTGGGCGTGGAATGTCATTCTTGACAATGACTTGACTCTGAATATTCGTTATGACAAGATGGAACTTTACGGCACAAAAGCATTCTTTGAATATGGTGGACGACAAGAACTTCTAATTTACACTCGACCAATGAGTGTAACAAAGGTTATCCGTGATCCGAACTTTATGGATAAAACAGCGCAAGAGAAAAGCACGAATGTAACTGTTGCTCCACAACATATTGATTTCAAAGTGTATGTTGATGGTAATCCTATAGATGTATTGTCGGTTCAGCATTTATCACTACCTAATACAAATGGCAATAGTATAAACGATGATTGCTATTTGATTCAGACTTATCTTCCCAATGATATCTATTCTCACTTTGAGAGACCATACGAAATCCGAGTAATAGGACACAATAAAGAATTTGACGAATGGGGTGAATGCGTTTATTATCTCGAAGTTTCTCAATATGACCGAATACACTGAATAGCGTCTTTTCACGCACTGCACGCAGTTCATTAACACCCAAACATAGAACTTATTACGGACTTCAAGACCAGCGCAGCGCAAAGATACTTTCCTCCGGCGAGTGCCGCAAGATTCGCGACTGCTGCATATTCCGCGTAAACGACTGCGAAGTATTCCATTGATACCTCCACGAAAATGAATAACTTTGCACCTAAATCCAAATAGGGTTTAGATGAAGAAATTTCTTATACCCCTGTTCTCAATATTTACAGCCTGCGTTTCATATGCGCAGTCTTATTCAATTACCGGATGGGTTACTGACTACAACGGCTCTCCTGTGGATTCTTGTTCTATAATAATATTGCTGTCCGATAAAACTTTTCATGTACTAAAAAGTTTTATCGGACAGCAATATTATTTATTAAAATTTCCTTTCATCACGGAATATCGACGTTGAACAGACTGTTGGCCGTATGCGCTTTACGGCATATCTCTTTCAGGTCTTCGAGGATCTCCGGATATTCAGCGGCCACATCATTATCCTCATGAATGTCGGTAGCAAGATCGTAAAGCCGGCAACTTCTGTTTTGCACAACCAGTTTCCAATCACCTTTCCTCACACCCAACATATTGGTTTCGTGAAACTCCCAATAAAGATACTCATGCTGTTGCTGCCCGTCTTGGCCAGTTAGCGTAGGATATATCGAGATACCGTCGAACCAGTCATTCTCCAAACTCTTGTTACGATAGGTTTCTTCGTAGTTTTCGATCCCAGCTATATCGCAAAATGTAGCCATAAGATCATAGAACGCAAACATATGATCATTCTTCACTCCGGATGCCACCTTACCAGGCCATCTCACGATAAAAGGAACGCGTATGCCTCCCTCGTGGGTGGATCGTTTCATACCCTTAAGCAGACCGTCGCGATTGAAGAACGGCTGGTCGGCGCCACCCTCTTCGTGAGGTCCGTTATCGGATGTAAATATCACGACGGTGTTATCATCCAGCCCTTTCTCCTTGAGCAGATCCAATATTTCTCCTACCTGCTGATCCAGACGGGTAATCATACCAGCAAACTGAGCGTGGGCATGATCGGTTGGATTGTAACGCGACCACTGGTCGCCTCCATACACCTTCTCCTCGCATTCGCAGAACTTATCCTTATAAGCCTGATATATCTCATCATTGGGCTGAGCCAGTTCGGCATGAGGCAAAGTATATGTGAATATCCCTAGAAACGGCTGATCAGCGCTCTGATTGCGAAGCCATGCAAGAGCCTTCTGATGGATCAGATCGGCCGAATACTGCGGACGGTTAAGATATTGCGGGCCATACATCGGATAATTGATATTTTCGTCCAAAGTCACGCGTCTTACACCCTCATCGCCACGAGACCGGCTGTATTCGTTAAGGAAATTAGGGTAATAAAGATGAGCCTGGAACTGACAGATATAACCGTAATACTCGTCGATTCCGCGTTTGTCAGGAGTTGACGCCGATCCTTCGTATCCGCCGGCCCACTTGCCGAACATACCGGTCGTATAACCGTTGTCCTTGAAGATCTCGGGAATGATCACATGATCTGGATCGTAAGGATGCTGGCCGACCAACGAATAATCGGTATTGACACCATACGTCATGTTGAGATTGCTGTTGTTCCAATATTCCTTATTGCCTCGCACCAATGTGTGACCGGAATGCTGACCGGTCATGAAACACGCGCGTGACGGAGCCGAAACCGGACTGCCGGCATATGCCTGAGTAAAAAGCATGCCTTCCGAAGCCATACCATCTATACGGGGTGTGGAGATCAACTTTTGTCCATAGCAGCCGAGATCACCGTACCCCATGTCGTCACACATTATGTAGATAATGTTGGGTCGAGCATCCGCCGACGATTGCTGGGCGTTGGCATTTCCGGCTAATGTCAGTGCGCCAATACCACAACAAATATATTTATTGCCAATTGGTATCATCATAATTATCTGAAGAATATTTATTTCGTTTGTTTATATTATATTAGTTCAACACAATTTTCGCGGCAACCGCACCTTTGCCCGTCACCGCTTTTACGATGTATACTCCGGAGGCCAGCGCTGCAACATCGGCTTCACTGGATCCGGCGACATGACACACAAGTGCGCCGTTGAGCGCAAACACCATGATATGCTCCACTGGGCTGTCGGCAGTGACTGTCACCATGCGGCCGTCAACCTCAATCATGGCATTACTATCCAGCGTATTCCATGCCAATTCATCAATTGCCGCAGTTCCAAGATTTGGAGAAAACATAGCCGTAAAAGTGCGCTGAGTGTAAGCAGGCTTTACCTCACATATCCGGTCCACGGAATGAATGCGGTTGCCTTCGCGCCAGTACAGAAACACAGAAGTGCCTTTCGGCGTGGCCGATGCCGTTTCCGAATTCTCATCATAGACAGCCGTGCCACGGTCGGCGGCATTGACCGTAACCACCGGTGCTACACTCGCGGCAGTGGCATTGACACAGTTCAGGAACAAATCGATAACCTGGCCGACCACATCATCATCGGCATCAGTAAGACCGTTGTCGGTGATGCGTATACGCATGCGTGACATGCCAAGCGAGGCCGTCGCAGGCACCGTGACATCGGTCTGCATCGACCGTGACGGTGCAACCTCCTGCATATTCTCAAAATAACCGTCACGATCCCAGTCGAAATAAAGGAAGACACGATCGTTATCCGACGGCTCCGCATTCAGGCTTAATTCTACATTGACAACTCCTGCCGCCACCGTGGCATAATCACGGCTAAGCATGGTATACCGCTCGGTCGGACGTGTCGCCTGCGGATAACTGATCGAACCGTTGGTCTGAACTCCCATCGGGTAATGCAGATCATTATAACCGTCAATCGATTTCACTGTAGCAGAAGTCACATAAGTGCGTCCAAGCGATCCGCATGGCAGAGCATAAATCTGTGCCGACATGGCAAAAGCATTCCTGTCGCGGAAAGTACTGAACCTAAATTCGCCAAAACCGTTGATTGACAGCGGAGTCCCATCGTCACCAGTCAATACAAACAGGCCATTGGTCTGACTTTCGGCAACGGTAAACCTTTTGCCGTCAAACATTACCTCATCACCAATAGCATTGACAATCTGATAGCCTCCTGCGTCATTTGACGTGCCTACAAAATACCATTTCTGTTCCGCAACCGGTTTCTTTACGGTCCAATCGAGCGATTTTGACAACACGTAGTCATCGGCATTCTGTATATAATAGCAGTCAGAAGCATTGCCGACCGATGGCGAAGGATTGAAAGGAACGACCTCCGGAACCGGAGTATTGAACCGTATGGACGAAAGGCCGAAAAAGCAACCCTCATTAGCCGTTCCTTTTGTTATGGTAAGTTTCAAAGTGACTGGCGACGAAGCATTGATTGACGACATCGGAAATATCGACCATATTTTATGACGCTGGGCTCCCGACGGATTGACATTATTAGCGATATCGATATTGTCAAGAGTACCGAACTGCTCATCGTTTATCGATGCGACCACATTGAATTGACGCACCTTGCCGTCATCGGCTTCCTGATACCCGTTACTCCCGTTCAAGGCATGGATATCGAGATTGATATCCTCGATGGAAAAGCCCGCCGGAATCCCCTGCAAGCGGAATTCCATGGTAATAGTAGGTGACGTATTCCCGTTGACATTCGGACAGAGGATCGACGATGTCACATTTCCGCTGGTTCCCTTCATAGCATGAGACACAGCCGTCATTTCGGCCGTTACTCCATCAATACCATTAGCCGTGACAGTAACTGAGCTGGCGGCAGTCCCGGTACGGTTGAACGTCAGTTCAAGCACTCCAGCCGATGCATCGGCGTGTGTTGCTGTCATGGCAAGGCATAACGACAGCAACGGAACAATTAATTTTCTGTGCATAACTATTTTATTTATTCAAATTTATGAAGGTTGAATGACTTATTTCACCAGAACCTTCTTGCCGTTGATTATGTTTACGGCTCCGCGAACGGGCTCGTTGAGTTTGCGTCCGTTAAGATCATGTATCTGAAGTTCTCCGGCATAATCATCATCGACAAATACATTCCCGATAGATGCCGAATCGTCCATACCCAATGTGATCCGCGACAATCCGAAGAAACAACCCTCGTTGGCCGATCCTCTGGTAATAGTCAGTTTAAGCGAAAGAGGCGAGGTGACACCTGTTCTTTCGGCAGGTGTAATCATCCACTCTTTATGACGGCCGCCCAACGGATTGACATTGGCTGCAATGTCGATCT
Source organism: uncultured Muribaculaceae bacterium (assembly GCA_910578305.1). Classification (GTDB taxonomy): domain Bacteria; phylum Bacteroidota; class Bacteroidia; order Bacteroidales; family Muribaculaceae; genus Paramuribaculum. Next base: position 15,701 of record CAJTQH010000051.1, read on the forward strand.
CATCCAACGAACCGAAAACTTCCCCGTCGATCTCGACCTGCACGTCGTAAAATCTCTTTTTGCCGTCACTATGCTCCTGATATTCACATGCATTATTGAAAGCATGAATATCAAGACCGATACTTGACACCACTGCGTCAGCCGGAAGCCCGTTGATCGTGAACTCCATAGTGATCGTGGGTGATGTATTTCCGTTGATATTCGGACACAGAACATCACTGGTCAGATTAGCCAACGAAGTTTTCATATCATGGCTTACGGCATCAAGCGAAGCTGTCACTCCGCTGAGCCCTGCAGCATCAACAGTCACAGAAGAAGCTGTCGCACCTGTACGGTTAAACGTCAGGTCAACATTTTCGGCATTTGCTGCCACAACCGGAGAAACAGCCAAAAACAGGCCAATTAAACACTGTGTAAAATTTTTCATGTTCATCTTGTTAAAATTTATTATTTTAGTACATGACAAAAAAAATGAATTTTGTCGATTTTTATTAATTACTATTCAACTCCTGCAAAAGTCCCTGAAAATAGTAGCTTTAAAAAAAGTTTGACCGCTTTTTCTATGAAAGTTATGACAACGCCCAAGGACTGCGCTAAAGTTAATCATTTCGTCCCGATTATGCAAGAGCATCTTGGCTCGGTGATGAACCTTGCACGCATTAAATTGCTTGCGTTTGTTCTTCACGCTCTTTGTGCTATACAGACAGTAAGCCTGCATAAGACAGCATCGGCGATGCCTTCGAGCGTAAAACGTGACTCCAACATGCGACGCCTGCAGAGGTTCATTGCAGGATATAGTCTCAACCTTGATCTTGTCGCCAGAGTGATTTTTGCGCTTATGCCCGTCAAGACCGGTCTGGTTCTGAGTCTTGACCGCTCCAACTGGAAATTCGGGGAGGTCAACATCAATATCCTCATGCTTGAGTGACATATAAAGGACTCGCTTTCCCACTGCTGTTTACCATGCTCGACAAACGCAGCAACTCCAATTAGAAAGAGCGGATTCTACTGATTGATAGGTTTATACATCTTTTAGACACTGAATGTATAGATTCCCTTGTAGCCGACCGCGAATTTGTCGGCAAGGGGTGGGTCGGGTATCTCAACAACAGACGCATCAGATACTACCTGCGTATCAAACAGATTTTTTGGTTGCGCAATCCAAAATCCTCCGAAGACGTCAGGGCATGGCATCTGAGGCTCGGACAGGAGCGTGTCTACGACAAGCTGTTCCTTCTCAAAGGGGAATATGCCTATATTGCAGGAGCCATGCTGAAGAACTCCGATGGTATGCCTGAGCTGCAAATCCTGATTTACTACAATCGTCCTGACGCTGCCGTGGCAACCTACAGACAGCGATGGCAGATTGAGACATGCTTTCGAGCCATGAAGACCTCCGGATTCAACATCGAGGACACCCATTTGCGCAACA
>CAJTQH010000052.1 GCA_910578305.1 uncultured Muribaculaceae bacterium
ACAACGATGTGAACGCATGGTCAAATGGAGACATCCGCCAGGGACATGAGGATGACGAGTATCTGCGCACTTCCAGTGAAGCCGCGGCTCTGGAAAAGGAAACGGCTATGCTGCAATATCAGAAGGAACAGGAACTGATCGACACTGAGGCCGAACGCATGGCTGAGGCCGAACGTCAGGCCGCCACAGAGCGCGATGAGAAGATTTCAGAACTACGCGACCGATACAAAGAAGCCGACAACGATTATGCACAATATAAAAGCGACATGGACTACGCACGCAATCAGGAAGAATACGACTTCTGGAAATCGCGTGCCGATGAGGCCTACAACCGGCGCGACAAGATAGATTCGGAACTCAACGGTCTGTGACCGTATCAATGAGGCATGAGCGATATGTGTGTGCGCTGCGACGGAAATCCCAGGATAGAGCCTGTGTCTGGAGAACTGAACAATATTTTTGTGAGCACCTCTACAGTCACATCAAGATCGGGCGTGCCGCGATAACTGTCATCGATCACACACTTGCCTTGCCCCACACGGTAAGTGTGGCTGTTGACAGCAAGCAGCGGATCGCTCACCGTTATCACCGCGCACCACTCACGGTGGGCATCGGCCAGAAGGTCGAAACACTGCTCCACATCCACCAGTCGGGCCATGCCACGCGGATGCAGACGGCGGCGACTGTGACTATTGTGTGTGTCGTCAAACGAAGACGCCATGTATCGGAACGGCTTGTCGGCAAATCTGCGCCGCAGCGCACGCAAGGCAGCTGTGCATGCATCGGTGTCGATGCCCAGCAATTCGTTGACTTGCACCACACCTCCGGCCTCCACGGCCCATGCCATGGCTGCTACAGGCACATCCTTGCGTCCGACAGCCACAAATGTGCCGCCCGGATGCATCATCAGGTCGTCGAGCATGTTTATAAAGTCGCGCCGCGTGTGCAGAACTCCGCCCGGACGCTCATGCTCATAGCGCGTAAACGCTTCATATACAGCCGGAGCATAGGCATCATCCACCTCATGATAGTCGTGCTGCACCGGAAAACTATGTAGCGACGTGAATCGCTGCACATCGGCAAGAAACACCGACGAGAATCCAAACCGTGCAAAAAACGCATATAGCCACTCGTGGGCCGGCATAAGAGCGCAAAGCATATCACCGCGCTCGTAGGCGCGCTCCATGGCCTCAAGCATAAGAGCCGACATGTAGCCGCGTCCGCGGGCTGCACGCCTGGTAGCCGCACCTGCCAGATACATTATAGAAGGCTCCGCCCCATGAAACCGGAGTGAGTAGCGCTGCATGAGCAAAGAACTAACCACGCGGCCGTTGACCTCCGTCACCAGTGCATCGTCGTCGCTGTAGATACGTCCGAAATACATATCGAGATATTCATCCGAATCCCTGAAGCACTCACGCCACAGATGTCTTACACCGTCTTTCCTGTTCATAACATTATCACTTTAATTGTTAATACAACACTTGATCGCTTAATTGTGTTGAATATCGCAAAAATCTGCAAGCACAAAGACAAAATACGCATTTTGATACAAAATGCCAAAATTAATCGCCAAAATGCCTCAACTTTCACAATTAATTAATATATTTGCCACCGAATGTAAATCTTAAGCGCAATCACAAGCCATCAATTATCACATAATACTAATCAACAACAAAAACAATCACAACCATGCGCAAATTTTTATCACACTTCGCCATGCTACTTGTATCGGCAGTGTGTTGTACAGCCATGTTGTCGTCATGCGATGACGACAACACAGACAATGGCGCTATGCCATCCACAGAGCCTCCTACCTTCAGTGTTGCACTCGACCAGATTGGACGAACATCTGTTGACTTCACTATTCAATCATCACAAGCATCCGACTACGCCTATATCATTCTTGAAAAGAACGCAGAGCCAGTCAGTGATGCCAAAGAACTTTTTACAAACGGCACATCCGGCATGATCGAAAACGGAACCGTTACCATAAACTCTTTGGACGTGGATGGTGGAAATGAGTATATACTATATGTTGCCACCCGAAAGATCAATCCATATATATACAGTGAGGTAAAATCATTCGATCTCAGCACAGACATCCCATACTCAAAGCTACTCACACTCAATCACATAGGATATACCGACTTTTCCTACCACATTGAAATGCCTGAAGGAGCAGAACGTATGAAACACATGGTGATACGCAAAACCGACTACGATGCCGTAAGACGCATTCTCAGTCAGATCGCCGAAGTAACAATGGAACAATTCCTTGAAACATTCGGTCACATCATAACCGAATCAACCGAATCATCATATGACAAATACGGAAAAGACGCTGCCGGAGACGGATTTGACATACACATCCATTCCGGAAACACATTCCTGGCCATGGCCGGTGTGATCAATGAAGATGGCAAAGTAGATGCATCTCAATTTGAATGCGTTGAATTCAACACACGCACCGCCGAGGTTTCTCCCTACGATATCAACGTAGCAGTAACAACGACGTCGACATCCGCCACAGTATCGTTGTCGCCAGATCCTGAGATAGTGAACTACCGCGCAATTGTCAACGCCAAATCCGAATTCGACTACGATCGTTTTGAAGGCGAGCAGCAGGTACGATATTCTATAATCGGACACTGGGATGACTCAACAAACACTCCTTCGCGCGAATATTCCGGAGACAACCAGATCGCTGCCAACGGACTTATCCCCAACACACCATACGAAGTGGGCATAATAGGTTTCGATGCCCAGGGACGTGAAAAATTCAAGATGGTTCAATTTATCACCGGGAAACCTACCGGGCCGGCTCCAACCCTGACTATTTCCGACAGCAATCCACCGGTAGCCACTCCGTGGAACTCAATGGCTTATATCGTCAAAGCCACAAATGCAGTCGAGGTACGCTATGGATATTGGCTCAAATCACAGGTTGACAATGTGCTCGACCGCGGTACCACGATGGAAACTCTCATCCTCAGCAACGGCAAGCAGTGTTCCGACGATGAATTGTCAGGCATCCTGTCCCCCGAAGGAGTGACATTCGAAACCATAGACCTATTACCCGAAACCGAATACGTATTCGGTGTATACGCACGTACCAATGAATACGTAGCAGCATCCGACTACCGAGTATTCAAGACCGACGAAATGCCTCAGATAGGAGGTACCGTACGCAAGAACATGCCCGGCAACTACATCGCTACTACTACTGATGAAAACGGTGAAGTTGTGACATTCCCCGTCACAATAACAACAGGAGTCAACGACGTCACAACAGCCGAATACTCGTCGATAAACCGACTTGTCGCACTTGGGTTCGGACCGGCCGACAAATTCCCGTATAAATCGCCGAACGAGATTGCATCCGAAACACCAAATACAGCCTACGGCCCTAAATGGTTTATCGAATTTACCGACGACGGTATCAGAGTACCCAACTCTGCCAACAAAGCATGGACCATGGGCGACTACAACGGTGCGGCAACCTACATCAAAGGTTACGGCATACGTGAGACTGCCAACGGCCCGCGTGCAATGGAATTTGACGACGACTTTGCTGTGGAAGTATCTGATGACGGAAACACCGTTACAGTAAAAGGCACATTCCACGAAATAGGCAACGGCGGCACATGCTATCCTGCAATGTACACTCCCTCTGGATGGTTTTCAAATACCTACCACTTCAAGTGTACTTCCGACATTGTGCTTACTCGCCAGACCGCAAGTAAATCACATTCATTAAGGAATGTAAAGCCTATCGGTATCAACATAGTGAAAATAGGAGCCTCATCCATTCGCGCAACCCATGAAGCGATTGCGAGCAAATTAAAAAAATAACATCTTCAAAACAAACACATAAACTTAAACAATACAATTCAAATGTTCAGACTCAAAAACATAAAAACCCTATTGCTGACAGCATGCCTCGGTCTGTGCTCGGCAGCCATGGTATCGTGTAGCGATGATGAAACTCCCGCACTACCGGGACACGGTATCACTGAAGCTCAGTGGAGCGACATAAACGATGTTAGCATCGAAGGAAACACACTGGTATATGAATTTGAAGCTCCGGGCCGATGGGTAGCCACCACATCAGAACCGTGGTGCGAGCTTCTCACTCCAAGCGGCTTTGCCGGCACATCATCCCTGCGCGTAAAAGTCGCTCCAAACGAGGGGCAGTACGGACGCTCGACCGACATCAACATTCAGGTCGAAGGATATTCCCAGCCCTGTGTCCTCACCATACGACAAGGCGAAGGATTTCTTGAAAAAGGAGATGGTCTGTATCGCGACGTAAACGAATGGATATATGAATTCATGAACTCCAACTATCTCTGGAACGAACACATTCCGGACCTTACGCTCGATTACAGTCTCGACTATCAGAAATTCCTCCGATCAATGCTCGATGGCGTTGCCTCATTTGACGATGTAAACCACGACGATGGATTCTGGCTAAACGGACAGCGTCAGGCATATTATACCTACATAGAAAGCAATGCCCCGGTATCACGCGCTGTTGGCTCAAGCAACACCGACTCAGGCATGTTGATCAGAGCTTCCATCCTCGGAGCCAGCGAAGATGATCCGTGCGGCTTTGCCGTGATGTGGGTAACCCCGGGATCTCCGGCCGACGAAGCCGGAGTGAAACGTGGCGACTTCATACGTAAGGTCAACAACGTGGCTGTTACCACAACCAACTATCAGTCTCTCGGCGGACAGGTACTCAACGGCAACGTCACAATCGACCTCAATGATGTGAAATTTGAAAACGGTGCCGCAATAATCACACCGCGCATACCGTCAGTTCTTGTAGCAAAGAACACATACAAAGATCCGGCCATCTATAAAAACAGCACCATTATAACCGAAAATGGCAAAAAGATAGGCTACCTGCTCTACATGGGCTTCCACATGAATTATGACAACGACCTGATAGACGTATTCAACCAATTCAAGGCAGAAGGCATAGAGGAACTCATTATCGACCTCCGCTATAACAACGGCGGCCATGTCCTCTCAAGCACTGTGCTCGGCACCCTTGTAGCCGGATCAGCACATGCCGACAAGATATATGCCCGCACAGTCTACAATGCCACACGCACTGCAGCCGGTGAAGTTGGAGAATATCGTATCGGCAATCCTGTAAACCCGGAGTCAAACAACTCCTACGCCCCCATTGCCAATGCCCTCTCAAGCTCGCTCAACCTCAATCGGGTATTTGTAATAACAACCATCACCACGGCATCGGCCAGCGAACTTCTCATTAACGGCCTGCGTGGTCTTGGCATTAAAGTCAACCTTATAGGCACCTCCACCCAGGGCAAGAATGTAGGTATGGAAGGATGGCAAAAACAGATAGGCAACTACACTTTCGTATTCTATCCCATCACATTCTATTGTGAAAATGCCAATGGGTTCCGCGACTACGCCGATGGTTTCAAGCCCGACGTTGAGATTGACGATACCAACATATACCCCGGTGATTTCGGCACAACAGCCGATATCTTGTCAGGCTATGCCATCTCATGGGCAAGCACAGGCAACAAACCGTCTGTCTCAAAAGCGCGTAGCAGTATGTACGACAATATCACCGTACTGCCTTCACCCGATGAGTTCAACGAACCTCTGACTCGCCGACTCGGTGGATCGATCATAATGCGCCAATAACATAACCTACCAGCTATCATAGCCAAAGGCGGTGTGCCCATCACGGACACACCGCCTTTTCTATACCGATTAACATATTAAAAAGATGGCGCACCGTATTACGGCACACCATCAATCTGAGTTATCTTTATCCGGCTATCAGCTCTGATGTGCGGGACGAAGAAGATCGTTTACAGTCTTGACCGGATTGAAAGTTGCAATAGGTACCTCGACAAACGCTGTATTCCAGTCGCTCATCGCACCGTTCCATAGTCCCGGGAGTTCCATAGCCCGAAGTTCTTTGCCGTGCGACGATTTCGACGATATAAAACCGGTAGCCGGATCAACATACTTGGTAAGATCGAAATTATTTCCGTGCACATCCTTGATATAGCACACCAGATCTACGGGATTGAAATGCGTGGCACCCTGCACCATACGACCATACTCTTCGTTGGTCGGATCGATCTGGTTGCTCTCAAGAATCTGCGGTGAAGCAGATCCGTCGGGATTGAATGCGATGAAAGGCCCGCCGCCGGGTTCGCCCTCATTGCGCACCATACCGCACACACGCAGGGGACGAGAGAGTTTCTCATGTATATACATAGCCAAGGCAGTGTCATTAAGCCCGTCGATCGAACGATCGGTTATCGACAACTTGTCATGCATGAACGCCAGCATTTCCTGCAGATATCCGCGAGTGTAGTCGCCTGTGGCAAGATCAGCGAGATACTTGCCTATAGCATCATGCAGTTCTACGAGATATCCGGCAAGCACTTGCTTGTAACGCACTGTGGCGTCACGCCGTGAGTCGGGCACCACATTGTCGATATTCTTGATAAACACCACTGCGCTCTCCATATCATTGAGATTCTCAATCAGCGCGCCGTGACCACCTGGACGGAACAGCAGATGGCCGTCTTCCATAAACGGAGTGTTGTCGGGATTGGCAGCAATAGTGTCTGTAGCCGGCTTCTGCTCCGACAGAGTCACACTGAACTTCACCCCTCTGCGCGAGCTCACCTCATCTATCACCTCTTTGATCTTTTCTTCAAAGAGCTTGCGGTGATTGGCCGACACGGTAAAGTGCAGATTGACGATGCCTAACGAATTGGCAGCAGTCTGTGCGCCCTCGGTCATCTGCTCCTCAAGCGGAGTACGGCTACCCTCGGGATACGAATGGAACTTCAGCAATCCCTTGGGCAGATTGCCGTAATTCAACCCTTCAGGCTTGATAATGGCGGCTATGATATCCTTGTTGCGTCCGGCCTGCTTCAGCTCGTCCACGGTAAAACCATGCAATTTCACCGTAACCTCGTTGAGATCGGCAATGAAAGCCATCTTATCAATGTCAGTTATAAGCTTTTCCACATCCGATCCGGGAGTGGGAATGTCCGTATCGCCGTCGACAAACTCAAATAAAGCCTTGAACATTCGCGAGGCCGCACCGGAAGCCGGCACAAATTTGCACACCTCGCCGCCGTTTTCCAGATAAAGTTTCCAACGGGCTATGGCCTTGTCTTCTTCGTTTTCAGTCAACTTGGTTATGCCGTTGCCCACACGGGCGGCATCCATTATTTTCAGATAAGGAAATCCTGTGGCGAAACGCTTGAGCTGCTCCTCCACCTGTTTTTCACTGATACCCTTCTGCTCAAGTAGAGCAAGATCTTCTTCACGTAGCATGTGTAGGTAGGTGTTTAGAATTAGGTTTTGTTTGTATTTGTAAGATTATGCATCAAAACTAACAAAAAAAAACATGGCCAAGAAGCATTTGACGAAAAAAAAAGAGCTGTCTAATACTTTTTTTGAGGGAATCTCAATAGAATAAGGCATACGCCATCTATAAGTACCGTTGTCAAATCCAGCCAATCAATGAAAAAACTCCGGATATGACTCTTCACGAGCGCATCCGGAGCAGTTATGTCTAAAGCTGATTTTTATCTCTTGCATTGTTACAACGTCATCACAACACTTTTTGTTCGGCAGAGCACACCCTAATTTTTTCACAAAAGATTTTATTTACCGTAGCTGAGTGTTATCTTTGCACCATACTAAACTAATTACCGATACACCCGACATGACCTTTGAAGCCGACATAGCACAAGCCGTAGAATGCCTTCGACGTGGAGGCGTGATACTGTATCCCACCGACACCGTTTGGGGCATAGGATGTGATGCCACACGCAGCGATGCAGTGCGGAGAGTATTCGACATCAAGAGGAGAGCCGAGGCAAAAGCACTCATCACACTTGTCAGCGACACAGCCATGCTCGAACGATATGTCGACGACATCCCCTACGTGGCTCTGGAACTGGTAGAGGCTGCAGTGACACCTGTAACCGTGGTCTACGATCACCCCGCAGGACTGGCACCCGAGTTGCTTGCGCCCGACGGCAGTGTCGGCATCAGAGTCGTATCCGAGCAATATTGCATGCAGTTGTGCAAGTCTCTCCGACGCCCCATAGTGTCTACATCCGCCAACTTCAGCGGACTGCCGGCTCCATCCATTTTCGACGAAATATCGCCCGACATCATTGCCCTGGTGGACTACGTGGCTTCATACCGCCGCGACGACCGCTCGGCACATACCCCGTCGGCAGTGATAAAGATATCCAACGACTGTACCATAAAGATACTGCGTAAATGATCAACGAATCCCGACAGCGGTTCCGCTACATCGTCGCGGATTTTCTATCGACCGGCATGGCCGTACTGCTTTTTAACGTCGTACGCTACTACGACCTGCCGGCAGCCTATACCGGATTCGCATCTCTCACCTCATTTCTTTGCTCGCCGATTCTGATAGTCGGACAAATATTATTTCCCACAGTCATGCTCCTGATATACTACCTGTCGGGATACTACACGCATGTCTATGTAAAATCGCGTACGTCTGAATTCTCCACCACACTCATTACGGCCGTCATAGGCACGCTGTTAATGATCTTTGCCACACTGCTCAACGATCTGACCAACGACCGGATACACGACTACAACCTGTTTCTCATACTCTTAGGGCTATTGTTTGCAGTGGTATATCTGCCGAGACTGGCCATTACATCACGCACCGCACGGCTCATCGCACAGCGAAGAATATGCTTCAACACACTTATTGTGGGCTATAGTTCAGCCCCGGATCTTTACACCAGGCAGATCAATGGCATCGAACCCTCCACAGCTATCTGCCCGGTGGCTCTTATTGATTCCGACAATCATGCCGAAACACTTGCCGACATAGACACTGCACTGCCCGCATTCGACATCGACAACATCGCGGAAGTATGCCACAGCATGCACATCGAGCGACTGATCGTTATACCTCACCCCGACGGATGGGAACACACCCTTGAAACCGTACACCGTCTGCTCCCGCTATCTCTGTCCATCTACATAGCTGCCGGAAGCCTGCCGGTGTATCTGTTCAGGTCTCGACTAATGAACCTTACAGCCGAACCGTTCATCGACATCAGCCGCAATAATCTTCCCGCAAGCACCATCAACATCAAGCGGGCATTTGACGTGGTGGCTTCATCGCTGCTGCTGGCAGTTTCTGCTATACCCATACTCATACTGGCACTGGCAGTGCGGATCAACTCTGATGGACCCGCATTCTACCGTCAACGCAGAGTGGGACTTCATGGCCGGCAATTCGACATCATCAAGCTCCGCTCCATGATCAACAAAGCCGAACCCGACGGAAATCCTCAGCTGTCTCACCCCGACGACCACAGAGTGACCGGAATCGGACGCATACTGCGCAAATACCGGCTCGACGAACTGCCACAACTGATAAACGTGCTCAGGGGCGACATGTCAATTGTCGGACCACGCCCCGAGCGCCCGCACTATGCAGCCATGCTTCTCGAACGCGATCCGGCCTATGCCCTCATACACTGTGTCAGACCCGGTCTCACCTCGCTCGGCATGGTTAAATACGGATACGCCTCTGATGTGGAGCAGATGCTCGAACGACTGAAGTACGATCTGCTGTATCTTGAAAACATATCCGTCACAACTGATCTGAAAATAATCCTTCACACAGCCCACACGGTGTTGTCGGGCAAAGGAGTGTGATATTTACAAAATCTTATAATGTTAGTTTATTGATTACACAGACATGAGCACCGACAGCACCACTACCCACCGAAAGCCCGCAGACAGCCTCTTCGCCCACATCATAGCCTGGCGCGAGAAACACATCACCGAGAAGACATTCGTGGTGTTTCTTGCCCTGCTCGTAGGAGTGCTGGGAGGATTCGCCGCGCTTATTCTGAAATGGCTCATACACCTCATAGCGCATACGCTTACTTCAAGCCTGCCCATCAACCAGAGCAACTTCATGTTTGCCATATATCCGGCTGTAGGCGTACTTATATGCCTCATGTTTGTACGCTATCTGGTGCGCGACAACATATCCCACGGCGTGACACGCGTGCTATATGCCATATCGCAGAACAAGAGCCGGCTTAAGCGACACAACATGTTCTCATCACTATGTGCCAGCTCAGTCACCATAGGATTCGGCGGATCGGTAGGAGCCGAAGGCCCCATCGTGTTCACGGGAGCCGCCATCGGCTCCACAATAGGACAGACATTCCGCATGTCGCCGCGAGTGCTCATGATACTTGTCGGATGCGGTGCAGCAGCAGGTATAGCTGGCATATTCAAGGCTCCTATTGCAGGAATGCTTTTCACACTCGAAGTACTCATGATAGACCTCACCACCGTGTCGGTCATGCCACTGCTCATAGCCTCGATCGCAGGAGCCACGGTAGCCTATACATTCACAGGCTATGAAGCTGAATTCTTCTACGTACAGACAGAGCCTTTCATGACAGGACGCATACCATATGTGGTGCTTCTTGGCATCTTCTGCGGACTGATTTCACTCTATTTCACACGGGTAATGAACATGATGGAAAATGCTTTCCGCCGTATCAACGGCTCATGGCGCAAATATGGATTCGGAGCCATAATCATGTCAGGAGCCATATTTCTGTTCCCTCCTCTATACGGCGAAGGATACGGAGCCATAGAGTCACTTCTCAGCGGCGACACTCAGGCCATACTCGACGGATCGCTGTTTTACTCCGACAGAGGATCAGTATGGACAATAATAGCTATGCTCACTGCTCTAACCATGGTCAAAGCATTCGCCACATCGGCCACCAACGGCGCCGGAGGAGTAGGTGGCACATTCGCGCCATCACTATTTGTTGGATGCATGGCCGGATTTTTGTTTGCCTACACGATCAACCACATCTTCGGACTCGACCTATCGGTCAAAAACTTCGCTCTGATGGGCATGGCCGGAGTAATGTCGGGAGTCATGCACGCCCCGCTCATGGCAATCTTCCTCACAGCCGAACTCACAGGTGGATACCAGATGTTTCTGCCGCTGCTCATCGTATCGGCATTGTCCTACTTCACAATCAAGACATTCCTTCCCTACAGCATATATGCCATGCGTCTGGCGCAACGCGGAGAGCTCCTGACCCACCACAAAGACAAGGCTGTGCTCACTCTGCTCAAGATAGACAATGTGATCGAAACCGACTTCCGCTGCGTAAGCCCCGACATGGATCTGCGCGAAATGGTAAAGGAAATCTCGCAGAGCAATCGCAATCTATTTCCTGTAGTCGATGACAATCACCGCCTGATCGGAGTGGTGCTTCTCGACGAGATACGCAACATCATGTTCCGTCCCGATCTCTACCGACGCATGAAAGTCAACACCTTCATGAGTTCGCCGCCTGCGCTTATCGACATCAATTCGAGCATGGAGCAAGTAATGAAAATCTTCGACGACACCGGCGCATGGAATCTACCGGTAGTCGATGGCGACAAATACGTTGGATTCATGTCCAAGTCAAAGATATTCAACTCTTACCGCCGAGTGCTACGACACTATTCCGAAGACTGACAATTGATACCGGATTTTTCCAAAAATCAGTCTTAGACAGAACATTATTGGATTTTACCGTTTTCAGCGACAGTATCAGGATACTGTCGCACCATGTTTCCACTGCATAACCATAGTCTGTCGACAATTATTTTTCATCAAATTCATTGCATATTCTGAAATTTATCGTAAATTTGCAAGCAAACAATTAATTCTACTTACAAATAGTCACAATTTCAGTTAGGTTTTATCAAAAATGAAAGCAGCGGAAGTATTGGCCGACCTTCAGCGTCGATTCCCCAACGAACCTGAATACCTTCAGGCCGTGGAAGAAGTTATCACCTCCATCGAGGATGTATACAACGAACATCCTGAATTTGAGCGATACAATCTCATCGAGCGTCTGTGCATTCCCGACCGCATATTCACATTCAGAGTATCGTGGGTCGACGACAGCGGCAAAGTGCAGAACAATATGGGCTACCGCATACAGCACTCCAACGCCATAGGTCCCTACAAAGGCGGCATACGGTTTCACTCGTCGGTCAACCAGTCAATTCTTAAATTCCTCGCCTTCGAGCAGACATTCAAGAACTCACTCACAACACTGGCCATGGGCGGTGCAAAAGGGGGAAGCGACTTCTCGCCACGCGGCAAAAGCGACATGGAAGTGATGCGGTTTTGCCAGGCTTTCATCACAGAACTTTGGCGGCAGATTGGCCCCGACACCGATGTTCCCGCAGGCGACATCGGCGTGGGCGGACGCGAAGTAGGCTACATGTACGGATGGTACAAGAAGATGGCGCAGGAATTTACAGGCACATTCACCGGCAAAGGCCGCGAATTCGGCGGATCGCTCATACGCCCTGAAGCCACCGGCTACGGCAACGTATACTTCCTGCTATCTATGCTCGCCACCCGTGGTATAGACATAAAAGACAAGCGAGTAGCCATATCCGGTTCGGGCAACGTGGCCACATACACAGCCGAAAAGCTGCTTCAGCTCGGAGCCAAAGTAGTGTCAATGAGCGACAGCGACGGCACTATTTACGTGCCCGACGGACTCACACGCGAGCAGCTCGACTACATATTCCGGCTCAAAAACATCTATCGCGGACGCATACGTGAGTTTGCCGAAGAATACGGATGTGAATACTTTGCCGGAGAGCGGCCTTGGATGCGCGTTAAATGCGACATAGCCATGCCATCGGCCACACAGAACGAGATCGACGGCGACGATGCACGCGCGCTTTTACAACAAGGCTGCATAGCCGTAAGCGAAGGCGCCAACATGCCATCGACACCCGAAGCCATAAAGGAATTTCTTGCTGCACGCATACTATATGCTCCAGGCAAAGCCGCAAACGCCGGAGGAGTATCTGTGTCAGGGCTTGAAATGGCACAGAACTCGCAGAAACTCTCATGGACAGCTGAAGAAGTGGATGCGCGGCTCAAGCAGATAATGGCCGAAATCCACCACCAGTGTGAACTATTCGGAAAAGAGAATGACGGATATATCAACTATGTAAAAGGCGCCAATGTGGCAGGATTCATGAAAGTGGCTCGTGCCATGATGGCACAGGGCATCGTCTGACCTCATCGACATACAAGTACTTATAACATATTTATTATACACACTAATCTATTTTACACTATTGAGGCAGAATCCGGATATTCGGATTCTGCTTTCGTTTTATCCGAACGACCCGAATATTTAGCAGTATTTATCACACCGGGGCATTAATACAGCCCACATATGGCTTAATTTTGTAAGTACAAAAGCAACTAACTCACAATTCTTTATACTATGACTGCATTCTGTCCATCCGATGTGATATTCGCCACCATTCGTCAGCGTGGCACAGTTCTGGCCAATCTCAAGCTAAGCGGTATCTCTTCTCTGACCGATGTCATACGCCGCATCCCGGCAGCAGTGGCGGGCTTGATGGGGCTCACCATTATCGAACTTCGCAACGGCACACAGGGATGGAAGCAGCGACACACTATCATGCTGTCGGCATCCTAAGGATTGAGCAGATCCGGATTGAAAAACGACTCTACATCGCGCGCCTGCTCCAAAGCGTGCACGGCCGGACTGTCGGGATCAATGGATGCCGCCGATGCATAGTCGCTCATGGCTTTGGAACGCTGTCCCATACGCCAGTAAGCCTTACCTCTGAGAAATAAGGCATGCGCGTCAGCAGGATTTTCAGCCACGATCCGGTCAAGCAAAACCAATGCTTCGGCCGGATTGTTGTATTTTATAAGATCGTCTATATTTTCTAATCTGCCCATTATATCATATCTTTGTATGCGGTGCAACGCCACAACCGACTTATGCCGCAAAGATAATCAAAATTCATATATCTCCTACACGATGAAAATCCGACTCAGCCTTCTGCTTATTATTATATGCGCCACAGCCACACATGTAATAGCCGCCGATCCCACCGCCACGACCTACTCATGGACCGACTGCCAGGGAAGTGCCAAACCGTATCCTGCTCCAACACAGGCCTACGACTATCCCGACACTCTGACCCCGGTGATGATCAATCATGTCGGACGACACGGAGCTCGATATCCGGCCACTCCGCGCCACACATCCACACTGCTCAAAGCATTGCGGCTTGCTAATGAGCAAGGCACTATCACTGCCCGAGGACGCGAGTTAATGGCTCTGACTGAAAAAGTGGTGACATACAGCGACGGACGCTGGGGCGCACTTGACACACTCGGCATGGCCGAACAGCGAGGCATAGCGTCACGCATGCTCGCCAACTACCCCATGCTATTCGGATCCAACACAGTAGAGGCCATCAGCTCCTACTCGCCACGGTGCATCATGAGCATGTACGAATTCACACACCAGCTTTCGCGGCTCGACAACAAGGTGGAATTGCGCACAGCATCCGGACGCAAATATTCGCCACTGATGCGATTTTTTGACGGCAATCCTGATTATTCGACATATCGCAAAAGCGACACCCTCGCCGCTACCATCGACTCCTACACACGAGCCAATGTGCCGCTGAACGCACTATACCGAGTGCTGGGCAACAAATTCAGTTCCGACATGTCGCTCCCCGACGTGGCCATGGCCGAATATTCAGTACTGGCCGGACTGCAGGCCATGGGACTCGACTGTGATATTTCGCGTTACCTCACACCTCAGGAATACAACGCACTCTGGGGCGTGTTCAATCTGCGTCAATACCTCCAGCACTCGACATCTACGCTGTCTGCAATACCATCCGACATCGCATCGCCGCTGTTGCTCGACATCATTGCCTCGACCGACGGATTCATAAGCGGCGACAACACTTCCACCGTACATCTTCGATTCGGACACGCCGAGACACTCATGCCACTGCTTGCTCTGATGCATCTGCCCGGCTGCTACTATCTCACCAACTATTTCGACACCGTGGGCATGCACTGGCGCGACTTTCAAGTAGTGCCCATGGCGGCAAACCTGCAGCTCATACTGTTTCGCTCCGACTCAGGCCGCTACTATCTGCGCACAGACCTCAACGAAGAGCCGGTGACACTCATCCCGGGCGACACCTCCATATATGTGCCATGGACCAAAGCAAGAGCCTATTTCGACCGCTGCATACCGCTGTACTATTGACACATACAACTTTTTATCACAACAGCTCCCGTGGAATTACCCACGAGAGCTGTTGCTTTTTCTGATACTGCGCAATTTTTTTTTTACATTTTTTTGAAAAAATATTTGGAGATAAAAAAATAGTACGTACTTTTGCAGTGTTATACACAACTACAACACTAACACCAGGCAACACCAATAATAAATTAAGACATATTTATTTTTACACATCAGTACTTAACGCCATGTTTAAATCTCTTACACTACACCTCAGACGCACAACAGCAGTATCGGTAATCGCCATCGCAGCATCGGCTCTCACCGCCAACGCACAGCTTTTATGGAGAATATCGGGCAACGGCCTTGAAAAGCCGTCGTATATATTCGGTACACACCACTGCGCTCCCGCATCGACCGCCGATTCCACAACCGGATTTGCCGAAGCCCTGCAGAGCGTAGAGCAAGTGTATGGCGAGATCGAAATGGCCAAGATGGCATCGCCCGACATTCAGCAATACATGGCATCTGTAATCATGGCTCCGGCCGACTCCACTCTTGATAAAGTCCTTACACCCGAACAGATAGCCCAAGTAAACGAATATCTCGGTAAAATAACCGGAGGTATGCCACTGACCACAGCATCATTCAACTCCATGCGCCCCGCAATGCTCTCCAACACCATATCCATGTTGCTCATGAAGCAGATACTGCCCGACTTCAACCCCTTGCAGACACTCGACGGAAGCATTCAGCAAAAGGCACTTGCCATGGGCAAGACTGTAGGAGGTCTGGAAACTCCCGAATTTCAGATCAACATACTCTTCGGATCGCCAATATCACAGCAGGCCGAAGCTCTCATACGCAACATTGAAAGCACCGACGACCCCTTTGAAAGTGCGCGACGCATGACCGCAGCCTACCTCTCCGGCGACCTGGAGACTCTCTACGGCATAATCATCGACCCGGACAAAGGGATGACCGGACAAGAAGCCGATACACTCATATACAACCGCAATGAAGCATGGATCGAATTCCTCATGGGCATGCTGCCTACCCCCACAATGATGATAGTGGT
>CAJTQH010000053.1 GCA_910578305.1 uncultured Muribaculaceae bacterium
TCCATGTCGGTCATGTCGGAATCGTCGAAGTCGCTGACGTCTTCTTCCTCATAGGTTTCTTCTTCCATGTCGGTCATGTCGGAATCGTCGAAGTCGCTGACGTCTTCTTCCTCATAGGTTTCTTCTTCCATGTCGGTCATGTCGGAATCGTCGAAGTCGCTGACGTCTTCTTCCTCATAGGATTCTTCCTCCATGTCGGTCATGTCGGAATCGTCGAAGTCGCTGACGTCTTCTTCTTCATAGGTTTCTTCTTCCATGTCGGAATCATCGAAATTGTCGAAATCATCGTCGGCATCCTCAAAGCTCTCGTCGGAGCCGGAGTCGTCGAAGTCATCGAATCCCGAATCGTCAAAATCGGCAGATGCGGAGTCGTCGCTCACATCGTCGCTCACATCGTCGCTCACGTCGGGGGTTACGTCGCCACCGTCGTCATAATCGTCAAATTCACTCATTTAAGTATCGTGTTACAAGTTGTTCGTTGAATTTCAGTTTGGCCTCGTAGCGTACCAGTCGCCAGAAGTGTATTTGTGCGCAGTGCACGAGTTTCTTTTCCGGCTCCGTACCGGTCATGTCAAAGAGTCCCTGTGGCATACGGCGCACGGCCGCGATCACACGTTCGGGTTCTTTGGGCTTGCCGGCTAAATATCGGCGAAATTGCCGTCGGGCAGCTTCATGGGCCAGCATGCGGCATCGGTTGTCGCAGGCACCTTTGCATAGTTTGGTAAGGCTGCATTCGGGATATGGGCGCGTCTCGAGCGGATGTTTTTTCCAGTAAGTCGACAGCTCGCCTATCTTCTGATCTGTAAGCGATATGGATATTTTCTTTTCAAGTCGATAGTCGGGCGTTACGGTCTCTTCGGCTTCTTCGAGTTTGTTGAAAAAGAAGAATGCTTCACCCGGACGCAACTTGGCCAGACGTGCATACTGGGGTGGAGTCATCGACACACTTCCCGCTATGATGTCCTTGTCGGTCTGCTCCACAAGTCGGAATGCCACTTTTATGTCGGTCAGAGCCACGATGTCGAGCCCCACCTTGCGTGGCGACTGGTCGGCGATGGC
Source organism: uncultured Muribaculaceae bacterium (assembly GCA_910578305.1). GTDB lineage: Bacteria > Bacteroidota > Bacteroidia > Bacteroidales > Muribaculaceae > Paramuribaculum. Next base: position 1,060 of record CAJTQH010000053.1, read on the forward strand.
AAATCCTACGCCATACGATCGCAGTTCGGCCAGAATACGCTTCACCAGCCCCTGCGCTATCTGAGCCGGATTGGCGTTGCCGCTGTTGTTGCCTCCGCCCGTACCTGCGTCGAGAAGCACATGGGCTTCTTCCAGCAGTATGAAGTTGCGCAGGCCTCCCGTGCCGGTATAGTTGGCATTGATATACGAGAGTATTCCGAGCAGTATAAGGGCTATGATCAGCGCTTTCTGGTCGGCATTTTCTATGGCCGCGAGCTCTATCACCGTGGGCTTGCTGAGCAGATCCTCTATGGGGATCGAGAAATAATTGTCGAAGAGCCTGACAAGTCCTTTCAGCCTCACGATACCTGCCTTGCAGATGTTTGACGCATCTCCCTTGTAGCCTATGGCCTGAAATGTTTCTTCAAAGCATTTTATGAAGTCGGATATGTTGATCGTACGACCCTGTTCGCCGCTTGTCATGTAGTCGAGCCATCCGAAGTCGGCATAGCAGTTGGTGATCGTTTCCTCAAAAATCTTGTCGAGCGGGCTCGACATGCTCACGCCGGCTGCGAATGCGGTGAGCAGTGTCGACTTGTAGCTACCCAGCTTCACCCCTTTGGGCGGAGCGAACGGGTTGAATATCAAAGGCGATATGTCGGGCTTGCCGGGCGTGAATACCTGCAGGTCGGGGATGCTTTCTATCAGGGCGCGGTATTCGTTTTTTGCCGGTTCGATGACCAAAAACGGGATCTTAAACTCTTTCCACAGACGGTCGAGCAGTCCGACGGAAAATGTGGTCTTGCCTGAGCCCGGAGTGCCTACAATGAGCATGTGCTTGGCCAGATCGTTGACTCTCAGACCTATCTTGGGCTGTCCGGGCGATTTCAGTGTGCCTATCACCAGATCGCTGCCTTCGCCTATTATTCCGTCGGAGTATGTGCGGCTTCTGCGGCCCGATTCGTTGACGGTGATGCCGGCTCCGATATGATTGTTGGCCACGGGCAGCGATATAAGCTCGCTGCATTCCTCGATGGTAAACAAGTTGGGCAGTCGCGATGCCACACTGTTGTAGCTGTGGATCGACGATGCCACCACCCAGGGTAGTGTATAGAAGTAGTTTTTGTGTGGCAGCAACTTAGCCGGACTCACGGGCACGCTTCTTGTACCTGCCAGTTTGTCGCCCGACTCGCCGGTGTGTATGTGTCCGGCTATGCTTGAGCAGATTATGGACGTGGCGGCGGGAGTGGGGCCCCACACCACTATGTCGAGCCCGTAGACGGGGCGGTCGCGGTGATTGGAGTAATACTCATACAGCTCGGCCAGCTTACGTGCGCCCACTATGCTTATCTTGTTGCCGTTTTCATTGATTCCGTCGGCAGCCATTGCCATGATCTGGGCAAGTTGCAGCAGCAGTGTCTTCTCCTCGGCTGTATATGTCACAGGCGTGATGATAAACTGCACGCACACATCGGCATGATCGGTAAGGGCGCTTATGAAGCGGTGCATGTCCGACGCCGTGGGGGTGATGCGGTCGAAGACGGGTATGTTGGTCTGTTGTCCGATGGGCAGCGGCTCTATGCGGCACTCACGCGTGAGTGCGCGGGACTGACGGTTGCAAAGCGGCATCAGACGCGTCAGAAATGTGTCGGCGTCCACATCTTCCACCTCATACCACTGTGAGTCGAGCTGACTGCGTATGAGCGAGGTGATGTCGGCACGTGCCTCGCTTTCGGCCTTGGCGTCTGCCGACATGGTGTGCACCACAAAGTATATCTCTATCCGTGCATTGTAGGGCTGACGGTCGACTTTGTGGGTCATCCACAGCATTTCCACGGCGGCAGTGACATTGCCCCCGGCAGCATCGCTGATATAGCGGTGTATCTGAAAGAGCAGCGAGGCCATCTCGCGCTTGCGTGAAGCGAGAATCGCTGCCGGGTCGTCGTTAAACAGCGACTCATGTGGCACTGACACTATGCGCAGTACATTGAATCCGGCAGTATTTTTATTGGATAGAATCTGCGTGCTCATTTATCTTCAAAGATTGTATCAAAAAGGTTGTTCATGATAATGGACACATCGGTGTACTTAGTGTACCATTCATTGAAATAATTTTCGACTGATGTTATTGATCGGATTTTGCTTTCTTTGGGATTAATATCGCATCCAAACACATCCTTGGCATCGGCAATCTTTCGTTCACGTGTCTGTGAATTATATCGTTGAGCTTGTGAAATGGCGATTTTCGAATCGAAAGATATAAAGATATTTCCAATGACATTGAATACGCTGGATAGTACAGAAGACATAAGATAATAGATTATGAACAATGGTATAGCCCATATCAATATCTTGAATACCAGGTACCAATCTGAAAAATAATTGTACATCCATATATAAGTGGAGCAAATGAAATAAATAGCTCCAAGCATTGTCGCCAGGCTGAATGCTATGGTTATGTATGGACGAGAATATTTTAATTCATCATCGCATATAAACGGATCTTTGGGCAGCGGAGTGGCTGTGATTTGCGAGAGCTCTTTATCGCCCCACGAATATATGTAGTGGGTGGTACCCTCGAGGTCAAATGTCATTCGATATACGGGTATAAGCGACACTTCGGGGGCAGAGTCTTGGTCAAATTTCTTACCATGCAGTCCGGCAGTGTAGCTTACGTCGTGAAATCCCTGCACTATAGGCAGGAATCTGAATGCGCGCAGATTGTAGTCATGTCCGTCAAACGGTTTAAGCTCGCCGAACATGGCGGTTATCTCCCGCTTGCTTATATGGCCTTTGTTGAGTAGGCTGTATGTGATCATCGCATCGTTGTTGAGGCATACCATCACATCGTCGCAGTCTACCATGGGCAGATAGCAGCGCTCGATATTCAGATTTGATATTTTGCTGAATATGTCGGGCGGTGTGTCTTTGGCGATCAGATTCAGGCATCGGGTCTTGAATTGGTCGGTAGTTGTGGCGAAGTCGTAGATGTAATATTGTGTGCCTTCGCACCAGGCATCATTTTCAAGCTCCCATGTGGCGTCGCGTGTTATACGGAATTTCCCAATAAATCCGTCGATATTGCCATCGGCACCAATGCCTTTGGCATGCATTATTTTTCGGTTGTCGGCCATGTCAATGTCAGATTATTGTGATATATTGAGTACCTTTCGTCCCTTAGCTCGGCTTGGATTGCCTTTGACACGGAATGATAGCATATTGAGGATTAAAATCACAGGTGAAAAGACTATATATAACGCTTTAAAAAATAAGTGAGAGAATCCTAATAATACAGCGCTTGAGAACATACCGAATATAATCAATATGACTATATTATACCATTCTCCTTCTTTTTTGATTGAATGTATAAACGCGAACAGAATATAAATTGCGAAGCATACGATAAATATGTACGGCAACATTTTTACAGCTTTATATAATAAGCCGAAAAACGTACGACGCTTTTTGGGCTGGATTTGCTCAATGATCTTTTCGCGGTCGGCCAATATGAAGTGATCATTGACTCCAAGTAAGCACAGACGCCCTATCGAGGATTCTATCACAGTCAGAGGCAGATATTTTATTACGATGCCTGCGTCTAAATCAATGCCGTGCAGTGTCTTCATTTTTTCAAGCGAGAAGCATTCGAGATATTCTATTCTGTCGTCGGGATTGGTGTTGAACGCCGTGCGGTAATCTACAGGTGTGAGGTCTGAGAAGTCTTTAAGCGGAAGGGCCTGTTCGAAATGTGATGTCGACATCAATCCGTTTTGGAAAAACATTTCAAACATATCGGTATGGCTGTCGTTAAGCGGAATATATACATACACTCCGTTTCGCTTCGTTTCCAGGACAGGGATATAATAACGGCTGATGCTTTCGATGGTAAGAGTCGAAAACAGCTTTTCGTCGCCGTTTTCACAGAAAAAATCGAGCAGTTTTTCCTTTATGTCAGCCGATGACGGTGCATGATGAAGTATTTTGTAAGAGACATTTCGTATGATACGGTCATGCGGTATCACCATGTGGCGGTGACAAGAGCGGCACAGTGCTATTGTGCCTACGATGTCGGAGCCGTTTACTGCAGTGCCGCAGTTGGGGCATCTGACCGTATAAACAGTCATCGGGTCTTGGTTTTGCATTGTGATTTTAAATTTGAGAATCCGTTGGTTATATTTGACTTACGCAATAAGCGTAGCGAATATTCAAGGGGCTTCTTGAACATACTTATTGCAAGTAAACTTAAGAATCCGACCCATATTATAGTCCATACGCCTGATATTTTTCCTGTAATGCTCCAAGGCAGATATTCGGGGCAAAAAATTGTGCATATCATAGATGCTATGATAAGCAGAAAACCGATGGCAGAGATATTACCTACGAAATTATCTGACTTATCATAATCGTGAGTCTGGCTTATTTCGGGCAGTTCTGGGCTGAAGGTTTTGATATGGTTGCCGATTGCGGATGTCTTATAGTCAGTGCCGTTGTGCCTGATTGACAAATACTTTACGGGGAAGTATTTCAGCTCAGGGTTGACGTATCGATCTGGCGAATTGCTTATATTGGTCTTGGCGGGATCCACATTCAGTACACGGGCGTTGTACGGCGGTGCCGTAAGCCTCTTTGCCTGTTTTATATTCTGGGCATTTTGTATTGTTGGTATAGATGGTGTTCCGGATGCTTCGGCGTGTACCGGCATGAAGTCGGAGCCATTTCGATGTGATATCTCCACAAACGGTACGTAATACTCTTTTGTGGTCACATTGTCGGAGTTCAGGAATCCATAGGGCAGTTTCTTGAGTGTTTCCTTGTCGAAGCATTTGTCTAAAAAGTCCGGCCACGGTAGGTTGTCGTCGTAATAGTGTGGCTCGCTGCTTCCCGGCGAAATGGTCTGCGAAACGTCGCTGAGTATTTGCTCGCGGTTGCAGTTAGGGCATTTTAAGTATATGCCGGTAACGTGTTCATGCGTCAGAGGTGTACCGCAATTGGAGCATCGTGTGATCATACGGATAGCAGTGAGATTAGACGTGTCAGTGTGTCCTGATATACTTTTTCGGATATCAGGCCTTTGTCGTGCAGGGTATTGAGCTTGCTGATTTGCGCTTCGATATCGGCCGATGAAGCCTCGGGTTCGCTTTGCGGTACGGGTATGTCGGCCGGAACGGGCGGAACTCCCACGGCAGCCATCGGATCAATGGTGGGTGCCGGGCTGTGGAAAGTGCCGGTAAATGCTGCTGCAGGCTGTGCGGGTGAGTGCGGCGATACGGTGTTGACAAGTCCGCGGCACAGGTCGGAAAGCACGCTGGACTGGGAGCCGAGATATCCGCCGAGTGCCGATGTGGCCATGTTGGCTATGGCGGGGTTGTTCATGGCCGCACGGGTTATCTCTTCGATCTTTACCTTCATCCAATTATCCCCGAGCACTTCAAGCTCTTTCAATGATCCGGCGGCTTCAGCTTCTTTAAGCAGTGTTATGCGGGCGGCCTCGCGGAGTGTTTTCTGACGCTCCGCAAAGTCTTCGAACTCGAGTATGTCGTAATCCTTCCTTCGTTCTTTTACGAGGTCTCGCTCGGCGCTTGAAATCTTGTTGAGCGAATCGACCGACAGATCCCGTACCGTGATGCCATACATTTCGAGCAGGCTTCTCTTGAATACGGGAAGCAGCTCGGGCGTGATGGTCGCGGTATTTACGCTGTCGATATTTCCGGTGCGGTTGATGCATGATATCACAGTAGAGAAGAAGTTGTTGTTTAGCGTGGTGGAGGCCTTGTTTATGATGTCGCCGTAGGTGAGCTGGCGTTCGGTGGCTCCCACGCAACTGTTGAAGAAACGATCCATGTGTTCGGGAAGCACGGTAAGGTTGATCTTTATGGAAGCGCCAATCGCCACATTCGTGTTTTCGTAGGCAGGGTCGGGCACGTCCTGTGTGTCGGCGGTAGTCCATATCACGTCGGACGCAGTGTTGCGGATGAAGAATATCATGTCAGACTGTGCTCGGGCGCCGCCGCGAATGAGGTTGGCCACTAAGTTGGTCAGGAAGGGATAGTTGGAGTTGGATACGGTGATTAGCCCGGGCTGGAGCATGCCGGTAACGTGGCCGTTGTGCAGCAGCACGGCGAGTTCGCCTGCGTTGACGAGTATTTTTGAACGGTTGTTGAAGTCGTCGAGATCACATTTCTTGACCATTACGACGTTGGTGTAGTTGCCTTTAGGCTGGGAAACGTTGAGATCAAGGAACCCGCTGTTCAAGCTGTCGGAGAAGTGACGGTCTGAGTTCTTTTTCCAAAAAGCCATAATTGTAGTAGATTGAGAATGAAGATGATTGGTATCAGATAAAAATCAATTCTCAAAAATAATATTTTAAGTATTGGTATGTTGCTGAATGTTGATAAGTGAGGTGAATTTAACATGTTTGCCATATGGATGTTAGGGTAATCGATAGGGGGTGCATGTAAAATGGCTCTGTTTTTTTTGGGGGAGCTTTTAGGTCTTGCCGGTATGAGGCTGAGAATCTCTGTGGGAGGTTGTGCGGGACTGCGGTGTTAAATCGTTATTTCGATATAATAGTGTGGGTGTTTTGTTGGAAAAACAAGTGGTGGTTTGCGGTATGTGTGAAAATGTGGACTTAGGCGTGATATCTTGTTGTTGTGTAGTAATATATGGTGTGGATGTGCGATTGTTGTGGCCGGAGAGGTATAAAATACATGGTGGTTTCAGTTTGAAACGCCTTAAGAGGTGATTTTTTAGCACTTACGTGTCTATTGTGATGTTTTTTTTAGTAAATTTGCGGAAAAACCATATCTATCGTTGCCCAATACTATGACCCTGACTAAAGAAGAGCGGCATCAGCTCATCCTGGAAACATTGCTTTCGCAAGAGTCCATGCAGGTTTCTGATCTGTCGGCTCTGCTTGATGTGTCGGCTGTGACAATACGCAAGGATCTTACCGAACTTGAGAAAAACAACAAACTTTACCGTAGTCACGGCAAGGCTATTCTGATAAATCCATATATAACAAATCGCTCGGTGAGCGAAAAAGAGAAACTGGCACGAAAGGAGAAAGATCTTATAGGCCGTTATGCGGCAACTCTTATAGGTCGTAACGATAGTGTAATAATTGCATCCGGGTCGACGGTGCTTGCACTGGCTCGCTGTATAAAGCCCGATCACAGGCTTACTGTGGTATCGGCTTCGCTACAAGTGTCGGAAGTTCTTGGTGTGAACGATGACGTTGATATTGTGCAACTGGGTGGTTCGTTACGCGCTACGTCGCTTTCGGTCGTGGGTAAGATGGCCGAGGAGATGCTGTCTGATTTTGCGTGTTCAAAGCTTTTTCTTGGTGTCGACGGTATTGATCTTGAGTTTGGGCTGACAACTACAGATGTACGTGAGGCCGAACTTAATCAGGTGATGATGCGCACAGCTCAGAAGACCATAGTTCTTGCGGATTCTTCGAAGTTTCGCCGTAGAGGATTCAGTAAGATTGCCAATGTATCGGATGTGGATATGATAATAACCGATTCTAATATTCCGGATAAAGTAGCCAGATCTCTTGAAGAAAACGGTATAGAATTGCGTGTGGTCAATTTGCCGGGTTGATTGTAGGGGGTCTTATCTCGTTTGTTACAGGATTGTAACATACAAACTGCTTAATTTTTATTTTGTTTTAAAAACATTGTGCTTACGAAACGTAATCGGTTGCATGATGTGTAATCTTGTGTCATATTCCTATTGGTGCGATCGTTATGGTCGGTTTTGCTTCAAATATTGATTGATATTGGGAATGAATTATAGTTTTTCATGTGCTTGTGGATATAAAAAAAATGTGCGCCCTCGATTTTGGTCGGGGGCGCACACCGCTATAAATAAACTTTGTTATGACTTATAAGTTTGTAGAGCGGATGAAGAGGATTTTGTTTAATCCTGATTGAGGTTAACACGCTTGAATTCCACGGCTACGAGACCTTTCTGAGTTTTCTCGAGATATTGGCCAATAGTCATGGTGGCGTCTTTTACAAATTCCTGTTCGAGGAGACAAGATTCCTTGAAGAATTTGTTGACACGTCCTTTGGCGATGTTTTCCATCATCTGCTGAGGCAGGTTGGCTGCTTTTGCTTCGGCAGCTTCTTTCATGATCTGACGACCTTTGGCTGCTTCTTCTTCGGTGATCCAACCCTTGGAGATGTTTGATTCGATGTGGTCTTCGGTGTCGAAGTGGTTGGGGTTGAGACCGCCTTTCTTGAGAGCTGCTTCAACAGCCTTGCGGATCTGCTCTTCGCGAGTCTTTTCGATAGCGACGTTGTATTCGCTTTCTACTACGGCTGCGGGAACGCTGTCGCGGTCAACGGCTACGGGGTTCATAGATGCTACCTGCATTGCCACGTCGCGAGCCACCTGGTAGTCAACGCCTGCCATGTTGAAGCCAACGATGGTGGCGAGCTTGTTGCCCTGGTGGTTGTAGGAAGTGGTGGTGGGAGCTTTAACGAATTCGTAAGCACCGAGTTCCATTTTTTCACCGGTCTTACCGCTTTCCTCTACGATGAGGTCAGCGATAGTCTGGCCGTCGAGTACGAGGGCCTTGAGTTCGTCGATCGAAGCGGGGCGGTTGGCCATGGCTGCGTCGAGGATCTTGTTGGTGAGTTCTACGAAGCCGGCGTTCTTGGCCACGAAGTCGGTCTCGCACTTGAGTGCTACGACAGCTGCGAAGTCTTCAACGTTCTTTGCGAGTACGCAACCTTCGGAAGCTTCACGGTCTTCACGCTTTGCAGCTACTGCCTGACCCTTCTTGCGAAGGATCTCAACGGCTGCCTCGATGTCGCCGTTGGTTTCGGCGAGGGCTTTTTTGCAGTCCATCAAGCCGGCACTTGTGAGGTGACGGAGCTTGGTGATTTCTGCCATTGTTACTGCCATATTGAGTAATGTGTGTGGTGGTTAAACAATAAGAGGTTGATTATTCAGCTACAGGTGCTTCAGTAGCAGGTGCGTCGGTAGCGGTAGCTTCGTTTTCAGCTTTGCGGCTTACACGACGACGCTCTCTGCGGGGAGCCTGTTCGCCTTCGCCGGCAGCCTGAGTGTCTACCTTTTCGACTTTGCGTTCTTCAAGACCTTCGGCCATGGCTGCGCATACAGTGTCGAGAATAAGCTCGATAGACTTTGATGCGTCGTCGTTGGCGGGGATCACGAAGTCAATGTCGTTGGGATTTGAGTTGGTGTCAACCATGGCAAATACGGGTATACCCAGACGGTTTGCTTCAGCTACGGCGATGCGTTCTTTCAGAACGTCAACAACGAAGAGTGCTGAGGGCAGACGGTTGAGGTCGGCGATAGAGCCAAGAGTCTTTTCAAGCTTGGCGCGCTGACGGGTGATCTGGAGCTTTTCGCGCTTTGAAAGGTTGTCGAAAGTACCATCTTTGGTCATCTTGTCGATGGCGGTCATCTTCTTGACAGCCTTGCGGATGGTAGGGAAGTTGGTAAGCATACCGCCGGGCCAGCGTTCGATAACGTAAGGCATGTTGATGCTCTGAGCTTTTTCGGCGATAACTTGTTTGGCCTGTTTTTTAGTGGCAACGAAGAGAACTTTTTTGCCTGATTTGGCGATGCTCTTCAGTGCGTTGGCGGCCTCGTCCAGCTTGGCAGCTGTCTTGTAGAGGTCTATGATGTGGATACCGTTGCGCTCCATGAAGATGTAAGGAGCCATGGCAGGATTCCATTTTCTTTTGAGGTGACCGAAATGGCAGCCTGCTTCGAGTAATTGGTCAAATGTGGGTGTTGACATTTTTTTGTTTGTAGTTTGTTTACGTTCTTGCGATTTTTACAATTTTGCAGTAGGGAACGTGTCCATCCGCAAAATTTAGATACTAAACACTTATAATCATGCAGCCATAAGCAGCTGCGACAGATTAACGTTTTGAGAACTGGAAGCGCTTGCGAGCTTTGGGCTGACCGGGCTTTTTACGCTCTACGGCACGGGGGTCGCGAGTCATGAAGCCTTCGGCGCGGAGAGCCGACTTGTCTTCGGGGTTGATCTTAACGAGTGCGCGTGCGATAGCAAGGCGAAGGGCTTCGGCCTGGCCTTTGTAGCCGCCACCGTCGAGGTTAACTTTGATATCGTATTTTTCAGCGGCGTCGAGTGTCGACAGGGGCTGCTTAACGATGTACTGAAGGATTGAAGAGGGGAAGTAAACTTCCAGAGGGCGTTTGTTGATTGTGATGGCACCGTTGCCTTCTTTTACAATCACACGTGCCACGGCGGCCTTACGGCGGCCAACTGCATTAACTGTTTCCATACTTCCTGTTCTTATTTCAGTTTGTTGATGTCAATAACTTTGGGCTCCTGAGCTTCGTGGGGATGGTTGGGGCCATTGTACACATACATGTTTTCGATCAGGCGACGACCCATGCGGTTCTTGGGGAGCATACCCTTCATAACCTTTGTGAAGAGGGGGTTGTAGCCGGGCTTGATGTGTTTGTTGAGAGCCTTTTTCATGAGCACCTCGGGCGTTGCAACGCGCTGTCCGCCGGGATATCCGGTGTATGAAAGGTACTCGCGGTCAGTCATTTTCTTGCCGGTGAGCACGATCTTGTCGGCGTTGATGATGATAACTTTGTCGCCGCATTCCATGTTGGGTGAGTAGCTGGGTTTGTACTTACCGCGGAGAAGTTTGGCAACTTTAGCGCAGAGGCGGCCGAGAACCTGGTCGGTCGCGTCGATTACTACCCAGTCGCGCTGCACGTTCTGTGCGTTAAGGGTAAGAGTTTTGTAGCTTAAAGTATCCACTTTTAATTAATTGAAAATAAGTTAATTAATTCGACACTAACCGCACGCTGCCCGGCCAAAGGCACCGCCTCGGGTCGTGTCAATGATTGATTTTTGGATATAATCGGACTGCAAAGGTAGTGATTTTCCACCACTTAACCAAACATAAAGAAATTTTTTATCAACATCATCAGGCGTGGTCAGACTTTAAGGAATATGCGATGCCTGTAAAGGATGAGCAGTATGATGTAGGTGATGGTGGCGTTGGCAATGGCTATTACGGCCGGATAGTATGCGTCGGTAAATTGTTGCAGGCCGAAAAGCAGCGAGCGGCTGAGGCTGCTGAAGTCGACGCACGACATGATCATGTAGGCGGCTATGGAGTTCATGCCGTAGATTTTGAGCCATGCGAAGGGGCGCCGGATGCCTATGCAGTCGCCCACGCAGTAGGCTCCGGCCATGAGCATGAAGCAGTAGCCGCTACTGACGAGCACCATGGATGCTGTCCAGAGGCGTTTGATCACCGGGTGCCATGGGTGCCACATCCATCCAATGGCTGCGAGTGCCGCTCCGGTCAGAGCCATGATGAGTGCTTTGCGCAAGGATGTGATGTGTGCCTGCCGCAGCAGTGTGCCGGCAAACACTCCGCTCATAACGGTGACGGCGAATGTAAGCGTGCTCCATACCCATGTGTAGCGGTAGTGTGGGTGGAATATGACTGATCCGTCGGCTGAGGTTGCGGCCATGTCGCGAAAACGTCCGAGGCATTCGCGGTCGATTGATTCGGCAAAGTTGCCGTCGGGGGTGAAGTCGCCGCACAGATGCATACCGACGCAGTAGATGGCCATGAGCAGCAGTGTGACGGCTATGCGCACCGATGAGCGGCGGCAGTGCAGGTAGATGAGTGCCGATATGAGGTAGCCTGCGGCTATGGCCTGAAGAGTGTTGGTGTAAAGATAGACGTGCGAGGGGTCAAGGGCGAGCAGATTGCCCTGACACATCATGCCGAAGAGCCACAGCAGGATGACGCGCTTGAGTATGCGTGCCCACACCTGTCGGTTCCAAGGGGCTGATCGGTAGCGCGACAGCGAGAAGGGGATGGTGATGCCTGTCATGAACATGAACAGTGGCATGACGAGATCCCATGGTGAAAATCCGGCCCACTCCACATGTGTGAAAGCTCTGGAGACCGGGGCAAACCAGGAAGAGTCGGTGGCTGCCGAAAGGGCATGTATCACGGCCTCGAGTCCTACGAGGCAGAAAAGATCGGCTCCACGGAGTATGTCGAGCGATTCAAGACGCTGTGGCTGTGCCGTGGAGGTATTCATATAGGATAATGTGTGGGCGATGCGGTTATGACGAAGAGCGGGATTATGGACAACGGTGGTGTGTGGCGAGGTGATTTCATGGCGCGGTGGTTTCCGGCAAAGGTAATAAATATTTATCTTTGCGTCAAAATGACGGTTTATGATTATCGAGATAGAAGATTCCATACGTGAAGCGGCTCCTGATCTGAAGGTGGTGCAGATGGAGGCGGATGTGACAAATGTGCCTACGACCGAGGCTCTCAAGTCGGAGTTTGAGGCTCTTATGGCCGATGTGCAGGGCCGATACGAGATGCCCGATGTAAACAAGCGCTCAGGCATAGCGGCCACTCGTGCGGCATACAAGGCGTTGGGCAAGGATCCCAACCGCTACCGGCCGTCGTGCGAGGCTATGTGCCGCCGCATAGTGAAGGGCATGGGGCTGTATTATATAGACAATCTGGTGGATCTGATAAATATATTGTCGATCCGTACTGGATATTCGATAGGCGGATTCGATGCCGACAAAATAAGCAGCGATGTGTTGCGTCTGGGCGTGGGCCGTGAGGGAGAGCCGTTTGAGGGCATAGGCCGTGGAGAGCTTAACATACACGGGCTGCCTGTGTATCGCGATGCCGTGGGTGGCATAGGCACCCCTACGAGCGACAATGAGCGCACGAAGATAGATCTCGGCACTCGCAGACTGCTTATGTGTATCAATATCTATGGCGAGGAGGTGCCGCTGGCGGAGACTGTGGAGCTGGCGCGACGATTGCTGTCGGACTATGTGTCGGCGCGCAATGTGACCGTACAGGTCATAGAGGCTTAGTCCGTAGCGGGGGCAGACGAGTTCGCCATACAGGCGGCTGAATGATGATTGTGATAGGCTCCGCGAAACTTGACCATGTAGCTGAAATCGGCTTCGGCCAACACCGGCAGTGACCCCTCCTTTGCGCAGAGGGGTCACATAGCGGGTCTGATGTTGGAGGCGCAGCTGTATGTCAGATACGGTCGAGGACGGTGCCGATGAGATCGTGGATGGCGGTCTTGTAGTTGGGTGTGGCTTCGTGCTGCATACGGTTGGCTATAATAGAGCATACGGTCATTGCCTTATGCCCCATCAGTCGGGCAAGTCCTTGTAGCGGGGCCGACTCCATTTCGTAGTTGGTGACCTTTCGGCCATTGTGGCGGAACTCCTCGATGCGTCGGTTGAGATCGGGATTGGCCAGTGGCAGTCGCAGTTCACGTCCTTGCGGTCCGTAAAATCCTACCGCTGAGATGGTGTTGCCTCTAACCATGTCATCGCGACCGATTATGTCGACCAGGTGTTCGTCGGCATTTACCACATACGGCTTTGCCCACAGCGGATTCCAGCCTACGGATTCGCAGAATGCGTGCTCGAAATCAAGGTCGGCCACTGTGTCGCGGCCGGCGTAGTAGTTGAGCACTCCGTCGAATCCTATGGCCTTTTCGGCTATCACGGGTGTGCCGAGTTTGAGTTCGGGTTGCAAAGCGCCGGATGTGCCTATGCGCACCATGGTGAGTGTGCGGTGGGTGTCGCGCACCTCGCGTGTGGTGAAGTCGACGTTGGCAAGTGCGTCGAGCTCGTTGATCACGATGTCGATGTTGTCGGGACCTATGCCGTGGCTCAGACACATGATCGGTTTACCCTGATAGGTGCCTCCGATGGTGTGAAATTCGCGTGAGGATACTTCAAATGTCCGTGAGTCGAAAAACGACGCTACCATGTCGACGCGTCCGGGATCGCCTACGAGGATAATGCGGTCGGTGAGCTGCTCGGGCAGCAGGTGCAGGTGGAATACTGAGCCGTCGGCATTGATGATGAGTTCTGACGGTGCTATTGTCTTCTTTTCCATGCGGTATCTTGAATTTTGGGTTATGATGCTGATAGTAAAACAATGAAAGGGGCTGAAATGTTAGCCGCATTCAGGCGAGGCGGTATTTGCCTCCGGGGTATGTGAGGACGAGTCCGCGGAACTCCATGTCGATGAGTAGCGACATCATGCGTCCTACGGTGATGCCCGTGGCTATGGTGAGTTGGTTGAGCTGTGCTTCGCCGTGTTCTGTGAGATAGTCCACTACGGCCTGCTGCTCTGGAGTCAGTTCGTCAAACAGCGATGGCTGAGTGTTTTCGATCGTTTTTTCCGGCCAACGCATGGCGTGGAGAATGTCACCTGCATTTTCCACGAGAGCGGCCACGTTGTTGGCGATAAGATGGTTGCATCCGGCACTGTATCTGTCGGAGGTGCGTCCGGGCAGAGCGAACACGTCGCGGTTATATCCAGATGCGAGTCCGGCAGTGATCAATGCTCCGCCTTTGGATGCCGATTCGGCTACTACCACGCAGTCGCACATCGCGGCGACGATGCGGTTGCGCGCTACAAAGTTGCCTTTGTGCACGGCCGCCGATGCGCCGTATTCGGTGATGAGCATTCCTCCGGAGCGAGCAATGCCGGCGGCCAGAGAGCGGTGTTGCGAGGGGTAGATCATGTTGAGTCCGTGAGCCAGTACCCCCACAGTGGGTATGCCGCAGCGCAGGGCGGCGGAGTGTGCGGCCGCGTCGATGCCGAATGCCAGACCGCTGACAACAGTGAGGGGCTCGGCCATAGTCTGCGACAGATCGTCGATGAGGCGGTTGACGAAGTCAATGCCATAGGGCGTGGCATGACGTGTGCCTACGACGGATATCATGCGTCCGGCATTGAGATCGCAGTTGCCGAGTGTGTACA
>CAJTQH010000054.1 GCA_910578305.1 uncultured Muribaculaceae bacterium
GAACGAAGTCAACCAAACGCTGCAGATTGAGCAGAGCGGCATGTCCTTCGTTGCAGTGATACAGAGTGGAATTGATGCCGAGACGCTTGAGCATCAGCACGCCGCCGATACCGAGAAGATACTCCTGTTTCAGACGGTTTTCCCAGTCGCCACCATAGAGTTTATGGGTAATGGGACGGTCAAACTCACTGTTCATGTCGAAGTCCGTATCAAGCAGATAGAGCTTCATACGTCCTACATTTACACGCCAGATGTGAGAGTAAATGATACGACCGGGATAGGGCACTTCAAGGATCATAGGCTGACCATTCTCGTCAAGAACTTGCTCGATTGGCAGCTGATTGAAGTTCTGAGGCTCGTAATTGGCAATCTGCTGGCCATCCACAGACAATGTCTGAGTAAAATAGCCGTAGCGATAGAGGAAACCTACCGCTGTCATGTCCACACAACTGTCTGAAGCTTCCTTGATATAGTCACCGGCCAAAACACCGAGACCGCCGGAATAAATCTTCAGGCAGTTGCAAAGGCCGTATTCCATAGAGAAGTATGACACCGAAGGAACGTCCTTACGCATAGGCTTGCTCATATATTCCTTGAAGGAAGCATATACATTGTCTATACGTGCCATCATCTCTTCGTCGTTCATGATTTCGTTCATGCGGTCAGAGCTGATGCGCTGAAGCACCATCACTGGATTTTCACCGGTCGAACGCCAGAGGTCAGGATTGATATCACGGAACAAAGCCTTGGCTTCACTATTCCATACCCACCAGAGATTCTTTGATATAACATCAAGCGGTTTCAACCGAAGGGGCAGTTCGGCAACCACAGTAGCGTCATGCCAAACGGGGGCATTAGTCTGACTAACTTTAATTTTCATATTTTATATATGGATTAAGTGTTTTTATTTGCTATTTCTAATACGCTCGTTTTTAAGAGCAACATCAAATGCTGTGCTATAATAACCGACAAACAGACTCCAATTGGCTCTCGCTGCTGTAGCCAACGAACTTTTGTGTATGATTTCGGTCTGGGACTTATCAGCACACGACAGGAATTTCAACGCACGTCCGATAGTGTCGACCACAGCATCGTAATTCGAGTCACTACGGCCTGCAACAGTCACACCGGACTCTTCAAAATTATTGACAGCGCTATGCAGAATCCACTGACCGAAGCCCGAAAGCGATGTTGTGACAGTGGGCACTCCGAATGCCACGCTTTCAAGCGGAGTATAGCCCCAAGGCTCATAGTATGAGGGGAAAACAGTGACATCCATGCCGATCAGCAGTTCATAATAATTGAGCGAGAATATACCGTCGTTGCCATTCAGGTAGCAGGGTACGTATATAACGTCAACATTGTCGGACTGAGCATTACCAAAACCGATCTGATGAATACGGTTTATTATGGGATCGCTGTCGTAATTGTGCAATCGATGGGTAATAACAGCATCGTCCAGACGAGTCTTTTCGCCCGAAGCAATGTTCGCACGCAAATCCTCACGCGGTCCGGCTACCCACGCGGGCACCATTATATATGCAAGCACCTTACGACATGGCTGAAGATGTGCCAGATGATTCATCGTATCGAGGAACAGGTCAATACCCTTATTGCGATACTCGCAGCGTCCGGATGTACATATAATAAATGTATCATCGCTGTATTCATTGCCTGTTAGAGCCGATGCTACTTCAAGAAGAGTGCGGCGAGCCGCATGGCGACACACCTTGAATTTCGACTTAGAGGGCACAAAGTTAGGTTCAAAACCATTTGGCGTCACAACATCGGGCTTTCGCTCTAAAAGCTGCTCACATTCCAATGCCGTGATGTCGCTGACGGTAGTAAAACAGTCGGCCTGTGTGGCCGCCGCCTTTTCAAGTGAGTGCTTTGCCTCCATGTTGAGCTCGCGAGCCATCTGATCACCGTTATATCCCTTGAGATAATCATACAGCGGCTTTCCGTTGCCACATATGCTACGGCCTATCGAAGTGGCATGAGTTGTAAATACCGTGGCCACTTCCGGCATTTTGTCTTTAACATAAAGCAAGCCCATTCCGGTAGTCCATTCATCAAAATGCGCTATCACATTCTTTAGAACCGCACCACCCATGTGACGATACAGGCTTTCTATCACCACACCGGAAGCATGCGCAAACGCACAAGCCTCATCGTAGTCTCCGTAAGCATGCATGGAATCAACTCCGTATAACTCCCACATGTGTCCGTAAAACTCATTCTTAACCGCATACATACCGTCAAACTTCACAAGTATGGCTATCGGCTTCCCGGGTACATTCCATCGACCCACTCTCACCGAAACGCCTTCAGGAAAAGAAGCTTTTGTTTTCCAATCCTTTAACAAAGACGCGGTTTCTATAAAATCAGGGGAAGGATTCTCCGAAGACCACACATCGGGTCCTATGAAAATCACCTTATCCTTATATTGCTTTTGCAGTGTTTTTGCTTTGGTAGAAAGCACAGTATATATACCGCCTACTTTATTGCACACCTCCCACGAGGTCTCAAAAAGCAAGTCCACATCCACATTGTTTTTCTCCATTTATCACTTATAAGTTGCTGTGTTTTGAAAATTTTGCGCAAATATACTGCTTTTTTGCCAATGGCACAACTACTTGACGCCCAAACTACACATGCACAACAACAATCAGTGCTTAATTAACGTTAATACTAGCTTTTACAGCCATTATCAGTGTTGCAATATTGTAACGAATTCACTAATTTCGCATTACAATGACCAAAACATGTATCATATCAACCTTGCTTATCTACCTTTGAACAACGGATACAATGGCGCACTCCACTATGCCGGTCAGCGACACAGATATATACATTTCAACCACATCACACTTAGTAATGAGACACGACAGTAAAAAATTACTAAGCCACACCATTTTCGGCGAAGACACCTATGCGTCTGAAACGGCAGCCCAGATACACGGCAACCGTTATGCCGCATTTGAAACATACTCCAACAGAAACGGCGAGCTTGAGCTCACGACAGACGATTCGGGCACACATTTTCGACTCTGGTCGCCCGAAGCCACCAAGGCAAGGGTATTTATCTACGACACAGATAGTGGAGGAAATCCAACAAACATATTAGAAATGACACGCTCCGCAGGAGGGACATTAACCGCATCGACAACCGACAGATTATATGGTAAATTTTATACCTTCAGAATACTGCATAATGGCCGATGGCTTGATGAAACACCGGGGATATGGGCAAAAGCCACAGGTACAAACGGGCGTCGAGCTGCAATAATAGACATGTCTCAGACCAATCCGGCAGGATGGACTGACGACCACGGGCCAAAGATTGAGTCCATAACAGATGCCGTGATTTATGAAATGCACCATCGCGACATGTCTATGCACCATACATCCGGTATAGTCAACAAAGGAAAATTTCTCGCTCTTACAGAACACAACACCCGGACTCCCGGAGGAAGCAGTACGGGCATAGACCACCTGAAAGAGCTTGGCATTACCCACGTACACATACTTCCGTCATACGATTTCAACAGCATAGACGAATCCAATCTGCTTTCCAATCAGTACAATTGGGGCTATGACCCGTATAACTACAACACGCCGGAAGGATCTTATTCCACAGATCCTGCCAATCCGTCGACACGCATCAACGAAATGAAGCGCATGATACAGAGTCTACACAATGCAGGAATAGGAGTAATCATGGATGTGGTCTACAACCATACGGCCGACAATGACTCTTCCAATTTTTCGCTCACCGCCCCCGGCTACTTTTACAGGCACCGACCCGACGGAAGTTACAGCGATGCATCGGCATGCGGAAACGAAACCGCATCTGACAGACCGCAGGTGCGCGACTTCATCATAAACTCAGTTAGGTATTGGGCAACAGAATACCATATTGACGGTTTTCGCTTTGACCTAATGGCCATACATGATATCGAGACCATGAATCTGGTCGCAGAAGCACTCAAAGAAATAAATCCAAACATATTTATATATGGAGAAGGATGGACCGCAGGCGACTCTCCTCTTCCAGCGGATCGCCGGGCGCTGAAAGAAAATGTGGCTATGATGAATGGAGTGGCCGTGTTCAGCGATGATATCCGCGACGCCATAAAAGGACACTACTGCAATGCCTCCGACAGAGGATTCGCCACCGGCAAGCCCGGACTTGAAGAAACCGTAAAAATCGGAATCGTGGCATCAACCGCGCATCCGCAAGTAGACTATTCAAAAGGCAATAATTCAAAATTAGCCTACGCATCATCTCCGACACAGATAATAAACTATGTGTCGTGTCACGACGATCTTTGCCTGACTGACAAACTTGCCAGATCAATGCCTGAAACTACGGATGATGAACGGATACGTGCCGCCAAACTGGCACAGACCATAGTATTCACATCTCAAGGCACTCCTTTCATGTTTGCCGGAGAGGAAATATTCCGCAACAAAAAAGGAGTACACAACAGTTTCAACAGTCCTGACTCAATCAATGCCATAGACTGGTCTCAAAAAGAAACATATCGAGAGCTTTTTGACTACTATACGGAACTCATTCGACTTCGCAAATCCCACACGGCATTCCGCATGACCACAGCCGAAGACATTGCAAGACACATCAGATTTGACAAAACAGACGCTACAGACTGCCTGATATCGTATGCCATAACAAATCATGCCAATGGTGACGAATGGAACGAAATCAGACTGGTATTTAACGGGGGAAATGAAATTCAGACAGTGAAGATACCACGTGGCAAATGGCTTGTAATAGCCCGCGACGGCAATCTCAAAGCCGATGGTTTTGACTACATCAGCGGTGGAAAGACCACAATTGAACCCCGATCCGCCTTGATCATTGCAAAGGCATAGCAATACCATCCACCATCTTCTTAACACATCCGATGGCAGTTTTCAATATGCCGAAAAGCCACTATTAAATTTAGACGGACTCTAAATAAACAACACAATTACTTTGCAGTGTGCCTTAAATTTCGCACCTTTGCAAAAAAATCGACCAATAATATATGCGCCTCAACGAGCTTACGACCGGCGAAAAAGCCAGAATTACAAAGATTCTTGGTCATGGAGCGTTTCGCAAACGCCTAATAGAGATGGGATTTGTCAAGGGACATGAAGTGGAAGTATTGCTACATGCACCACTGCGCGACCCTATAAAATACCGCATAATGAACTATGAGGTATCACTACGTGCATCCGAAGCCCATCTTATAGAGGTGGTGAAAATATCCGATGTCAATCATGACTCTGCCGACAGCGTTAATGCCCGTGGCGTACTTGCTGACGAAAACAGTGAAATATATTCGTACGACACCCAGTCAAACATCATAAATATCGCCCTCATCGGCAATCCTAACTGCGGAAAAACATCCCTTTTCAACATCGCATCAGGAGCTCATGAGCATGTGGGCAACTATAGCGGCGTGACAGTGGACGCAAAAAAAGGATCATTCAGATATGGCGATTACAAATTCAACATAGTGGATCTTCCCGGAACGTATTCACTTGACACGTATTCGCCGGAAGAACTGTATGTTCGCCGCTATCTCAAGGAGGAGACTCCCGATGTGATAGTAAACGTAGTGGTGGCATCAAATCTCGAACGCAACCTGTATCTCACTACCGAGCTTATCGACATGGACCGAAGCATGGTCATAGCACTAAACATGTACGACGAACTGAAGTCGTCGGGCGACAAACTCGACTATGATCTGCTCGGAGAAATGATCGGTGTCCCAATAGTGCCTACCGTGTCAAGAAACGGATTGGGAGTAGAACGCCTGTTTGAAACCATAATCGCCGTATATGAAGACCGCCATAAAGCCGTACGCCACATCCATGTCAACTTAGGACAGGAAATAGAACATGGCGTGACTGTGTTGAAAGACCGCCTGAAGCAGGACGGATATGTGGGTCGACATTTCTCACCCCGATATCTGGCCATAAAACTAATGGAGCATGACACAGAGGTGGAAAGCCTCATAAAAGACAGTCCGGACGCAGCACAGCTGACATCGATCCGCGACTCTGAGGTACACCGGATAGAAAAAGCCCTCGGCGAAGACATCACTTCTGCTATCGCTAATGAGAAATACGGATTCATAGCCGGAGCTCTTGCCGAAACATATCATAAGAACCAGCAAGAAACAATAAGCCACACTTCGGTCATAGACTCGCTTGTTACCAACAAACTCTTTGGATTTCCCATATTTCTGTTCATAATGTTCGGAATATTCTGGGCCACATTCGAGATAGGCGCATATCCGATGGAATGGATAGAAAGCCTCGTATCTGTGATAAGCAGCACATTACAGCAATATATGCCAGACGGAATGCTCAAAGATCTCATGGTCGACGGCATTGTGGGCGGCGTTGGCGGTGTGATCGTTTTCCTGCCGAATATACTTATATTGTATTTCTGCATCTCGTTTATGGAAGATTCTGGGTACATGGCCAGAGCAGCTTTCATCATGGACCGACTCATGCACAGGATAGGCCTGCACGGAAAATCATTCATACCGCTTGTGATGGGATTTGGATGCAATGTTCCCGCAATAATGTCGAGCCGCAGCATCGAAAGCCGCAGCAGCCGTATCATTACGATACTCATCAATCCATTCATGTCGTGTTCGGCTCGCCTGCCGCTTTATGCACTGCTTACAGTCACATTTTTCGAATCTCATGCCGCAGTGGTATTCATGGGGCTGTACATACTCGGAATAGTCATAGCTATGATTACGGCCAAAGTTCTAAGGAAGTTTTATTTCAAAGCCGATGAAACTCCGTTTGTAATGGAACTCCCACCCTACCGTATTCCGACGCTGAAATCATCGCTACGACATATGTGGGGTAAAGGCGAGCAATATCTGAAAAAGATGGGTGGGGTGATACTTGTAGCAAGCATAGCCGTATGGGCACTCAACTACTTTCCACGGCACGAAAAGCCGGCAACAGAGGCCGTCATACAATCAACGGCATACTCCAACGATTCAGAAATAGACCTCAGCACAGACTCTTATCTGCAAATCATAGGCAAAGCCATCAGCCCCGCCATGGAGCCACTTGGCATACACTGGCGCGGTACTGTGGCCGCACTCGCCGGAGTTCCTGCTAAAGAAATAGTCGTATCTACTTTAGGGGTGCTTTATACAGGAAGTGAGATCGAATCCGACGCCACACTATCATCGCGCATTTCCGCCCCCGATCCCAACTCCGGATCTCCGGATTTCACCTGGGCCTCAGCCCTTAGCTTCATGGTATTCATATTGCTCTATTGCCCATGCATAGCCACTATCGTAGCTGTGATAAAAGAAACCGGAGATTGGCGCTACGGAATTTTCAGCGTGATATACAACACTGCAGTGGCGTGGATTGCAGCATTTACCACCTACCGCATAGCTTTGTTGTTCTGACAATAATCAGTCAAGATCCACAACCGTGATTCCCGCGCCGCCAAGTTGTACGTGTTCGTCGCGATACGATCGAACCCCATTGACAGTAGAAAGATATTGACGTACATATTGCCTGAGCACACCGGTGCCGGTTCCATGAAGAATACGCACTCGCCGGGCATTGAACTGTATGGCATCGTCAATAAAATACGTCACAGCCTGCACAGCTTCGTCGGCACGCATTCCTCGCACGTCAAGATCCTGCTTGAATTGCAACTGACGCTGACGGATATCATCGGATGTAGATGAACTGACGAAAGATGCACCTTTCCCAACCCCGGAATCAATCTTGGACATAGTGTGACGCAAACGATCGGTCTTAACCGAAGTCTTTATCATCCCGAAAAGCACCACTGCATTTTTTCCTTCGACCTCCAGCACCTTTCCGGCAATGCCCTCCCCGTCGAGCTTCACCACATCGCCTACCTCAATCTGCCTGGTTCGAGAAGCGTCATTTTTCTCAGCCTTTACCTTACGCTTTTTGGGCGCTTTTTTCAGCAATTCATGCTCATCGTCTTTTTTAGAGCCCAAAGACCGCTTGGCTTGCTCAAGTTCCTGACGTGCCTGCATGGTCTGTTCCTTGTCGGCCTGCGAGCGGCGTATTTCATGAATCGTACGTTCGATAGCAGCATTGGAGCCTGACAATATGCGCTGAGCCTCCTCCTTGGCCTGCGAGATAATTTCGCGACGCTTTTCCCTCAGTTCATCGGCCTCTGCATTGTAGCGTTCAAGCGTCTGCTCTATCTTCTTTTCTTTCTGCCGTATGGACATACGTTTATTTTCCCAGTAACGTCGGTCTCGGGCTATGTCAAGAAGGTATCTGTCCATATTGATGTAATCGCTCCCCACAATCCGCTCTGCGTCCGCTATTATATCGGCCGGAAGGCCTATTTTTCGGGCTATCTCCACTGCAAACGAACTGCCGGGATGACCGATCGACAGCTTGAAAAGCGGTCGCATCAACTGACGGTCATAGAGCATCGAGCCATTTATAAGCCCATCAGTGTCTTCGGCAAAATGCTTGAGATTCTGATAGTGGGTTGTTATCACGCCCCACATGCCAGCCTCATTGAGCCTGCGCAGGATAGCCTGTGCCAGCGCCCCTCCGATCTGAGGCTCGGTGCCGCCTCCAAACTCATCAATGAGCACAAGTGTGGAAGAGCGACCTTTTTGCACAAGCAACCGCATGTTGCGAAGATGAGAGCTGTATGTGCTCAGATCATCTTCCATTGACTGGTCGTCGCCAATATCTACAAATATATCGTCGAATATGCCTACACGCGAATTTTCATATACGGGCGGAAGCAATCCGCACTGTACCATATATTGAATGATCCCGACAGTCTTCAGACACACGGACTTGCCACCGGCATTCGGGCCGGAAATCAGCAATATACGGTTTTGTTCCGACAGAGTGATATCAAGCGGAACTATCTCCTTGCCGCTTCGGCGCAGCGACTGAAGAAGCCCGGGATGACAAGCATGATAAAACTCAAGTTCCGGCCCGTCGGCAAGCTGAGGCATCGTGGCATCTATCTCATCGGCATACTCGGCTTTGGCATGAATGAAATCCACCGTTCCGAGCACACTGCTGCTATGCAGCATATCCGGGACATGCGGACGCAGATATGCAGCAACTTCAGTGAGTATCCTTATCACCTCGCGACGTTCTTCCATCTGCAATTCACGTATGCGGTTGTTGATCTCCACCACTTCCGCCGGCTCAATAAACACCGTTTTTCCCGATGCCGACTCGTCATGCACTATGCCATTTAATTTTCGCTTGTACATTGGAGCAACCGGAAGCACAAGACGTCCGTCGCGCATGGCTGGCGACGTATCGCTATCGATCAGCCCGTCGCGCACTGCTGCCGACATCACTCTCCGCATCACATTATTGACCGTCCCTGACATTGACCCGAGACGCGACCTTATATCGGCAAGCTGTGGCGACGCATTGTCCTTGACATTTCCATATTTGTCAACCACACGATCGATGGCCGCGATACAATCCTTGAATGTCAGCATTCCGCTCACCACATCATACATTCTCGGATATTTTGGCCTTTCATCGACCGAAGCCAAGAAAAATGCACTTACCTCACCTATGGACACAAGAGCCTTGCGCACCCTGGCAAGTTCGTTGACAGGCAAAAATGTTCCATCAACCGATATCCCCTTGAGCTGTTCCGTGACATCACACATATTATGAAGCGGCACATCTATTCCGCCCCTCTTTATTCCAAGCATCTCGTCAACCTGACCAAGCGCAGTCTCCACCGCAGGAAAATGAGTGAGAAAAGTCATGTTTTCCACACATTCCACCCCGAGCCGCGACACACACCGGTCTATGACACCCTGACGCACTGCCAAAAAACCTATCTTATGCTCAAAACTATCCGGATATATCATATAGGATCAATAATAAATGTACAATCTCATGCAAAGTTACAAAAAGCATATAATGTTTGAAATATGGCATTATGATTCTCAACAAATTTTCAGAAAACTGTGTTATAAGTTAAAAGAAACAAATAATTAACTTTCAACTAAATATAATAACATTATGAAAACTTCCAATCTAAATTTCTGGGGCACATCTAAATATTGGTGGGTTGTCCTGACTTTGGGCATTGTCATGGTGCTTTGTGGCTTCGCCTATTGGTTCTGGCCGGCAATCGGTTATGCCGTTTCTTCACAGATATTCGGCTGGCTAATGGTGCTTGCCGGAATAGTTCAGTTGTGTGTATCGTCAGGTAAAGACCGTCCCCGCGGCTGGGGCTGGTGGCTCGCCGGAGGCATCATAGACCTGTTTATTGGATTCATGCTTGTACGTAGTGTGATATTGTCCGAACTGGTATTTCCATATTTCATCTCCATCGTATTCCTATTCTGGGGCATAAGTGCTATATTCAGCTCGGTCAGCCAGCGTGCGCGCCGCTACTGGTGGCTGTATCTCATCAACGGCATTCTGCTCATGGTGCTTGGATTCCTGTTCCTTGAAGCAGGCTATGTAACCGACATGGTGATGACCAGCTTCCTCACTTCCATAGCTTTTGTCTACTGGGGATTTTCCATTGCCATGATCAGCTACGACATGCGTCCGCCGGTAGAAGAATAAAATCACATATTCTCCCATAAGGAGTAAATAGCCATAATATCGCATGCCGACTATATGGTGGATCAACCGTATTGTCGGCATGTTATATATTTTAGTTAATATGTCGTAATTTTTCATCTAAACGATAACTATGTATGCTTAATATAAAAATAATTGGCTAACTTTGTGTTATTGTGGCATGATAGCATTAAACCTTTATATCAGACTACGGTCTATTATAAAGTAATCGACCGAATGCCATGAATCTTAAATACCTCACTCAAATATCTACCGAGATGAAAATTCGACTTAATTCCATTTTTGCCATCCTGCTCACAGGCTGTGTCGCACTCTCTGCTTCGGCTCAGGACTACGACGATGATGACATCTATTTCAATCCGTCGAAAGCCAAGTCCACGACAGTCAAGCCCAATAAGAATAACTACGTTGTTACCGACTATCCGGCAGCCGACGCATATACTCCGACCGGCAACGGCACAAACATTGATATCGACCGCTACAACCGTCGCGGCATCTTCGCCACCGACACCATCAGCGCAGCCGATTCACTGACTGATGCCAACTTTGCATACACACGCCAGATCGAGCGTTTCTACAATCCAGATGTGGTGACAGCCACAGACGATGACGAACTTGCAGCATATTACTACGGCAGCCAGCCAACCCAAGTCAATATCAACCTGAATGTACCCGGCTACTGGGGTTATCCTTATGCTTATTACAATTCTCCCTGGTATCGCGGAAGTGCAAGTTCATGGTGGTACTACAACTCATGGGCATTCAACTCTCTTGCTTGGGGTTGGGATCCCTACTGGAACTGGGGTTGGGGACCATCATGGGCCTGGGGGCCATCATGGAGTTGGGGATGGGGATACCCGCACTGGGGACACCACCACCATCACTATCCCGTATGGGGCTACCACCGTCCCGGCAGTTCAGGCAATGTGCGTCCGGGATATCATCCGGGACACTCAACTGCAAACGGCAATTACCGTCCCGGCTATCGTCCCGGTGCATCAGGCAATTACCGTCCGTCAAGCAACGGCACCTATCGTCCGGGGCACAACGAAGGCTATCGCCCCGGCAACAACAGCGGATACCGCAATAACGGCCGAGGCTCAAACCGTAGCAGCGAATCACATTATGGCAATCCGTCCAATCGTTCAAGCAATCCGAGCTACCGCAGCAGCGGAAACGGCAACTATCGCAGCTCCGGCGCTGGCTATAGCGGAGGTTCCCGGGGTGGAAGTTCTCGTGGAGGAGGTGGCGGTCGAGGTCGCCACTGATCTACGGTCTATACAGATCAATAAAACATAGTTTTTACAATTCAATCAAGATACTAAAATGAATAAGCGACTAATATCGGCATTCGTAGCCACTCTACCGCTTCTGGCTATCGGCCAGACGGCTTTTGATGCCTATCAGATGTCACGTTACGATCTACGAGGCACCGCGCGCTTCATGTCAATGGGCGGTGCCTTTGGTGCCCTCGGCGGCGATCTCTCGACACTCAACCAAAACCCCGGCGGCATAGGTGTGTACCGTAAGAGTGAGATAGGATTCACACTTGATATCGAGATGCAGTCCACATCGGCCAAAAGCACCCTCGACAATATGACGCAAAACAAGACCAAAGCTTTGGTCAACAACTTCGGATATGTGGGAAGCGCCTATACCGGCAATGACATAATGCCTATCTTCAACTGGGGATTTTCCTACAACCGTGCTGCATCATTCAACCGTCGCTACAAAGGCACTGTAGACATGAACGGCTCTTTGTCCAACTATATCGCCGGATACACAACGGCTGACGGCTGGACCGGAGACCAGCTTTCCAATTCCGATGGAAATTTCTGGGATCGCAATCACGCTCCATGGCTCAGTATACTTGCCTACAATTCATTCATGATCAATCCGGTTAGCGGCACAAACCAGTACAATGGCCTGTGGCAGGACGGAAAGACATATGGTGTAGCAGATTTTGACGTGGAAGAACAAGGATATGTCGATGAATATGAGATAAATCTTGGCGGCAACATAAGCAATACAGTTTACTGGGGCATCGGCCTGGGAATCTCCGACATCGACTACAAGCAATACGTATACTATGAGGAGTATCTCAACAACGCCCTCCTGCCGATCGTGGACAATGACGGACAAGTTGTGGCCGGACAGCCAACAGCCACACCCAACGACGTCGGCTTCGGTCTTGACAGCCGCAAACACATAAGCGGTACCGGTTTCAATTTCAAGGCCGGTGTGATAGTCCGTCCCATCAATGAACTTCGACTCGGTTTTGCCATACAAACTCCAACATATTACAACCTGACACAAAATAACGACGGAATTGTTGATTACGGATACGGATACTCTGACGGGGCTCTCAAACCAGGTTACGTCGGATCGCCTATAGAAAGTTACGACTGGAAACTTCGTACTCCATGGCGCATGATAGTCAGCGCAGCAACTGTGATTGGCTCAAATGCAATAATCAGCGTGGACTACGAATACCGTCCCTATCAGGACATGACAACAAAGTTCGGCGACGGTGACAATGTGACTGATGTAAATGGCGACATCAAAAACTATTATAAGGCCGCCAATATAATACGTCTCGGTGCCGAATACCGCCTGTCTAAAAACCTAAGCATCCGTGCAGGCTATGCATATGAGTCAACCCCGACCGGAACAGAGGTGAAAAACGACAATCTGACAGTGTTCACTTCCGGACCGTACGACACAGGCACCACCCCATCTTACACTCTTGACAACAGCACGCAGTATATCACCTGCGGTGTCGGATATCACTACAAGAATTTTTATGCCGACGCAGCCTATGTGCACAAGTCACGCAAGAGCGAGTTCCACCCATATACCGGCGACAACGGCTACACAGCTAACCCTTTCACTGCCGACATCAAGGACAACTTCAACAATATAGTGCTCAGCGTTGGATTCAAATTCTAATCAACGCTCTCACAACTGACACTTGCATAATATGACATATCATATTCGGGCCGGCTTTCAATTCGATGGAAGCCGGCCTTTGATTTACAATCCTAAGTTTGCCGACTTCCTGCGTCGTCGCACACTATTGCTTGACGGAGCTATGAGCACCATGATCAGACACATACAAGCTCATAAGACCATCCCGGAGATGCTACCCACCGAAAAATGCGACATACTGAACATTAAAGCGCCACACATCATCAGCCAAATTCATCGAACCTATCTTCAAGCCGGAGCCGACATCATTACGACCAATACATTCAATGCCTCCGTATTGACACAAAATACATTTGGTTCAAGACATCTCAGCCTTAGAATATGTCAGGCCGGAGCAGCGATAGCCCGCAATGAAGCCGACCGCATGACGCAAATCACCCCTCACCGTCCGCGATTCGTAGCAGGAAGTATCGGACCCGGGATTACTTCTTGCAAAGCATCAACCATTAGCGAAACTTTTAAAAACCAAGCCGAAGCCCTTATAGATGGAGGCGTGGATATGATTCTAATCGAAACTCTATATAATGCCACGATATCCGAAACCGCATTCATTGGCGTGGCACAGGCATTGGAATGCAAACAAAAAAACATTCCCGTAGCCATATCATTCACCATAGATACACAAACAGGCAATCTGCCATCAGGACATACCATAACCGAAGCCCTCGACAATCTGCATGGGCTAACACCGATTGCAGTCGGGCTAAACTGCTCATACGGACCGACAAGCATAATATCACACATGCAATGTCTCGCTTCCACATTGCCATATCACACAATATTATATCCCAATGCCGGACTTCCGGACACTTCCGGGCAGTACAGCTGCGATGCCCGACAGTTTGCATCGGCATTAATGCCTCTGATACGCACAGGCAGTCTCAACATCGTAGGCGGATGTTGCGGCACCACTCCCGCACATATCGCAGCCCTGTCAGAAGCAATCGGACAAATGGTTGTCAGTCCGAGATGTCCACATGCCGGCGAGACTGCATTTCCGTAATATATTTCCAAAAACGCACAGGCATATCCTGACGCTGCTTCCGGGGATTTATTCGTTCGCGAATAGCGATAGCATCGAAATACGTCTGCCAAAGCGACTGCATCAGATCCTCCTCCCCGTCCTTGACAGCATCAGGCAGTTGCCCGTCCGGCATCAAATAAGAAACGTTATCGAGTGTCATATGCCGAGCCGAAACACCATCAAACGTAAACCCATAATCGCGCAATCGATCATATACAATAAACCGACTATCGGAAAAGCGGTCGGAAAAATGCTCAATCACCATCGGCAACACATCATATAGCGGTTCGAGCATCGCGAAGTATGTGCCGTCGGAAGCCTTCTGAAATCGGGCAAACTGAGCCAGACGGTGAACTTCATATCTCACCTTGCGGCTATTACGCAACATATCCACAATATCAGGATCGCTGAAATCTCGCTCTACGCCTGAATCCGGGCTATCGACCACCCTGCATATTATACGAAACAGCTGATTGTCGACACTCTCCGAATCGCAGAGATACGAAGTAACCAATGCCGACAACGCACTCTCTGACATTTTACCCGCCAGATGCCGCCACACACGCTCGGCTTTCGCTTCATCGGTATGTATGCAAACGACATTGTCGGTAAAAAGCGAAGGCTGCATACCGGCATCACGCACCAAAACCACCGGACGCTCTCGACGCAAATAAGACTCAAACACAGCCGTAAGCAGACCGTTAAATCCGGTGTCGACAATATATATCCGGTCACCAACCATCGCCAAAATCCAGTTGCAGCTGACGAGCTACCACATCCGGCCTCGACTCACGTAAAGAC
>CAJTQH010000055.1 GCA_910578305.1 uncultured Muribaculaceae bacterium
ATACGCCATAGGCGTGGCACAGCCCGTGAGCCTATACATCAACACATTCGGCACAGCCGCACCCGGACTCACCGACGCCTCTATATCTAAAAAAGTGGCCGAGCTCGTCGACATGCGCCCGGCCGCTATCGAACGTCGGCTCAAACTGCGCAACCCCATATACGCCGAAACTGCATCTTTCGGACACATGGGACGACAGCCACAGACCGTCACCAAGCACTTCCACTCCAGATACGAAGGCGACAAAACACTCGAAGTCGAACTGTTCACATGGGAAAAACTCGACCTCGTACCACAATTTAAAAACGAGTTTTTCGGCCAATAGACTTCAAGAGCCCCGTTTTTTTTTGATTACATAGGAAAAAAGTGTATCTTTGTGCGCTATATCGCCCTGTGAATAATCCGCATGGCGATTTGATGCGTGAAAAAACAAATGAATCAAAAACATACTTATAACTACTAATGGCAACCTTAGAGAAAATCAGAAGCAAATCAGTGCTTTTGCTCATTGTCATCGGTGTTGCGCTCCTGGCCTTCATTATCGGTGACTTCTTCAAACTTTCAAGCATCTTCGGACGCGACACCACTGCCGTCGAAGTAAAGGATGCTGATATTAAAATTGACATTCAGGATTTCAGCAGAGCCCAGAACCAGGCCGCACAGGGAGTCAGCAGCTCGTCCGACAACGACCGCGCCGCTCTCGACCAGTCCGTGCTCCACAAAATGGTATTCGATCAGCTCCGCGACAAAGAATATGCACGTCTTGGCCTGACCGTAAGCGACGCCGAGCTAAACGACGCCGTAAATGGCAACGCTTCGACATTTGCCGACTACCTCGTAGCCTCACAGACCAACGGACAGATCAACTCCGTGGCCATGTTCTATGACCAGACCAACAACGCCACCAAATACGGCATACCCGCCGAACAGGCCGAACAGTTCAAGCAGGCTTGGCTCAGCTTCGAAGACCTCCTCTCTCAGCAGCTGCTCGAACACAAGTTCTCAAGCATGCTCCGCGGCACACTCGTTCCCAACAAGCTCGACGGCAAGCAGCTTTACGACGAGTTCAACACCGCCTACAACGTAAGCATGGCTTCAGTGCCCTACACCACTCTCTCCAACGCCGACCAGCGCTTCGCGGTGACCGACGAAGATCTCAAAAACGAGTGGAACGCCCACAAACAGCTCTTCGCCATCAACGTACCCGAACGTCGCATCAGCGTGATCAACGTTCCCATCGTACCATCTGTCGAAGATGAAATGGCAGCCAAAATACTCATGAACGAAACCGCAGCTGCCCTGTCATCATCCAACGAACTCGACGCACTGAAA
Organism: uncultured Muribaculaceae bacterium; assembly: GCA_910578305.1. GTDB lineage: Bacteria > Bacteroidota > Bacteroidia > Bacteroidales > Muribaculaceae > Paramuribaculum. Next base: position 1,333 of record CAJTQH010000055.1, read on the forward strand.
AACAGAAAAGGCTTCTCAACCCAGCGTTCCACCATCACAATCGGACTCCTCGACCGCATGGTTAAAGAAGGCAACGGCAACCCACGCCTGAAAGCATTTGCCGATTCAGCCAAAGTAGGAGAAGCTGCCGTGATATCCAACGGCGGAACATACGGATATCAAGTAGCCAAGCTACTCAACACCGAAGTCGCTCCCGACTCCATCACAATGGCCATGATCGTGCTCGACCCCACCGTGGCAAACACCGACTCGATACTCACACAGCTCAACTCCGGTGTGGCACTTGAAACCATTCGCAACATCGAAGGCGTGCAGCTCGCCCTCGACAGCATCGCCACATCGATCATCACACCCAACTTCCCCGACCAGATCGGCCAGCTCATAGGCAGCGACCTCTCCACATACAAAGGATCGTTTGAAAACAACGCCATCGGCAACTTCTTCGTAGCCGACACACTCAACTTCCATCCGGAGATGACCACAATCTACGCTATCAAAGACCGCAAGGCCCCTGTGAAAAACGTAGAACTCGCCATAGCACAGTACAACCTCGAACCCTCCGAGACAACTGTCAACAACCTGCGCGACAACCTTCAGAAATTTATCACCGAAAACAACACCGCCGATAAATTCGAAGCCAACGCCGCTGCTGCCAACTACATGAGCATGTCATCCTACATCACAGCCTCCACACCATTCATCTACATGACCGACGCATTCGGAGGCTATGTAAACGACCCCCGCAATCCCCGCGAATTCATGCAGGTCAACAACTCAAATCCCCTCGTGACATGGGCTCTTGAGGCCGACAAAGGCAGCGTATCGAAAATCTATGGCAACCGTAACCAAGGCAACTTCGCCGTTATCGCCGTCAACGACATATACGACGAATTCCGACCGGTTACCGATCCTGTAGTAAAGCAACAGCTCACAGAACGCGTGCGCAACACCAAGAAAGGCGACGCACTCGTAGCTCAGTACAACGGCGCAGCCACCGACCTCGCAGGATATGCCAAAATCATGAACGTACAGATCGACAGCCTTGACGTAAACTTCGGCCGCGACAACCTCGGCGCAGAACTCCTTGCCGGCATAGCCACTGCCGAAAAAGGCAAGCTCTCGGCACCCGCAAAAGGACGCATCGGCGTAGTAGTATATCAGGTAGAGGACGTCAACGCACCACAGCGCGCATTCGACCTCAAATCCGACGCCGCAATATTCCACCAGACACGTGGCGCCGCACTCCTCGCATCACCCGAACGTCTCTTCAAGCTCCTGCTCGGAAACGCCAAGTTCGACAACAATCTGTACAAAATATACAAGAACACCGAAAACGAGTAAACCCCGAAGATTCAGTTAGAGACCGAATTTCAAACCATAATTTCAGCCCTACTGAAGCCCAGAGCTACGGTAGGGCTGAATTCTTTTTCCACACATCACCATGAAATCCATCAGAGAACTATACCGCATAGGCACAGGCCCGTCGAGCAGCCACACCATGGGGCCGCGTCACGCAGCATCCATATTCGCTTCTCGCAATGCCGAGGCAGCGGCATTCCGCGTCACCCTCTACGGCAGCCTCGCCGCCACCGGACGCGGCCACCTCACCGACGTGGCCATCGAAGAAACCCTCTCGCCACTGGCCCCGGTCACCATCGAATGGCAACCGCAGACATTCCTCCCATTCCACCCTAACGGCATGCACTTCGAAGCCATCGACGCCGACGGCAACACCACCGACCGGTGGACAGTCTACAGCATCGGAGGCGGAGCACTTGCCGAAGAAGGCGAAAAAAGCAGCGAAAGCTCCGACGTATACGACATGAGCACCATGACCGACATACTCGACTGGTGCCGGCGCACCGGACGCACCTACTGGGAATATGTGGAGCAGTGCGAAGGGCCCGAAATATGGGACTACCTGGCCAAAGTATGGGACACGATGCGAGCAGCCGTCAACCGAGGACTCGACCGTGAAGGCGTACTCCCCGGCCCGCTCAATCTGCCGCGACGCGCAGCCACATACCACGTCAGAGCATCCGGCTACAAAAGCAACCTCCAGTCGCGCGGACTCGTATTCGCCTACGCACTCGCCGTAAGCGAGGAAAACGCATCGGGCGGCGAGATCGTCACAGCACCCACCTGCGGCTCTTGCGGTGTGATTCCCGCAGTCCTTTACCACCTGCAAAAAAGCCGCGACTTCTCCGACTCACGCATTCACCGCGCACTTGCCACAGCCGGACTGATAGGCAATGTTGTCAAACACAACGCATCAATATCCGGAGCCGAAGTCGGATGCCAGGGAGAAGTCGGAGTAGCATGCGCCATGGCCGCCGCTGCCGCCAACCAGCTATTTGGAGGAAGCCCCGCACAGATCGAATATGCCGCCGAGATGGGACTTGAACACCATCTGGGCATGACATGCGACCCCGTGTGCGGACTCGTACAGATACCCTGCATCGAACGCAACGCCTACGCCGCCGCACGCGCGCTCGACGCCAACCTATACTCAGCATTTACCGACGGCGCCCACCGCGTATCGTTCGACCGCGTAGTCGAAGTCATGAAACAGACCGGCCACGACCTCCCATCCATCTACAAAGAAACAGCCGAAGGCGGCCTTGCCCGCACCTGGACCAAACCCTGACATCACTAAGCATTGGAGAGAGGGCTTCAGGCCCTCCACAATGCCAGACACCAGACAACGACGAGCATACCGTCAAAGCATCACACATAGCTAAAAAAAAAGCAGTGCCCGTCCGCGCTATTGCGGACGGGCACTGATGCTTATCAATCAAATTGTATTATTGCATTCGCCTGTCGTCAATTACTTCGAAGCCTTGGCACGTGCCAGATACTTCTCGAAGTCAATGCCGTTTTCCTCGCCATACTGCGGATACTTGTCAAGCAAAGTCTGATAAATCTCAGCCTCAGCTGCAAAATTCTTCAGTTCGCGCTGCACAGTAGCCTCCTTAAGCAGGAAATAGGGAGCAAGCATAGGATTGTCTTCCGATATCTTCAGAGCCTCCTTATAGCATTCGATAGCTTCCTGAAACTTGTCGAGATTCACATAACAGTCGCCCTCGAGCGCCTTGCTTGTCGCACCGATAATATTGTCTGTGCGGTCATAATCCTTAAGCATCGAAAGAGCCTTTTCATAGTCGCCCTGCTCGTAAGCATAGACAGCTGTCATGAGCTTGGCGCGGTTGCCGCCGTCGTAGCCGTTTTCAGCAGCAGCCTCATAAGCCTTCACCACATCGGTCAGAGCAGCCGCACGCGCAGAGTCGGAGAGCATGCCGCTGTTGTAGTCATACATCAGAGCCTTGTTGTCGGCCAGGCCCACGTTCTTGTCGGCATTATCCACTCCCGGACGACGGATTAAGTAGATATAGATGAGCACCAGAGCCACCAGAGCGGCCACGGCGACACTCACCCACATTATCACCTTCTTGTTGTCTTGCACCTTAAGTTCGGCACGTGAAAGAGAATCGTTGATATCATCAAGTGCTGTGCGAGTCTCCTGATTGTTTTCTTTAGCCATATTTTTAGTCTGTTATTATTCGTGTAATGATCAGTGGCTCCGATGAGCCGTTACGAATTGCAAAATTAATAGCTTTTCCCCGATTATAAAAATCTATGACCAATTATTTTAGTCCTGAAAGCCGTCTTACATCACAATTTACCCACATCCGCAACCGTTTTTCACACCAGGAGATTTGATGTGACAAAAAAGTTGAGTATATTCGCAGTTGAATCCTACATTCTTATCGCTATATGGCAGACAACAATAACATCGTCGTGACGATAGGCCGCCAGTTCGGTAGCGGCGGCCGCGAGCTCGGGCGCAGACTGGCCGAGCGCATGGGCATATGCTATTACGACAAAGAGCTCCTGAGCGAAGCCGCAAAACGAGCCGGCGTAAGCGAAGAATTTTTTGCACGAAGCGACGAACGCTTCCCTAAATTTCTCAACGGAGTATTCTCATTTGCATTTGGCCTCAACCCGTTCAACTACTACGCCGGATCAACATCCATAAGCGGCGACAGCCTATACCGGGCTCAGAGCGACTTCATACACCAGCTTGCCGAAGAAGCCTCATGCGTCATCGTGGGACGCACGGCCGATTATGTGCTGCGCGACCACCCGAGAGTGGTCAACATATTTGTCCACGCCCCGGTCGACGACTGTGTTCGACGGATCACCGCACGCGAAGGCGACGAAAACGACGCAGACAAAGCACGCACAAAGGCACAGCGCATCAACAAGCTCCGTGCCAGTTACTACAACTTCTACACCGACAAGACATGGGGTGCGGCAGCATCCTACGATCTGACCTTCGACACATCGCTCATGCCGATAGACCAGATCGTAGAAGTAGTGGTCGACTATATCAACCGCCGGTTCAGCTGCGCGTTTTAAGCGGATACTGCGACATACACTGCAACGCACGGTTCACAGCCGACACTATGAGCATGATACCGGTCACAAGCACCACCACCGAATTCATCGTACGCACCGACGTACACAATATCACCACACCGGCCGCCACAAGCACCACAGGCACTATGTAGAAAAACCACGGCATGACATACGGACGGCTGAGATAAGCCAGCGAATATATCTGATACAACCCATAGGCAATAAGCAGTACAGCAAACAGATAGGCAAGCATACCCACGAAAAAATCCGGATTCACAAGCATCCACACACCAAGACCTATGGTGCATACCGAAGCCAGCATTGACGAAATATCGGCATTACGCCCTGCTCCCCGCTTCGTCACGGCGACACTTTCACCTGCCGCGATCCTGCGCGCCTGCCGGTGGCCCGCCATAGAGGTTATCATATTATAGGCACCGGGAATGATAAGAAGCACACCCATAGCCACCACTATCCACGACAGCAGATCGATACGCGAATGCCATATCACAAAAAGAACGCCCACTGCAGCCGCTACAGCTATTGTGAGCCACGTCTGAAATTTATTCATAACTACTGACTGATTTTAATTTAACACTTCGACTTATCTTATATAGATACACCTGTACAATCACAAAAGTTCGCTATTTTGAGCCTCATACACGGCCGCACCATGCTCCCAACCACAAATCAGAACCCGAAACCATGAAATATCGGGATTTTTCGCTAAATTTGTAAAATAATACGATACTTATTCCCTAATTTCACAAAGTCTACAATATGAAATTATCACATCTCCTTACAATAACCTCGCTGTGCGCATCATCGGCGGCACTCGCCTGCACCGGACTCATAGCAGCTCCCGGAGCCACTGCCGACGGCTCCACACTGATAACATACGCAGCCGACAGCCACACCCTCTACGGAGAACTTTATTACAAACCCGCAGCCGACCACCCCAAAGGCTCCATGCGCAAAGTCGTAGAGTGGGACACCGGCAAACCACTCGGCGAAATTCCCGAAGTACCGCACACATACACCACCATAGGCAACATGAACGAGCACGGACTCGCCATCACCGAAAGCACATGGGGAGGCCGACACGAACTCGCCGGCACAGGCATCATCGACTACGGATCGCTCATCTACATCACACTTGAGCGCGCAAAGACCGCACGCGAAGCCCTGAAAGTGATGACCGATCTGGTCAAAGACTACGGCTACGCCAGCGAAGGCGAATCATTTACAATCGCCGACCCCGACGAAGTCTGGATCATGGAGATGATCGGAAAAGGCAACACCGACAAAGGAGCCGTATGGGTAGCACGCCGCGTTCCCGACGACTGCATATCGGGACACGCCAACCACAGCCGCATCCACCGATTCCCGCTCAAAGACAAGACCGGCCACACCATATACTCGCCCGACGTCATCTCATTCGCCCGCAAGCAAGGCTACTTCTCGGGCAAAGACGAAGACTTCAGCTTCTCACGCGCCTACGCCGTGACCGACGGCGGAGCACTGCGCGGATGCGACGGACGCGTATGGGCCTTCTACAACAAACATGCAGCCGACTCCATGGACACATACCTCGACTGGGTACTACGCGGACAGGGCGAACCCCTGCCCCTGTGGGTCAAGCCCGCCAAGCCGCTAACTGCCGCCGACATGAAATGGATGATGCGCGATCACTTCGAAGGCACTCCAATGGACATGACACAGGACGTAGGAGCAGGCCCGTACAAAGTCCCCTACCGATGGCGTCCGCTGACCTATGAAGTCGACTCGGTAGAATACACACACGAACGAGCCATAGCCACACAGCAGACCGGATTCTCGCTCGTGGCACAGCTGCGCAAAGACGCTCCCGAACCCATGAAAGGCATACTCTGGTTTGGAGTCGACGACGCCAACACATGCGTCTACATACCCATGTACAGCTGCCTCAAGGAAGCCCCACACGAATTTGCCGTAGGCAACGGCGACCTCTACAATCTCAAATGGGACGCCGCATTCTGGGTCACAAACTTCGTGGCCAACCAGGCCTACAACCGCTACTTGCAGTGCGACATGGAGCAGACCATCGAAAGCGAAGTTGCGCAGCTCTACACAGAAGTACCCCGGCTCGACCCTGACGTAGCCGTACACTTCCTCAACGAACATGCCGCCGACTGGTCGCGCAAATACACCGACCGCTACCGTCAGCTCGGCGAATACCTGCTCGTAAAATACCTCGACGGCAACATCAAAAAAGAGCGCGACGGCGAATTTGCCCGCACACCTCACGGCATGCCCGAATCGCCCGTATTCGGTGGATACGACGAACGATACTACCGATCCATAACCACCGATCCGCAAGGCGGCGAGCGCCTCAAGACGCTCATCCTGCCACAGTGATCCCTACCACACCACTCTCTTTACCATAATGAAAGACCTCGACATAACAATACCCGTCAAGGTGGCATCGGCCGATGACCTGTCGGCCTCCGACCGCCGGCTCGTGGAGCTGGCACGCGAAGCCACCTACCGCTCCTATTCGCCCTACAGCCACTTCGCCGTAGGAGCGGCGATAGAACTCGACAACGGACAGACAGTCACCGGATCCAACCAGGAAAACGTGGCATACCCATCCGGCACATGCGCCGAACGCACAGCAGCCTACTATGCCGGAGCCACATATCCCGACGCACGGTTCAAGACCATAGCAATAGCCGCACGCGACACCGACGGCAACTTTGTCAAAGCCCCCATAGCCCCATGCGGCGCATGCCGCCAGGCTCTCCTGGAATACGAAACACTGGCCGGACACAACGTCCGCGTCATACTCACCGGCGCCACAGAGCACTACATTCTACCATCGGTAAAGTCACTTCTGCCATTCGCATTCACCGAATTTGACTGACACATAACGTCCGGCACCCACGCCACATCAACACCTCATCGGCCGGGTCCCTTACTGCGGGCCTCGGCCACAAGGCGGTTGTGCTCGTCGATCAACTCCGGACAATTGCGCCTTATAAACCCGCTCACACTCTTCACAGCCAGCCCCAGCCTACCGGCTATCGACCGAAGCGACTCAGCAGTAGCACCATACAGCTCAAGCGCCGCAGCATACTTCTCATAACTGCGCCGCAACACCATACGCCCGTTAGGCAGCCTCATCATACCCTTCTTCCTATACAATTCAGGCTCATGCCCCTTCACAAAAAGCCTGAGCGACTCCGGCACAAGCCCCAGACTCCGGGCCACAGCCTCCGTAGAACATTCAGCGCTTTCAAGCATAGACACAGCCTCGGCATACTTATCCGCGGTGTCACGGCGACGACGCTCACCCGCAGCTTTACGATGCCACTCCACAACGCACCTTCGGAGTTGAGCCACACCCACACCCATCATGCGCGCCATCTCATCAAGCGCCATCGAAGACTCGCGGCACAGCCTCAACACCTCCGCCACATCGTCATCAGACAGCTCCAAGACACGAGCCGCAGACTCACGGCGACTATCGGCACGCATACCCACAAGCTCCTTATGATAATACAACATGTGCTGCTTCAGACCCGAAAACGACACCCCTGACGTCACAGCCGCTTCACGCACCGACACTCCGGCATCACGCAACATAGCCACAGCCTCGGCATACATCAGCATAGCCTGATGCCTCACACCCACATTCACATTCCTGTCCAGACCAAGACCATCCCTCACAGCACGCCTGCGCGACAGCACTTCTGGAAAATGTATCCTAAGCTGATTGGCAAGAGCCGGACCGTCAAGACCGTAGAGACACGCGATCTGCGACACATTCAGATCCATATACGCCTCCGAACCGCAAGCCTCTATGGCAGCCGCATATTTATCGGCAGTCGAACGCCTCTGACCCTTGCATGGCCTCAGACGCGGATTACAGTCGCCGCCCGAAGGCTCCTCATGACGAGCATACATCAGGTCACGGTGATGACGCTGGATATACACGGCAAATCCGCTGCGCGACACACCACACACCTTGCTTATCTCGGTAATCGACATATCAGTGGTGCGATACAGCTCTACGGCTACACGATATTTTTCTTCGGCCTTCAATCCTGACAAAAAAAACATCCGCCGGGCCCCCTTCTTCGGATATACATAGTCCAGATGGCATTAGAATCAAAAAGCGTGAGAGCCGAGCCGTCTGCTCATTCCACACTTTGAGGCTCTGGCATGTGCCCTTCCAAGCAGAACGAGCAACGCGGAGCCTCACGCCGATATGAAGCCTCCGGACGTGGAGGCGAAAGCCTTGTTTGGCTTCGCCACCCGACGCCGGGCACGATCATATCCGAAGGCGCCTACCGTTGCCTCGTCTTTGACTTGGATCGATTGAAACTGCCAGATTTCAAAGTATCAAAAACGAGCGTCAAGTAAACGCTTTTCCATATATTTACATGGCACCCTCCCACTTCTCCCTTTTGGGCTCCGCGGCAGACTTGCCATCGCAAAGTAAGGAATATTTTCCGACACATGCAACCGCCGCATACCCCTCAATAGCCCCTGGAAGCCATATGGCAACCTTTAAAAGTTAATAATTATTAAAAAGCAGCCGAGCGAAACGCAAGCAACGCCATTACACTATTAATGGCATCACCTCAATCTACCGCAAACACACCCGCAAAAAAAGCCGCAGACCATTATAGTCTGCGGCTTTTATCATTACGCTGCGATTATTTTACTTCAAGCGATTCTTTATGGCAGCAGTCTGTTCCTCGTAGCCCGGCTTTTCAAGCAGAGCAAACATATTGCTCTTGTATCCCTCCACTCCGGGCTGGTTAAACGGATTCACACCAAGCATGTAGCCGCTTATGCCACAAGCTTTCTCGAAAAAGTATATAAGCTGTCCGAGATATGTTTCATTCAGAGCCGGAACAACGACGCGCATATTGGGCACACCGCCGTCCACGTGAGCTATGCGTGTGCCGAGTTCGGCCATCTTGTTCACCTGATCGACACGCTTGCCTGCTATATAGTTAAGGCCATCCAGATTAGCTTCATCGGTCGGTATCACAACCTCATGTTCAGTAGTGTCCACCGAAATTACAGTCTCGAATATGATACGCTCGCCATCCTGTATCCACTGACCCATCGAATGAAGATCGGTAGTGTTGTCCACAGCTGCCGGATATATACCTTTGTGATCCTTGCCCTCGCTTTCGCCATAGAGCTGCTTCCACCACTCGCCGAAGTAATGAAGCTTCGGACTGTAATTTACCAGTATCTCTATCTTTTTACCACTGCGATATAGCGCATTACGTGTGGCAGCATAAAGAAGCGACGGATTGGAGCCGAATGCCCCGTCGCAGGTCACACGCTCCATCTGCGCGGCACCTTCGATCAGCTTATTGATATCGTATCCGGCCACCGCTATAGGCAGAAGACCCACGGGAGTGAGCACCGAGAATCGGCCGCCCACATTATCATCGATCACAAAAGTCTTGTAGCCCTCCTCGGTAGCGAGCTGACGCAGAGCTCCGCGATGTTCGTCAGTGATAGCCACTATGCGGCGGGAAGCGACCTCCTTACCCTGTTCACGCTCCAGCTTTTCCTTCAGCAGACGGAAAGCGATAGCAGGCTCGGTAGTAGTGCCCGACTTGGATATCACAATGATGCCGAAGCGCTTGCCGTCGAGATAGCGCATAAGCTCAAACAGATAGTCCTCGCCGATGTTCTGTCCGGCAAACAACACTTTAGGCAAGCCATCCGTACGATACGCCGCAAAACTATCGCTCAGAGCCTCTATCACAGCCTTGGCGCCGAGATAAGACCCCCCGATACCTATGGCCACCACCACTTCGCACTCATTGCGCAGACGTGCGGCAGTAGCATTGATGTCGGCTATGAGTTCGTCCGACAGACGTGAGGGCAGATCCACCCAGCCCAGAAAATCATTGCCTGCGCCGGTACCATTGTCCACTTTCGAAAGAGCTTCGGTAGCTTCCGGCAGAAGAGCGTTGACAGCGTCAGCCGTAAGTTTCGAATCCAAAGCATTGCTGATGTCGAGTTTGATTACATCCATAATTGTATATTGTTTTGTTAGAATTGATAACTATATATTTATCACACAAATGTCTCGCTCATCAGCTTTATCGCCTCCGAAGGCTTGGCTCCGCGGTAGAGTATGTCGTACACACCGTCGAGAATCGCCATCGGCACACCGTAATGCGAGCGGTTTATCTCATATATGCACTTGGTGCCGAAATAGCCCTCGGCAGTCTGCTCCATCTCCATGCGCGCATTCTTCACCGAATAGCCGCGACCTATCATCGATCCGAAATTATGATTGCGGCTGAAACGCGAATAAGATGTCACCAGAAGATCACCGAGATACACAGAATCACATATCTGGCGCGGCCGCGGACACACCGTGTCGATAAACCGTTCCATCTCACGTATGGCATTGCTCACCAGCATAGCCTGGAAATTATCGCCCGACTTGAGCCCGTGCACTATGCCGGCAGCGATCGCATACACATTCTTAAGCACCGCGGCATACTCTATGCCAGCAACATCCGTCGACGTGATGGTATGCATGGCTTTGCCGCCGAGCAGCGAGGCAAACATACCGGCATGCGACTCATTGCCGCAGCCCACCGTCAGATAGCTCAGACGACCCATGGCCACCTCCTCTGCATGACACGGACCGCTCACCACAAGCATACGCTCGGGCTTCACTCCGTATACACGCTGCATATAATCCGATATTATCTCATTGTCGTCAGGCACAATACCTTTCACGGCCGACACCACAAACTTGTCACTCAGATCCACCGAGATCTTAGCCATATGACTTTTGAAATACGGCGAAGGCATCACAAGCAATATCGTATCGGCCTTTTGGCAAACATAGTTTATGTCCGACGAAAACTCTATGCGCGACACATCGAAAGCCACATCGCTAAGATAGGCCGGATTGTGTCCCATACGACGGAACTCATCTATACGGTCGTCGCGGCGCATATACCAAATTATGCTGTCGCAGTTGTTAAGCAGCAGCTTGGCCAGTGCCGTGGCCCAGCTTCCGCCGCCCATCACCGCTACTTTTCCTGGAAAACTCATAGTGTCATTTCAACATTTTGACATTATCAATGGTTCAAAGCCCGGCAGCCGCAGCCACCCAGGTCTTCACATCGTCTACAGTCGGATTCGCAAGCCCCAGCTTGAACTTCTTGTTGAGCCCGCACATATCCTGCTGGAGCTTTCCGGCCGACTCCACACCGCCGAGCTGCTGCACCGTCAGCACACCGAGCTTATGCAGCACAGGCACCCAGTCGGCAGGAACGCCCGCACCGCCGAACGCCTCGGCATTGTCGCGCTTCTGCACCTTCTCCGGACGCATCTGCGGGAAGAAAAGCACCTCCTGTATCGTAGTCTGGCCGGTCATAAGCATCACCAGACGGTCCATGCCTATACCCATGCCGGATGTAGGAGGCATGCCATACTCCAGCGCACGGATGAAATCCTTGTCTATTATCATGGCTTCATCGTCACCCTTCTCGCCAAGACGCATCTGCTCCACAAAGCGCTCATACTGGTCTATCGGGTCGTTAAGCTCCGAATAAGCGTTGGCAAGCTCCTTGCCGTTTACCATAAGCTCGAAACGCTCGGTCAGTTCCGGATTATCGCGGTGACGCTTGGTGAGAGGCGACATCTCTATCGGATAATCGATAATGAACGTAGGCTGTATGTACAGACCCTCGCACTTCTCGCCGAAAATCTCATCTATCAGCTTGCCCTTGCCAAGCGACTCATCCACCTCGATGTCAAGTCGGCGGCACACATCGCGCAGCTGCGACTCATCCATGCCGCTGATATCAATGCCCGTATGCTCCTTGATAGCGTCGATCATAGTCACACGCTTGAACGGAGCCTTGAACGATATCACATTGTCGCCCACCTTCACCTCAGTGGTGCCGTTGACATCCATACATATCTTTTCGAGCATACGCTCGGTGAAGTCCATCATCCAGTTATAATCCTTGTAGGCCACATAGATCTCCATGCAGGTAAACTCCGGATTATGTGTGCGGTCCATGCCCTCGTTGCGGAAATTCTTCGAAAACTCATACACACCGTCAAATCCGCCGACTATCAGACGCTTCAGATACAACTCGTCCGCAATACGCAGATACAGCGGTATGTCAAGCGCATTATGATGTGTGATAAACGGACGCGCCGACGCGCCGCCCGGTATGGCCTGGAGTATGGGAGTCTCCACCTCCATGTAGCCGTGACCGTTGAAAAACTCACGCATCGAATTGTACACCTTCGTACGCTTCACAAATATATCCTTCACACCATCATTGACCACCAGATCCACATAGCGGCGGCGGTAGCGGAGTTCCGGATCGTCAAAAGCATCGTAAGTCACACCATCCTTCACTTTCACGATAGGAAGCGGACGCAGCGACTTGCTCAACACCGTGATCTCCTCGGCATGCACAGTGATCTCGCCCATCTGAGTACGGAACACATAACCCTTCACACCGATAAAATCGCCGATATCGAGAAGCTTCTTCACCACCACATTATATTGGTCCTTGTCCTCGCCCGGACACAGATCGTCGCGGCTCACATAGACCTGTATACGGCCGTCCGAGTCCTGAAGCTCCAGAAACGAAGCCTTGCCCATGATGCGGCGGCTCATCACACGACCGGCTATCGACACCTCGCGGCGGGGAGCATCATCCGCGAAATTCTCCTTTATCTCGGCCGTATGACCCGTAACAGCATATTCAGCAGCGGGATAAGGCTCTATTCCTCTTCGGCGCAGCTCCTCCAGTGACCCGCGGCGCACTATCTCTTGTTCGCTAAGTTCCAATACATTGATTGCCATAATATATATTATCGTTAATTTACAGATTATCCCGCAAAAATAACTAAAAAATTTCACATCTCACCACACAGCACCACATTTCTGAGTGGCAACACACCGCCACACCCGCCACTCACAACAAAAAACTTCGCCAAAACGCGAAAAGTGATTGTCAAATAGAAAATTATCACTACCTTTGCACCGCATTCCGTATCAGACAACGCCCCAAAGGCTGAGTCCGAGCCGGATGCACAACTATAATTAACCTTATTTATTAACTTATTTAAATGACTGAAGAAGTAAAAAACTCGCCCATCGAAGATTTCGACTGGGAAGCCTATGAGAATGGAGATGCTCAGGGCGAAAAGACTCGCGAAGAACTCACCAAGACCTACGACGAGTCGCTCAACACCGTTAAAGACAAAGACGTAATCGAAGGTACCATCATCGCACTCAACAAGCGCGAAGCTGTGGTTAACATCGGCTACAAAAGCGACGGTATCATCCCCATGAATGAATTCCGCTACAACCCCGACATCAAAGTTGGCGACACCGTAGAGGTATTCATCGAAAACCAGGAGGACAAGAAAGGTCAGCTCATCCTCTCTCACCGCAAAGCCCGCGCAGCCCGCTCTTGGGATCGCGTCAACGAAGCTTTGGAAAAAGACGAAATCATCAAGGGCTACAT
>CAJTQH010000056.1:0-4617 GCA_910578305.1 uncultured Muribaculaceae bacterium
TCCAGCCGTCGCACGTTGCCATCAGCAAAGCCCGACTGCAGCCGCGCACCCTCGTAGGAGGGAGGGCTTCCAGCCCTCGCACTCCTAACAAAAGCGCTTCCCGACAAGGCCGAAATCCGTCGCATAATATCGGCTTAAACACAGATAACCGGTAGGGACGCGCCACTGGTGCGTCCGCATAGGATGGACGGCTTCCAGCCGTCGCACGTTACCATCAGCAAAATCCGACAGCAACCCCTGTCCCACCTACCGTTAGCGATTGCTTAATGAATCGGAAAGCGGAGCGGCGTAAAGTCGCTCCGCTTTTTTTTTAAAGAAGAGGACCGTGTCTCACGACAAAGCCCTCCGTTAACATGTTGTAAAGTGTATACAGGGATGTGATTATATGCAATAGCTTTTCAAGTTTGTGTAATATCTTTATACAATTGAGTTTCTTTTCAGCTACAAAAATATCGTATAAAGAGAAAACCGCCAAATTTTTTGGCGGTTATTTTAATTGTGCGGTATGTATGGGCAATTATGCGTTTGGGTTTCCTATGGACTGCATGGCAACGAGTCGTGTATAGTAGCCGTTCAAAGCCATTAGCTCGTCGTGAGTGCCTCGTTCTACAATACGTCCCTCATGCATGACACATATCTGGGTTGCGTTTTTTATGGTTGACAGGCGATGTGCGATGACAAGAGTGGTGCGGTTTTTCATGAGATTTTCAAGAGCTTGCTGCACCAGAAGTTCGCTTTCGCTGTCGAGAGCCGATGTGGCTTCGTCAAGAATGAGTATCGGCGGGTTTTTGAGTATGGCACGGGCTATGGATACGCGCTGACGCTGTCCGCCGGAGAGTCGGCATCCGCGGTCGCCGATATTTGTGTCGTAGCCGTTTTCGCTCGCCATGATAAATTCATGAGCGTTAGCTATTCGGGCTGCGTTTTCGACTTCCTGTCGGGTGGCGCTTTCTACACCGAAGGTGATGTTGTTGTAGAAAGTGTCATTGAACAGGATGGCTTCCTGATTGACATTGCCCATAAGGGCGCGCAGATCGAATACGCGCAGATGGCGTATGTCTACGCCGTCTATGGTGATGCGTCCGCCGTCAACATCATAGAATCGGGGCAGGAGGTCGGCGAGGGTCGATTTGCCGCTGCCGCTCTGTCCTACGAGAGCCACCGTCTCGCCGGGACGTATGGTGAAGCTCACGTCGTTTGCCACCTGAGTTTCTTTGTCATAGCTGAACGATACGTTTTCGTAGCGCACCTCGCCTTTGAAGTCGGATATGCGCTGCGGGTCGGTCGGGTCGGCTATGGGGTTGACTGCGTGAAGTATCTTGTCTACACGCTCCATAGATGCCAGACCTTTCTGTACGGAGTACATGGCTTTTGACAGGTCTTTGGCCGGATTGATGATGCTGTAGAATATGACGAGATAGTAAATGAATTCAGGAGGTGAGATGTGGGATGTGCCGGTGATGATGAGTGTGCCGCCAAACCACAGTACGATGGCAATTGTGATAGTGCCGAGAAATTCGCTCATGGGGTGGGCGAGTGCCTGACGCCGGGCCACGCGGTTGGAGAGTTCGAAAAACCGCTGGGTACCGCTGTGGAATCGTGAGCATACTTTGCCTTCGGCATTGAAAGCCTTGATGATGCGAAGTCCGCCGAGAGTCTCCTCGATATTGCTCATGATGGAGCCCCACTGCTGCTGGGTCTCGAGCGATGTACGCTTGAGACGCTTGCCTATGCGGCCCATGGCTACACCGGCTATGGGCAGGAGCACGAGTACGAAAAGTGTGAGCTGCCAGCTCATCATGATCATCATGGTAAGACAGGCAATGATCATGACAGGATTTTTAAACACCATGTCGAGCGATGACATGATGGAGTTTTCGATCTCGGCCACATCGCCGCTCATGCGGGCCATGACATCGCCCTTGCGCTCAGATGTGAAGAAGCCGATGGGAAGGCGTACGATCTTGTCGTAGACATGATTGCGGATATCGCGCACGATGCCCGATCGAAGCGGGATGATGAAGTACGATGCAAGATAGGCACTGCCGGTCTTCATAGCGGTGGACACCACCAGAAGCACTCCGAGCACTGCCAGAGTGGCCGACTGCCCCCAGTGGGCTATGGCTTCCTGGGTGTAGTAGTAGAAGTTGTTGATGGCCACATCCTTTATATTGGCATCGCCTATGGCCATGTATTCGTAGACACCGCTTTTTATCTGGAACAGCATTTCCAGAATGGGCATGATCATGGCGAATGAGAAGAGCGTGAGTATGGCCGACAGGATATTAAAGAGAATGTTTAATATCAGATATTTCTTATAAGGAGGCACGAAGCGCCTGAGTAGATTCCAGAATTGACCCATGAGAATGTATTTTGTGGCAAATTTACAAAAAATGTGCGACTTATACCATAGGCTTGCGAAAAGCGGGTGTGCGGTGTTGTGAAAACGGGATATTTGAGTTATCTTTGACATAAAAAGAGGATACTGACTATGCATTATTTCATATCGGCCGGAGAGCCCTCTGGCGATCTTCATGCGGCTGCTCTGATAGAAGCTCTGCGTGAAAAGGACGCTGACGCTACGTTTACGTTTCTGGGCGGCGACCTGATGGCTGATGCCGCGGGCCATGAGCCGGTGATACATTACCGCCGCATGGCTTTCATGGGCTTCAGCGAGGTGCTTCGCAACCTGCGCACGATATTCGCCAATCTCAAGACGGCTCGCGGTGCTCTGCGACGCAGCGGTGCCGATGCCCTTATACTGGTGGACTATCCGAGCTTCAATCTGAAGTTGGCCAAGACGGCTGTGGAAATGGGTATGCCGGTATATTACTACATTGCTCCCAAAGTATGGGCATGGAAGGAATGGCGTGTGAAGCAATTGCGAAAGAGTGTGAGAAGAGTCTTGTCGATACTGCCTTTTGAGGAGGAATATTTTGCCGGCCATGGAGTGGATGCGTTGTATGTGGGCAACCCGTCGGTAGAGGAACTTGATATGCGGCTCGGCGAGATGACATCGAGCGAGAATTTTCTGAAACTTCACGGACTGCCTGACAAGCCGGTACTGGCATTGGTACCCGGAAGCCGCCGCGGCGAGATACGCAATAATCTGCCGATAATGGATGCGGTGGCGCGCCGCCACCCCGACATGCAGGCGGTCATAGCAGGAGCTCCGTCCATGGACGAGGATTTCTATCGTGAGTATTCGGATCTGCCGATTGTTACGGGTGCGACGCTGGATCTGATGCGGCATGCCACGGCCGCGTTGGTGACATCGGGCACTGCCACGTTGGAGTGCGCTCTGGCAGGCACGCCGCAGGTGGTGTGTTACAGGGCCAACGGCAAGAAACTGAGCTATAACATAATGAAGCATCTGATAAAGGCACCGTTTGTGTCGCTGCCCAATCTGATAGCAGGTCGCGAGGTGATACCGGAGATGCTGGTGCATCTGTGTACGGTGGATACGGTCGACGGAAAACTCCGCGACATATTGCCCGGAAGCATCGGCCGTGATGCGCAGCTTGAAGGTTATGCCGTGATGCGCGGGCGTCTGGGCGAAAGTCATGCCGCAGCAAAGGCCGCAGCCGCAATATTTGAGTCTTTGGGAAAATGAATAGATATAAATCATAAATATGGTGATAGAAAATATGCCACAGTCGTTCTACGACGTGGTTTCTGAGATCGATGCCGGCAAACCGGTGAGAGTGCTGTTTGTGTGTCTGGGCAATATCTGCCGCAGTCCGGCAGCCGAAGGACTGATGGATGAGGTGGTGGCCAGGCATGGCGCTTCGGGCCGCTGGGTAACGGACTCGGCTGGTACAGGCGGTTATCATGTAGGCGATCTGCCCGACAGCCGCATGCGGGTACATGCCCGGCGGCGCGGACTGGAACTGCGTCATGTGTGCCGTCAGGTACGGGAAGGTGACTTCGACGAATTTGACCTGATAATAGGTATGGACGACAATAATCTGCGCGATCTCAGACGGCTTGCCCCCACGCCAGAGGCTGAGCGCAAGGTGATAGGTATGGCACGTCTGTTCGGGTCGTACAGACATTGGGATCATGTGCCCGACCCGTATTACGACGGTGCCGAAGGATTTGAAACTGTGCTGGATATACTGACCGACGCTACTGAAAATCTGTATGACACAGTGGAGGCGTTGAGATCACGTCGCAATACGGTCTGACATTCTGGCACGAATTTTGTTATATACAAGGGTAAACATATAAAAATAAAAGAACATACGATTATGGAAAAGATTCAACCCGGAAAATATGTGGAGCTCATATATGATCTCTATGAAGTGAATAAGGACGGCGACAAGCTGATGCACCGGATACCTGCCGACGAGCCTGAAAAAATAGTGTTCGGTGTGACCAACGGAGTGATTGAGCCGCTTGAAAAAGCTCTTGACGGCCTGGAAGTGGGCGGTGAGTTTGACGTGGTGGTTAATCCCGAACAGGGCTATGGCCCTTACGATCAGGAGAAAGTGGTGACTTTGCCCCGCGATATCTTTGAAGTGGAAGGCAAGTTTGACGCCGAGGTTGTGAAGCCCGGTGCTATCCTGCCTATGATGACCGCCGACGGTTTCCGTATCAACGGTGTGGTGACCGAAG
>CAJTQH010000056.1:4658-14461 GCA_910578305.1 uncultured Muribaculaceae bacterium
ATCATCCGCTTGCAGGCAAAGATGTGCGCTTCAAGGGTAAAGTGACTGTGGTGCGCGACGCCACTCCCGAAGAACTTCAGCCCGCACAGGGCTGCGGTTGCGGCTGTGAAGGCGGCAATTGCGGTGACGGCTGCGGCTGTGACGAGCAGCATCACTGCGGCGATGACGCCTGCGGATGCCATTGATGTTTCGACGATCTATAAAAAAAAATCACACCCCCTTGCTCATTGCGGGCAAGGGGGTGTGTTATGATACTATGTATGGTATGGTGGGCTGCGTCAGAAGTTGTAGCCTATGGTGATGTCAAACAGATTGGAGCGCATCGACAATGCGTCTTTGTACACATCGCATATGCCGGCTGCTCCCGATATGGCCGCATAGTAATGGTCGAAGAATGTGGCACCGACACCGAAGCGCCACTTCACGTCGCAGCGGTTGAGAAAGCCGTCACTTCCATAGGCATTGGCAGAGCCTGAGATCTTGCCCATGTCGAGATGTGTCTTGGCGGAGAATCCGAGTGTGAGTTCGGGGCCGGTGAAGAATGAGAGCCGCATTTCAGGTATGAAGTCGAAGTGATAGCCGACGATAAGCGGAAGTCGCATGCCCCATTGGCGGACAGATGCCCCCGAGATGTTGAGGTCATCGAATGCGGGGTCGAAATCGCCGATATTGGATATGATGTCGTTGCTGAACGAGTAGGTGTTGTAGTACAGTGTGGCTCCGGGTTCGAAGAAAAGGTTTTTCCACACGGGTATGTTGTAAATGACACCGGCACTGAAGCCTGATCCGGCGTCGAGCACATTGATGTTGGCAATGGAATAGTGGACGTCGGTGGGGCATGCGAGTTCATAGGAGAGTCGCACGCCGAGGTGTGCGTGATTGTCGGGATTGTCGAATATGTCCTGAGCCGTGGCTGTCAGAGCCGAGATGCTCAGTGCGAGTGCTGTGATGAAGTGTTTCATAATTTAACGGTCGCTTTTGTATAATGAGTAGAATGCTGCAAAGGTACGATAACGAGATGTAAGACGGAGCAGTGAAGAGTTAAAATGTGTAAACGCTGGTTTCGGAGAGCATTAATAAAGCCGCCCGGACCAATGAGTGGTATGTCGGGCGGCTTTTTATCGGTCGGTATAGGCATCGGATGTGAGATCTGTGCCTGAGTCCGAGTTGGCAGGACTATTCCTCCTGTTGGTTACGTTGCTTGGCTTTCCGCTTGTTTTTGGTTGCTGATGAGTCGATGTCTTTTTCCTCTTTGATATCGACTTCGTTGTGCTGTGCGTCAATGACTTTATATTCCAGATATGCCAGAGACTGGTCGGGAAGTATGCGGAACTTCCGTCCGAATTCCATGCGCCACCGGCGGTAGACGGACAAGAGTCCTTTTTTCAGATAAGCGTCGACAAACGGGTGTACGTACATTATGAAGTCTGACACTTTAAGGTCATCGATCAGGTAGTGTATTTTTTCCTTCAGAGTGTCGGTGAACAGCAGCGACGGCTGTACCTGTCCTTTGCCGTAGCATGAGGGGCAGGTCTCTGTGGTGACGATGTCAAGCGCCGGACGGACTCTCTGGCGAGTGATCTGCATAAGTCCGAATTTACTGAGCGGCAGTATGTTGTGGCGTGCTCTGTCACCTTGCATGATTTCTCGCATGTGTTCGTACAGCTGCTGCCTGTGTTCGGCTTTAGCCATGTCTATGAAGTCTATGACTATGATGCCGCCCATGTCGCGCAGTCTGAGCTGGCGAGCTATTTCGTCGGCGGCTCTGAGATTGACTTCAAGAGCGTTGCTCTCCTGGTCGTTTGCTGCTTTGGATCGGTTGCCGGAGTTGACGTCGATGACGTGTAGTGCTTCGGTGTGCTCTATAATGATGTATGCTCCGCTACGGAACGATACTGTCTTGCCAAACGATGACTTTATCTGTTTGGTGATACTGAAGTGGTCGAAAATCGGCTCGTCTTTGGAGTAGAGCTTTACTATGTCCTTACGGTCAGGGGCTATCAGACTTACGTATTTGAGAATCTGTTCGTAAGTCTCGGGGTCGTTGACCTGTATGCTTTCGAAGTCGGGATTGAAGATGTCGCGCAGCACACCGACAATGCGGCTTTCTTCCTGAAATATCAGTGCCGGCGCGGCTGATGTGCGTGCTTTGGCCACGGTGTCTTCCCAGTATTTGACGAGGGTTTTCATTTCGTGGTTGAGTTCGGCCACTCGCTTGCCTTCGGCAGATGTGCGTACGATTACGCCGAAGTTTTTCGGACGTATGCTCTCTATGAGCTGCCGCAGGCGCATCTTTTCTTCGGATGTCTTGATTTTCTGTGAGATGGATACTTTGTCGCCGAACGGTATTAGCACCATGTAACGTCCGGTGAGGGTGATCTCGGTGGTGAGTCGCGGACCTTTTGACGATATGGGTTCCTTGACAATCTGCACCATCAGTTCCTGTCCGGCAGTGAGAACTTCGGATATCGATCCTTGTTTGTTGATGTCCGGCAGGAGTTTCATGCCTGAGACGGCTGGAGTGTTTCGCTCCTTTTTGTCCAGGGCTTTTGTGAGGAATGAGGAGTAAGAGGAAAATTGGGAGCCAAGATCTAAGTAATGGAGGAATGCGTCCTTATCGTAGCCTACGTTGACGAATGCGGCATTCAGTCCCGGCATAAGTTTCTTGACTTTGGCCAGGTAAATGTCACCGACGGCGTAGGCGATGTCGCGTGCTTCTTTCTGCAGCGACACTAAGCGGCCCTCTTCGAGAAGTGCTATTGATACTTCTTTGGGCTGCACGTCGACAATAAGTTCGCTTCGCATTGATGAGGTGTTAGTGTTAGGTTGAAAATACAGAGAACAAACGCTAACGGGCACTTTTCAAGCTGGTGGCTCGTCAGGTTTGTTCTGTGTATCGCGTTAATAATATCGCTCCTTGATTGTCACAATCTTTATGAGATTTATTCAGAGCTGTAGGCCTGTCAGGTCCTATTGGTCAGCAGTGATTGTTATTTCTTCTTGTGACGGTTTTTACGGAGACGTTTTTTGCGCTTGTGAGTAGCCATTTTGTGGCCTTTTCTTTTCTTTCCGCTAGGCATGTTACTCTAAAGTTATAGGATTAATATATATAGTGTTTTTTATAAACTGAGTGATTACTTCACTTCTTCCATGAACACTTTTGCAGGCTTGAACGCGGGGATCTTGTGTTCGGGGATGATTATGGTGGTGTTCTTAGATATATTGCGGGCGGTCTTTTCAGAACGGGTCTTTACGATGAAGCTGCCGAAACCACGCAGATATACGTTTTCACCATGTGAAAGAGAATCCTTTACCACTTCCATGAATTTTTCGATAGTTGCAAGTACATTGGCCTTTTCAATGCCGGTTGTCTTAGCAATCTCGTTTACGATGTCAGCTTTAGTCATTTTATTAAGCTTTTTAATATAAGTGATTAATACGTTGAAAAACAGTTCGTTGGGCTAATTAAGCCGCTCTGCGGCGTTTAGCAAGTGCAAATATCGTACTTTTTTTTCAAATAGAAGCAATTCAGTTCGATTTTTTTATAATAAATGACACTTTAGCACGCTTTTAGGATGAAGTGCGAGAGGTCGGTTATTTCGTCGGCACCTTTGGGGCATGGTACTCCGGGGAATGCCCGCAAGGGGTGATACCACAGTGCGTTCCAGCCGGTAGCGATGGCTCCGGCGATGTCGGTCTGTGGGTTGTCGCCTATCATGAGGTGGTGTGTGGGGTCGGTGTCGTGAGCCTGGCGCATAGCGTGGTCAAATATGCGTGGGTCGGGTTTGTTGACTCCGATGTCGTCACTCAGCACCACGAGGTCTATGTAGGGGTCGAGTCCGGCGGTGTGTATCTTGCGGTGTTGCACTTCTTTGAATCCGTTGGAGAGGATGCCGATGGTGACTCCGGCCCGGCGCAGTCGGCGCAGGAGTGTGATGGCTCCGGGCATGAGTGTCTTCTGCTGTGCGAGCAGGTCGAGATAGAGTGGGTCGAAGAGCTCGGAGAGGCTGCGTGCGTTGTGATCGGGCAGTCCGGCCTGACACAGGGGGCGGCGGAAGCGTTCCATACGCAGGGATTGGCGTGAGATCCGTCCGATATTGTATTCGGCCCATAGAGCTATATTGTGGCGTTCGTAGCACTCAGCCCATTGTTCGGGGTCGGGCCAAAGGTTGCGTAACACAGGCTCTTGTTGCCACATGGCTATGAGCGATGTGTGTGCGTTGGTGGTAAAGTCGATGAGCGTGTCGTCGAGGTCTAACCACACAGTGGTGATGTGATGAGAATTATAGATCATTTATTTTCCACCATTTATATGATATGTCTGTGTCGTGCGCGTCGGTGCCTTCGATGCGTCGCAGGCGCTTGACCAGACGTAGGGTTACGGGCAGTATAATGATTTCGTAGAGGGTTTTGAGCAGTGTCTGTGTGATGATGAGCGAGAGTATCATGCTCCAGGGAAGCACTCCGCCGAATGCTATGGGGAAGAAAATGCATGAGTCGGTGCTTTCTCCCCATAAAGTGCTGACGATGGCTCTCAGTGAGAATCCGTGGGTGCCTTCGCGTCCGGCTTTCATGCGGCTCATCACGTAAGCATTGACCATTGATCCGCAAAGAAATGCTGTGAAACTGGCGGCGAGTATGCGTGGTACGGCACCGAATATCAGCTGCATGGCTTCTTGTCCGTGCCATTGTTCGTCGCCTGGTAGCCAGAGTCCGATCTGCAGCAGCAGGCTTACGAGCAGATTCATGGCAAATCCGAGCCATATCACCAGTCGGGCGCGGCGAAATCCGTATATTTCCACGATGCAGTCGCTTATAATATAGGAGATGGGAAATACGACGACTCCGGCAGTGAGTGCGAGCGGGCCGATGGATACGGTCTTTATCTCCATGAGATTTGACACTATGAGGCACACGCAGAATAGCACGGCCAAAAGCAGAAATGTGGGGGAGAAGGAGGGGCGTTGTGTCCTGGAATTGTTGTTGATGTTGTTCATTGTTCTTGTTTTTTACGAGGTAGCAAGCACTCGGGTGGTTGTTATTTGCGTTTGTGTTTTTTTAGTACGGCTTCGTAGACATCGGCGGTCTTACGAGCTATTGTGTCCCAGTCGTAGTCGGACAGGTCGTAGCGGCGTGGGGTTGCCTGCTGCGAGAGTTTTCGCTGGATAAGAGCTGTCAGTGATGCGATGTCGCCGGTCTTGAAGTAGTCGTCGGGAGACAGGCATGCGAGCCTGTTGGCGGGGATGTCGCTCACGGCCACATCCAGATCGTAGCTCATGGCTTCGAGTAGCGAGAATGGCAGCCCTTCGTGGTAGGATGGGATGACAAACAGTGTGGCGTTGGACATGAGTTGATTGAGTTTCTCGCCTTTGATGAATCCGGTGAGAACGACTCCGGCCTGTTCGGCCTGCTGCTTCAGTGATTCGGAGTATGTGTCGGGGTGGTCGGCATCGCCGGCTATGGCGAGCTTGTATTCTCCGGCGTCGAGTCCGTGATAGGCTTCGATGAGGTCGTGAAATCCTTTTTCTTTGACAAATCGTCCGATGGCCACAATGTATTTTCCCGGCTCGAGTCCGATGTGGCGGACGTAATCGGTGGATGTGGATTTTATGGGATGCTGCACGCCGTTGTATATCAGATCGGTATCGGTGCGTCCGTATCGGGTGCGTAGAATGTCGGCTATGACTTGCGAAATCACTATCACGCGATGGCTAAAGCGTGTGCCAAGACGTTCACCTGTCTTGAGTATAGTTTTTGCAAGACGCCCCCATTTCTGTCGGTCGTAGTCGGGACCGTGGTTTGTCATGACTACTTTCATGGCCAACAGGCGTGCCAATGGTGTCATTATCGACGGGCCTATGGCGTGGATGTGCAGTACGTCGGGATGTAGTCTGCGTGCTTTGATTACGGCAAGAAATGTGTGGACTATGGCTTCGAAACTTTTTTTCTTCGGTGCATATACGTCGATCAGGTCTATGCCTTTGTATTGCCGTATTCTATTGGAGTCGGTGATATATGGAGTGCGGCGTATGACGGTGACTTTGTGTCCCATGGCGCAGAGCCGCGGGTACAATTGCTCGCAGTGCGTCTCGACTCCTCCCAGTATGTCGGGTATGCCACGTGTGCCGATAACTACTATGTGCATGCGTGATAGTATTTATTTACGGTCGAGGTTGCCTTGTTGGGGATCCTGGCCTACGTCGCACCATTTTTTGTCAAGGCATGCCGGTTTTCCGATAATGGAGCGCAATTTGTTTTTTACGGCCCATTTCAGCGGGTGTTTGATGTATTTGTGCATTACCGGAGAGGCAGTGCCTACCATCCAGCAGTTTTTGGGGCATTTGCGCACTTTGGCTCTGACATTTTCTGCCTGGCTGCTGTTCCATATAGTGTCGAAGTCAGCATCGTGGATGTTACCCATGGATTCTTTCCAGAAGCATTCTTCCATACCGTTGCAGGGGTATACCTCGCCCCATGGGTCGATAAAGAAGTTTGTTGTGCCTGCTTCGCAGGGCAGCATTCGCCGGTTGCCTTCGATGTAGTTGATCAGACCCATGTTGAAGTATGCTCGAAACCATGATTTGGGATGACGCTCTTTTAATTGCAGGTCGATGAGCTGTCGGAAGTCATCGCATACTTTGTCGCGGTTGGTGATGACGTTGTCGGTCTTGTGGAAATAATATGAGTTGTGGAAGGCTGCTGTGGCAAACTCCATGCCGAGTTTGCGGCTGAGTTTGTAGAGCTCGAGCATGTCATGGGAGTTGTTGTTTGAAACTGTACAGCCGAAACCGATGTCTTTCAACCCCATTTCTTGTAGCTTCAGAAGAGTGCGGTAGCCTTTTTCAAATCCTCCTTCCCTGCCACGCAGTTCGTCGTTTTTAGCTTGCAGTCCTTCGATGGATATGCGTATGCCGATCTCCGGAAAGCGTCGGGCAAGTTCAATAACACGGTCGTCGTACCATCCAGAAGTCGATATGACGATTCTTGGTGTGTGCTTATAGCATTCTTCTACTATTTCTGCAAGGTCTTCGCGTATAAATGGTTCTCCACCAGTGAGATTTATGAATTTAAGCTGTGGCAGTGATCTCAAATCCGATGCTTTTATCTCTTCGCTCATCTTGGTCGGATTCTGCCAAATATTGCACATTTTACAGCGCATCGGACAGCGATACGTCAATATGATTGAAGCGTCGGTAGGATTAGTCATGGTTAACATTCTTTATATGACTAAACGATAGTTGCGGCGTTTTAGTATTCGCGACGATAAAAAGTGGGTGAAATAGATCATAAATCCCGTATGATCTCTTCGATGCGTGCTACATATCGGGCTTCGCTGCAATGTGTGGTGATGAATGCGGCAAGCTGTCGAGCCGAGTGGGCTGCTTCCTGCGGATGTGAAAAAATGTGCTGTATGGTGTGTTGCCAGGTATCCGTGTCGTTTTTAATCGGAAATCCTTTGCCATCGGACACGTAATCGTGTGTGGAGACTGTGTCGGTGATGATGATCGGCTTATTGTGTGCGGCTGCCTGAAACACAACGATCAGTCCGGCCGGCGACTCAGTGTCGAGGGGTAGAGCCACTAATGACGATCCGGCAATTAGAGCATTGAACTCGTGCATTGAAAGGTCGCACCGGCATTCGACGTTTGGCGAAATCGGTGTCTGCCGCTCTTTCATCCCGGCGAGCACTATGGCTGGCATGGCCAGCCGGAATTTTATGTGCGGCAGTCCGGCAGCGACTTTCAGCAGGAAATTCCAGTCACGCCCGTTGCGCCCGCCGGAGAATACATATCCGCCGTCGGAATGAGGCATTGCTTCGGCTTCTGTGAGATATGAGTCGTAGAAAACATCTCTGAGCAATGGCAGCCGGCGGTCGAGCCGAAGATAACGAACCATGCGATTTCCGTAGTCGGCTGTGGAGACTGTGGTCTGAAACCACCGGCTTTTCAATGCCCGCCGATAGAGAAAACGGGCAACGCGGTTGCGTAACGAGGATTTTTCTTTCAGTAGAAGATTTATGCCGAGGATTTTGCGTCGACGCATGGTCAGTAGTCCGATCCAGTAACACAGCACTCCCTGAAAGTCGTAAACGCTTACGATGATGTCGCCTTTTTTGCTGGCACGCATCACTTTCCATGCTCCGGCTAACCATGTGAGGTATTTCCGGCTCATTACCGGAGAGTAGTGCCGAACGCATGGCAGGGTCATGCGTTCGGCTATAAAGGGATACCCTTCAGGTGTGTCGTGAAGGATGCGTATCATGTGCTGACTGTTACTTGACGATGGCTGTGAATATGCGTTCGGCGGTCTGGCCTTTGAGTATGTCGCGGAGTGCCTTACGGCGAATCTTGTCGGCGGGAACGCTTACAAGCAGCTGTGCGTTCTGACGGTCGATCGTTGTCTCGAGTTCGGAAATGCGCTCTGCATCGGGTATGCTGACCATCACGTAAGCTCCGGTGGCCAGTGCTTCGTTGATGCGGCTGTGCATCGCCGGAGTGAGGAGCGAGTCGTTGTCGGGCAGTCCGGTGATGATCTCTACAGTGTGCTCGGTGGCTGCGATGGATCGGGCAAGGGCTTTTTCGACCGTGTCAGTACCGTTGAGCGATGCTGTGTATATGAGCCGTCGGTCAGGGTCAGCGGTGATGAGTGTGCGCAGCCGGTTAGCGTCATCGCGTCCGCCGTCGAACATCAGTGTCCGGCTTTCGATGCCCATAAATGCAACATCCATAGGCGATTTTATCTTTCGTGTGAGCAGCATCACGAGCAAAGCGATGCAGGTGGCGGCAAACAGCGCGAAGATGAATGCTGCGACGGGAAGTATCAGTTTACGTAGCAAGCCCGAAGATTCTACCACGTAGGCCGGCTGGTAAATGAAGCCGAGATTATTGTTGGAGTACAGCTGAAGAATGAAACTTTCGCGCTGCTGTATGAGGTAGAGGTAGAGGGCGTTCTGATACTCTTTTGAGCGCATGAGTGTGGTGTACTCAAGCTCGTAGGTGGGGAAACTATTGATGCGCGATTCGGTTCTTCCCGACATCTGTTTCTGAATTTGAAGGTCGGCCTTGGCTTTGGCTATGTATTTTTCGGAGTTTTCTATGATGATGTTGCGCAGTGTTTCGATGCGTTTGTTGAGGAGTACCATCTGCTCGTTTTTGTCGGTAGCCGAGCGCTGAAGATTGCGACGTTCCATTATGGCGCCGTTGAAAGACATGATATTGGGGTCGTTCAGGCTTTCGATCTGGGGTATTATGACATCGTCGTTCAGGCGTTCCTTGAGGGTGCTAAGTACCATTTCGTAGTATTTTAGGTCGTTGTTGGCCCTTACCACAGCATCTTTGTTTGCATACATAGACGGAATGAGGACTTTCATTTCTGCTTCGGTGGCAGGAACGAAAAGGTTGTTTGACTTCTGGTAGTCGGCAACATCTTTTTCGGATTCTTCCAGAGTTTTAAATACTTCGGCAATGCGTTCGTCGTAGTATTTGATGGATGTTTCGGCCGATTCGTGCAGTCGGTTGAGGCGTTTTGCGTTGTATTCGGTCATAACGCCGTCGACAATGGCTTTGCCCAGTTCGATGTTTGGGTATTTTAATCCGACGGTGATGGCATCGGCCACTTTTGATGTGACGTCAATGTCGAGGCTTTTGCCAAGACCGATTGCTGCCGCATCGTTGCCTGTGACATTGACAGATATGGTGCGGTAGGGTGTGCCTTCGAATCGGTCGGTGCGTATGATCTGAAAATTACCATAGGGAGTCTCAAGCATTGCAGGGAGTGTGACTCCGTTCACTTCCTTGACGGTG
>CAJTQH010000057.1 GCA_910578305.1 uncultured Muribaculaceae bacterium
TACGCTCTGGAGGTTGTTGCTTACTTTTTCGATGACTTCGGGCTTGCGGTTACGGCATGCGTCAAGCTCGGCCTGCAGTGCGGCTACCTTGGCCTTATTGGCGGCGGTAGCGGCCATACATGCGTCGATTTCGCCACGGAGTGCGTTGATGCGAGCATTGAGAGCATCAATTTCGCCCTGATTTTTTGTATCAGCACATACAAAGCCGGGGCCGAAGTTATAGGTCACACCTGCCATGAGATTGAATGTGGCCTTGCTGCGGTCGTAAGCGGCAGAGGTCTGCTCTACGTCGAGAGGAGCGTAAGCCGAACCTGTCATGTTGAAGTTAACCGAAGGCTTCAGCGATACAGTCCAGTTTTCGCATATGTTGAAGTTGAAGTTAAGACCTACTTTGGTCATAAAGAAGTTCTGATCCTGAGCATCGATAGACAGGGGGAACAGGGCTGACTTGTTGTAAAATTCGTGACCCCATCCTGCTCCAGCAAGAAGTTCGATCTCAAACAGACGAGCCTTGCAGTCGTAACCGCCAAACAGGTTCATGAGGTTGAACGCCGCATATGCTCCTACATAGGAGTTGTCGAACACAGTGCTGCTGCGTCCGGGAACATAATAGTCGGCGAATATATCTTCGAAAAATTTAGCGTTCCAGGATGATGTATTGACACCGAGCGAACCTTCCACGCCTATACCAACAACCGGCGAGATCTGCTTCTGAACATGCAGGCCGAATGTTCCGCGCATATCTCCCCAGAAAGCATGATGCTTAAGCGGAGTGGTAACACCACCATCAAGACCGATCGACCAGTTTGAGCCGAAGTTTGTGCTTTCATAAGCATTGGGCTGAGCCTGTGCAGCAAGCATGCCACATGCAGCCAAAGCGATAAGAATTGTCTTCTTCATTGATTCTGTAGTTATTAAACATTATATACTTGTTCGCAAAGATAAGTGTTTTTATTTTAATTTGACACTTTTTATTAAAAATATTAACATTTCATATCAAAAAAACACAAAACCCCGTCACTATGATGTGACGGGGTTTTTAGTCTTATTCTGTCGTCGGACGATTAGTCTTCGAGTGTGCAGATGGATACACGGTTCCAGTCGTTTTCAGAGAACATGTGGCCGATGCCTTCGCCTTTGGCGTCGATGCGGTCAGCTGCAATGCCGTATTTCTTAACAAGAGCCTGCTTAACGGATTCGGCACGTGCGGCAGCGAGCTTTTCGTTGAATTCGAGGTTACCGTCCTGAGATGCATAACCCTTGATGACTACCTTTGAGTCCTTGTGGTTTTTAAGGTAAGATGCTACCATTTCCACGTTGGGCTGCTGGTCGGCAGTGATCTTTGAGCTGCCTATCTTATAGAAGATGTAGCGTACGCTCTGGAGGTTGTTGCTTACTTTTTCGATAACTTCGGGCTTGCGGTTCTGGCATGCAGCGAGTTCAGAAGCGAGAGCGGCAGCCTGAGCTTCAGCGGCAGCGTTAGCGGCTACACAAGCGTCGAGTTCGCCACGGAGTGCGTTGATGCGTGCGTTGAGAGCATCGATTTCGCCCTGATTCTTAAGGTCGGCGCATTTGAAGCCTTCACCGAACTTATAGGTAACGCCAGCAAAGATCTGGAAAGCAGATTTTTCCTTGTTGTAAGCGGCAGAGGTCTGAGATACACCGGCATCGCTCATGTTCCAAAGAACAGAGGGACGGAGTGACAGAGTCACGTGCTTGCTTACATTAAAGTTGAAGTTAAGACCGGCTTTGGTAGCGAAATAGTTGTAGTCGCCGTCGCCGTTAACATAGCTGTGTCCCCAACCGGCACCAGCCTGAATCTCCATATCGAAGAAACGACCGTCGCATTTGTAACCACCGAAGAGATTGAAGAGGTTTACAGCTCCATAAGCACCAACATAAGAGTTGTCGATAGCTGTTTTCGATTCACCATAGGAAGTGTTGATGTAGGCAGCTCCTTCAACACCAAGTGCGAATGCGGGAGAGATCTGTTTCTGTATATGTACACCGAAACCACCACGCATATCACCGATAAAAGAGGAACCATCATAGAGAGGTGTGATACCACCGCCTTCAATACCTATCGACCAGTTGGAACCGAATGAAGGGGCTTCCAATGCTTGTTGTGCTTGCGCTGTCATAACTCCGGCAGCAGCAATAGCGATAAGGAATAATTTTTTCATTTGAATTTTGTTTTGAGTTGATAAAATCGGCACAAAGATATATATTTTTTTTCAATATTAACAATACATGTTAAATAGCTTCATACATTAACACCATGTGTGAGTTGAAGCGGATGTATCTTAAAAACGCACGTCTATCGCATTTGTTTACTTTCAATAAATTTTAACAACTTTGTTTTATTGTCCGGCTGACAAATTTCACATTTATTATTATGCCATAAGTACAAAAATTGGTAACTTGCAGCCTGAAACAAAAATCAGCAGACTACGATGAAAAAATACCTTGTGACCGGCGCTGCGGGATTTATCGGCGCCAACTTCGTGAAATACCTACTCGACAAATGGGACAACGATGTTGAAATACTTATACTCGACGCTCTTACTTATGCCGGCAATCCGCTGACCATAAAGGACGAGATGGAGCGTGACAATGTAAGATTCGTAAAAGGCGATATCGGCGACCGCGAGCTTGTGGGCCGTCTGATGGAAGAGTTTGATCCGGACTATGTGGTGAACTTTGCAGCCGAATCGCACGTCGACCGCAGCATTACCAATCCGCGTCTGTTTCTGGAAACCAACATACTCGGTGCGCAGAACATGCTCGAATGCGCACGCAAAGCATGGTATGAGGGCAAGGATGCCGACGGGCATCCGCTCTACCGCGCAGGCAAGAAATACCTGCAGATAAGTACCGACGAGGTATATGGGTCATTGACAAAGGATTTTGACGAGGCTCAGCCTCTACATGTGAGCGATGATGTGAAGCGAGTGATAGAGGGTCGCGACAATCTCCAGACGTTCGGCAGAGAATTTTTCACCGAAACAACTCCTCTGGCTCCACGGTCGCCCTACTCCGCCGCCAAGACATCGGCCGATCTTATCACTCTGGCCTATCACGAAACTTACGGCATGCCTGTCAACATAACACGATGCAGCAACAACTATGGTCCGTATCACTTTCCGGAAAAGTTAATACCTCTTATCATAAAAAACATTCTGGAAGGCAAGCCTCTGCCGGTTTACGGTAAAGGTGACAATGTGCGCGACTGGCTCTATGTGACTGACCACGCAAAAGCCATAGACATGGTGCTCCGCAACGGCCGATTGGGCGAGGTGTACAACATAGGCGGTTTCAATGAGGAGCAGAACATATCGATAGTGCGTACTGTGATCAACACCATAGCCCGCATCATGGAGCAGGAGCCCCGTTACCGCAGTCTTCTCAAATGCAGACCGGAGGATATCAACTACGATATGATCACATACGTGGCCGACCGTCCCGGACACGACATGCGCTACGCCATAGATCCCACAAAGATAGCCACAGAGCTTGGATGGTATCCGGAAACACCGTTCAGCACCGGAATAGAGAAGACCATACGATGGTATCTCGACAACCAAGAGTGGGTCGAAAGCGTTACTTCGGGAGAATACCAGAAATATTACGATCAAATGTACACCAACCGCTAACTCAAAAACAGAATCATGAAAGGCATTGTACTGGCCGGAGGTTCCGGCACCCGTCTTTATCCGATAACCAAAGGCATATCCAAGCAACTCATACCGGTATATGACAAACCGATGGTGTACTATCCGATATCGGTGCTGATGCTTGCAGGCATACGCGATATTCTTATAATAACGACTCCTGAGGACATGCCGGCATTCAAGCGTCTGCTCGGTGACGGTTCGGAAATCGGAGTCAATTTCAATTTCGCCGTGCAGCCGCGTCCCGAAGGTCTGGCTCAAGCTTTTCTGATAGGCGAGGAATTTGTTGGCGATGATGATGTGTGTCTGGTGCTTGGTGACAATATATTTTACGGGCAGGGATTTACCGCAATGCTTCAGAAAGCGGTAGCCACTGCGGCTGCAGGCAATGCCACAATATTTGCATATCCGGTACATGACCCGCAACGCTATGGAGTAGTGACTGTTGACAATAACATGCATGCGACATCCATTGTAGAAAAGCCTGCCGAACCGAAATCCAATCTGGCAGTTGTGGGACTGTATTTCTATCCCAATTCGGTGGTCGAGATAGCGCGTCAGGTAAAGCCGTCGGCCCGTGGAGAGCTTGAAATCACGTCGGTCAACCAGGCTTATCTCGAATCGGGCAATCTGGCCGTACAGCGTCTGGGACGCGGATTCGCATGGCTCGACACCGGCACAATTGATTCGCTTATGGAGGCTTCCAATTTTATCGAATCAATAGAAAAACGCCAGGGTTTTCAGGTTGCGGCTCTTGAAGAGATTGCATTCCGCAAGGGATGGATCGACGCCAAACGCCTTCTGGAGATAGCATCGCCGATGAAAAACAACTATTATGGCCAATACCTGCTAACTCTCGCCAAAAATGGAATCGAATAGTCCTCAGCTCATAGACATCGTGAAGATCAGCGATCCGCGCGGCAACATGTCGGTGCTTCAATATCCGTCGTCACTGCCGTTCGAACCTGTGAGAACATACTGGATACATGGTGTGCCGTCGGGCATGATGAGATACGGTCATGCCTATTATTCGGCTCAGGAAATCATAGTGGCGCTTTCGGGGAGCATCGAAGTAGCCACCGAAAGCCCCGACGGCACTCTGCAACGATTCACGCTGTCACGTCCCAATCAGGCATTGTTTATTCCGGCTATGACGTGGCGCGAACTTGACAATTTTGCCACAAATTCGGTGGCGCTCATAGTCACCGACTCTTTATATGATGAAGTGGATTATATCCGCGACATAAATTACTATCACAACCTCGTCAGAGACGAGGAAACAGCAATCGAAAATGACTGAACATCCTTCAACCACCATTGACGACTGCCGCATAATCAGTCTTGAACATCATCCGGATCCTTATGGCACTCTGACTGTGGCGCAGAATTCAAGCGCAATCCCATTTGCCATCAAGCGTCTGTATTACATCTACGATATACCATCCGATGCCGAACGAGGCGGGCACTCGCATCATCACGAACAGCGTCTGCTGGTGGCGGTGGCAGGATGTTTCGACGTGAAAGTATGCGACGGCGTGTCGTGGCGCACATTCACACTGAAACGTCCGTCGGAAGCTCTTTATATCCCTGCCGGAGTGTGGCGCACTCTTGAAAATTTCTCGGCAGGCAGCGTGGTGTTGGCTCTGTCGTCGACCAAGTTTGACGAAAATGACTATGTGCGCGACTTCGACAAATTTGTAAAACTGAAAAAGAACTCAGACTGATGCTTTCAGGACAGCTTAGATTTCCGTTTCTCGACCTATACTCCGTCAATGCCCGCTATATCGACTCACTGCATATGGCAGCGTCGCGGGTTATTGACAGCGGACGCTATATCGGCGGCGAGGAGGTGGAGGCATTCAACAGCGATCTCGCAGCTCTGTGCCGTGCTCCTCATGCTGTGGGTGTGAGCAACGGCCTTGATGCTCTGCGCCTGATATTGGAAGGATACAAACAACTCGGACGCCTGCACGAAGGCGACGAGGTGATAGTGCCGGCCAACACGTACATAGCATCGGTACTTGCCATCACGCATGCAGGGCTGGTGCCTGTGCCGGTAGACCCCGATATCAGCACAATGAACATGTCGGCGGCGACTATGAAAGCGGCCATAAGCTCACGTACCGCAGCAATCATGCCAGTACATCTGTATGGCCGCGTGGCCTGGAACAGCGAACTGGCAGAACTGGCCAATGAGCACAGACTGCTTGTGGTGGAAGATGCGGCTCAGGCCATAGGCGCACAAGCCATGTCGGACGGGCTATACGGATCGCGCATGGCCGGCGCATTGGGGCATGCCGGCGCATTCAGTTTCTATCCGACAAAGAATATAGGAGCTCTGGGCGATGCAGGCGCAGTGGTGACACACGATACAGAGCTTGCCGAGGTTGTCAATGCTCTGGCCAACTATGGCAGCGACCGCCGATATCATAATATATACACAGGATTCAACTGCAGGCTTGATCCGATTCAGGCTGCAATGATACGTGCCAAATTGCCAGATGTCACCGATGCAAATAACCGCAGAGCAGAACGTGCCTCCGTCTATACGTCCACGATCAGCCATCCGTCGGTAATCACTCCTTGTGTCACACCTGACTGCGTGTGGCATCAATATGTGATAAGGGTCAAAGACAAACGCCGTGACGAAATGGCCGAATATCTGCATCGTAACGGCGTGGGCACCGACATACATTATGCCACCCCACCTCACATGCAGCCATGCTATTCAAACCTTGGACATGGACCGCTTCCGGTCACCGAGCTTCTTGCTTCACAGATATTAAGTCTGCCGGTAAGCGACTGCACATCGACTGACGATGCAGCCGAAATAGCTCGGATAATAAACCGCTTCAAATGACACGCCGACACAGACAACAAAGAAATAACCGACGTAGACAACGACGCAAAAGCTCACTGTCGCTCGGTCAGATACTCGCTGTAGCCGCACTGGCTCTCGTAGCCGTGGGCGCATGGCAGATGCTGGCTCGCGACAAAAGATCATCCGACACTCCCGGGCCTGACATCACACACGGCTGTATGACTTGCGTGAAAGCCGACTCCACATTGGAAAGCCTGATGGTGGACTATCCCGGCATGACCTTATCGTTCAATCCATCGAAACATATACCCAACTGGGGCGCATGGGAACTTACAGCCGATATGGTGAACACCGGAAAGCATCCGCGCGAAAATAAGTTTTACTGCGATGAAGCGGTGGACGGATGCCCCGAGTCTTACGATTACAGCTATTCGGGATACGACCGTGGACACATGGTGCCGGCTGGTGATATGAAGTGGAGCAAAGAGGCCATGCATGCCACATTCTCGCTGGTCAATATTTGCCCGCAGGCAAAGACTCTCAACACCGGCACCTGGAAAAGCCTTGAAGAAAAATGCCGGCAGTGGGCGCTGGCCGACAGTGCCATAGTCATCATATGCGGACCGGTTATGACCGACAATATCACCGAATACATAGGAGATACGCGAGTGGCTGTGCCAAAACGCTTCTTCAAAGTAATACTGTCGCCACACGCCCGTCCGGCAAGAGGCATAGGATTTATAATGCCCAACGGCAAAGTGCCCGGAGGCATGCAGGCGGCAGCCGTAAGCATCGACGAAGTAGAACGAGTGACCGGCCTTGACTTCTTCTCCGCCCTACCCGATGACATAGAACAGGAAGTCGAACGTCAGTGCGACTTCCATTACTGGAGTACATTAAGAAAATGAATCTGAACGATACAACCGATACGATCTGCGCCATCTCCACCCCACCGGGTGTTGGAGGCATAGCCGTGGCCCGCATAAGCGGCCCTGAAGCAATAGCCATAGCCGACAGCCTCTGGCAAGGCCGGAGGCTCACAAGAGTGCCAAGCCACACAGCACATCTGGGCACAATAACCGATATCTCCGGTCAGGCTCTGGATCAGGCCGTGGCCACAGTGTTTCGCGCTCCCGCATCGTTTACCGGCGATGACGTAGTAGAATTGTCGGTCCACGGGTCCCGATTTGTGCAGCGCGAACTGCTCAACACACTCATCGCCGCAGGCGCCCGCATGGCTCATCCCGGTGAATTTACCCGACGCGCATTCACATCCGGCAAAATGGACCTTGCCGAAGCTGAAGCCGTGGCCGACGTGATAGCATCGGACTCTCGAGCCGCACACCGCATAGCCATGACCCAGATGCGCGGAGGTGTGTCGCGCCAATTGTCAGAGTTGCGGTCGTCGCTCGTCGATCTTGCATCACTTCTGGAACTTGAACTCGATTTTTCGGAAGAAGATGTAGAGTTTGCCGACCGCTCCAGCCTCATTGACATAGCTACTCAAGTGCGCGACGAAGTAGACCGTCTGCACAGGTCGTTTACAGCCGGCAACGCCATCAAAGAAGGCATCCCCGTGGCGATAGTCGGTGCTACGAATGCCGGCAAATCATCGCTGCTCAACGCTCTTATAGGCGATGACAGAGCCATAGTGAGCGACATACACGGCACTACACGCGATACCATCGAGGAGACAATCGAGATAGGCGATTACCGCTTTCGATTTATCGATACGGCCGGAATACGTGACACGACCGACCGCATCGAGCAAATTGGCATACAGCGATCACGCAAGGCCATATCACAGGCACGCATAGTGATCTGTGTGGCCGATGCCACAACTCGGCTCGACATCGACATACTGCAACATACCGCAGACACCGTACTACAATCCGATGCGCCCGGCTATCTTATACTTGCCCTCAACAAGACCGATCTGACACCAACTGCCGACACCATCGCCGAAGCTCATGCATTTGTCAACGGCCTTAACGCGCTGCAAGAGCACGCGGCTCTGGTGGAAATATCGGCAGCACATGGCCATGGCTTGCCCCTGCTGAGGCAGACTCTTGAGCACATGGCCGAATGCGACAACGGCACAGCCACCGACACCGGCATACTCATAACCAACGCACGCCACGCCGAAGCACTCCGCACCGCATCCACATCCATAGCCCGCACACTCGACGGACTCACATCAGGCCTCTCCGGCGACCTTATAGCACAGGATATCCGCGAAACCATCCACCACCTCTCAGCCATCACCGGCGACATCCCCTCCACCGAAATCCTCGCCACCATCTTCTCCCGCTTCTGCATCGGCAAATGACTGTTTGATTATCAACGCATCGCATTAACTGCAATTGACTGTTACTGAACGATAAAACTTAAACCATTCAAGAGCACCTAATGCTGATAACTATCAGCGTTAGGCGTTTTTACGCACCATTCTGTACGGATTTTGTAGGACAGCGACTCATTGCACCCCAAGCGTCAGCAATGTGGTGGAGAAAGTGGTACGTTACGGTACGTCGTGATACGCCAAGATACGATTATTGACGAATTAAACACGTATGACATGAGCAGCAACATCAAAGTTGAGAGAATCTGTGAGTGGTGTGGCAACCGTTTTATGGCTCAAACAACGGTCACACATTTCTGAACGAAGCGATGCGCGGAACACTCCTATAAGGAGCGTATAAGACAGCAAAAGATACAACAGGCAAACTCAGCTGTGCCCTCAAAACAAACGTGAGCAGTTCGATGCTGACGCAGCGGCATTCTGTCTGGCAGAGAACCTTAAAGAAGAACGGCTCAAAGCCGGATTGACGCAACAGCAGCTCGCTGAGCGTATCGGTACAAAGAAAACCTATATCTCCCGTCTGGAAAACGGCAAAGCTGATGTCCAACTCAACACTCTCTTCCGAATCTTCGAAGGTCTTGGCAGAAGGGTATCTCTGACAATCCTGTATATTTATGCGATACAATTTTTACGGAAACCGGGGAACGTAAAGATACTTTCTTCCGGCGAGTCAAAAAATATGCACCTTTCGCATTTTATACGTCAATAACCACAAAGTGTTTTTTACCATCAAATAGTTATGCTCACTTCATTAAAAATGTGTATTTTTACACAAAATATCTACAAATCTTTTATACGATGAAAAAATTACTTTTTATTGTTTTTTGCCTTATCGCTTCCTTTGGGGTCGCGAAAGCACAAGTACAAGACTCACCAACTACCATGAAAGTATATTGTGAGGTCATGTGTGTTCAATACAATCTCTTTAAAGGTGATGTTAATGCCATAGTCGATTTCGGTATTGCTGACAAAGCAAAAAATGCGGACGGTTGGATTTATAATACCGAAACTAATAAGAAAATGTCATTTGCATCTCCGATGAGTGTTTTTTCCTATATGGCAAAGAATGGATGGGAGTACAAAGATGCTATTATTATTACCGAAGCAAACGGTATAAAGGGTAAACAAAATGTTTGGCACTTCATACTTACAAAAGAAATGCCGATTGATTGCACACCCGAAGATATTGTTGGTAACATAGATTACCGGAATAAATAAGCGTTTTATCGTACACCTCATATAGTCCATAACTTTGTTGATAAATCAGCAAGTTATGGACTTAGCTTTTTCCAGCCTTAATTATACGCTTCCGGTTAAGAGGCTCGCGTGGCGTTCACTGTCAACTAGGCTACTGTGGTCTGTGTAACGGCAATAATCAGATGTCTTTCGACAGACAATAAACTTTAGTCAGGATGAAAATATTTCATGCGAAACAGTCGTTGTTTGAACTATTATTACCATAATTTCGAGTTAATAGTCACAAGTACGACTATACGAAAGTTATTAGATAAGGGAATCTCCCGTCGGCTGGGTGAACAATTCAGGAGGTTAAATTGTCCATAAAGACGTGAAATTTTAATCCACTATTTGCTTATGAAAAATACGCCCCAGCGCTTGAGGAGCTATGCTCCCCCTACCCGGGACAAAATTTTTATCTGGAGTGCCGTTGTTGCCGGATGTAGCATCATGGCTTTACTTTGTCGCCATGCTGCCATTCACCGTTTTGACACAGACCAATTTACCGGCAATGTATTATTTGCCGTTTTCTTTGTCCTCTCAATCGGTCTTTATTGCGGTTTCCAATTGGTAATCGAAGATGGCTTCAACCGCTTTCTACCTATTTTTCATCACCGTGAAGTCATGGCTATTGCTGAGACTACCACTGGCGAACAGATTGCAATACCCACTGTAGAAGAGCCGTAATTTTCTATTATGGATTGTTCTACCAATGCGCAAGACTTTGTCGCTGATAGTTTTCCTGAGGTCACTTTCCCAACGGACTCCAATGAAGAATTCGATGAAGATGTCGAATATCTTACATTTGAAGATGGCACCAGAATAAAAATCGGAGCCATAGATATTGACGATGTCGTTTTCGATAACCTTGAGGAGAATATCATCGAGTACGGCAGCCTTAGAGAGCGAAACGAAGACCGTGTGCAGGAAACCGCTCGAGCCCTCGACCAAAAGCATCGCCTAAGAAAAAATCAACGACCTCAATTCCAAAACCACCAACAAAAATTCCAGAAAATGAAAAGCACTCAACAACCTCAACCAGTTCCTCTCTCGTGTAAAATCCGTCTTCGACCGTAAGGCTTCACCCGCAGCTAACGCTGCAACAAGCGCAGAACCGCCCACCGACATCTCAGGCGTAAGCGATCCTCGGCTGAAAGCAGCCCTCGCCGACATCGAGAAATATCTCAACGACAACTTCGGCACTCCGACTGAGAAGATCCGCTATAAGGACTACACCAACGGCACCAATCTTACGTCGGAAGATGCAACCTTTGCCGTGTCGCTCGTAATCCTGACGACCACGGGCGGAGCCGCCCATCGCCCCGACAACGTGCTGCTCGGCGGAGTCACCTCGACCAACGATGTAAAATGGTACTCTGCCAAACTTAGGAAGTTTACCAACTTCCTCATGCAGCTCTGCCCCAAACACCGCATCCAGCACCTCGCCTACGCCTTCGACAAGACAGAGAGTGACGATCCACACATCGTCAAAGTTAACGGCCTGCCGCTTGCACAGCAAGAACCCGACGACACCTGCATCCGCCTCTACTAAGAAGTAATCCCATCCAACGCCCCGACAAGACTCTCCCTCTTGCCGTGGCGTTGTTATTATGTTTCTCAGCATATTTCATTACCATGTTATAATAAATGATTACCTTTGCAAATAACATCAAAGAATTATCACATGTCAGCAAACAATATAGCTACTCCAACAGAACGAATAAATAGGCTAAAAGTAGTTTTAGTTGAGCAAAATCGGACAGGTAAATGGCTTGCAGAGCAATTAGGCAAAAATGAAGCCACTGTTTCCAGATGGTGCTCCAATGCGGCTCAGCCATCACTTGAAATGCTGGTAAAGATAGCTTCGATTCTTAATGTTGACCCTCGGACCTTGCTGAATGGCAATAATACTTTTTAACTATGGCAAAGAAAGCGAAAGTTCAAAAAGAATTATCCGGCGCTCAAGACTTATATAATTATCTGTATGAGGCTTGTAATCAGCTTCGCGGGCCCGTATCACAGGATAATTTTAAGGAGTATATTACGCCTCTTCTTTATTACAAACGAATCAGCGATGTTTATGATGAGGAGACCCGCGCCGCACTCGAAATGAGTGGCGGAGACCTCGAATTTGCCTCACTGCCTGAGCAACATCGTTTTGTTATCCCGGATGGTTGTGGCTGGGAAGACGTGCGTTCTCGAAGTGAAAACCTTGGGGCTGCCATTGTAAATGCAATGCGTAAGATTGAGTTGGCTAATCCCGATACTCTTTATGGAGTTCTATCAACATTCTCAGCTCAGAAATGGACAGACAAAACGAGTTTGCCCGACAGTAAAATTCGTGACCTCATTGAGCACCTTTCAACTCGTCGCCTCGGCAATAATGATTATCCAGCCGACCTGATGGGGGATGCATACGAAATATTGTTGAAAAAATTTGCTGATGATTCAAAGGCACAGGCAGGCGAGTTTTATACACCGCGCCCTGTAGTGCAACTTCTTGTGAGGATTCTTGACCCCAAGCCCGGCGAGACCGTTTATGATCCAGCTTGTGGTTCCGGAGGTATGCTTATCGAGGCTGTCCACCATATGCACCACGACCACCTTTGCTGCGGACAGATTTTCGGTCAGGAAAAGAACGTAGTCAATGCTGCTATAGCCAAGATGAATCTCTTTCTTCATGGAGCCTCTGACTTCAACATCATGCAGGGCGACACATTGCGTTCTCCAAAAGTATTACAGGGAGGAAGTGTCGCCAAATTTGACAATGTAATTGCCAATCCACCCTTCTCTCTCGAAGGCTGGGGCGCAACCGAATGGTCATCCGACAGATACAGCCGCAATATATACGGAACGCCGTCGGATTCCTGTGGCGACTACGCTTGGATTCAGCACATGGTGTGTTCAATGTCAGATGGCAGAGCCGATGGCCGTGGCGGACGTATGGCAGTCGTAATGCCTCAAGGAGTTTTATTCCGTGACAAGGCTGAAAAGGAGATGCGCCGCCAGTTGATTCAAAGCGATCTGATTGAAGCGGTCGTAACTCTTGGCGATAAACTCTTTTATGGGACAGGACTCTCGCCATGCTTCCTGATACTCCGCAAATTCAAACCTGCACACAAATCGGCCAGAATCCTGATGATTGACGCTACTAAGATTCTGACTCCAAGACGAGCCCAGAACGTTTTGGAACCATCTGATGTGGATAAGATCTATAAACTCTATACCGACTATACCGATGTCGAGGATTTCTCGAAAGTTGTTGGCATCGACGATATTGAAAAGAAAGATTGGAATCTTTCACCTAACCGATATGTCGAGTATCACAAAGAGGAAATTCGACCTTATGCCGAAGTGCTTGCCGAGTTCCGAAAAGCGATTGAAGACGTGCAAAAAGCAGAGGCAGAATTTTCACAACTAATCAATACCACTATTTGATTATGACCGATATAACATCATTAGAATACAGTTCGCCTGACCGCCGTCTTACTCTCGATGAGATGAAGCAGTTCCTATGGGGAGCTGCCACACGATTGCGCGGTCAGATTGACGCTGCCGGATATAAAGAATACATCTTCCCCTTGCTGTTCTTCAAACGCATCAGTGATGTGTACGACGAGCAGTTTAATGGCTACGTGGCCGAAGGTGGAGAAGAATATGCCAATATGCAAGTTGAGGATTTTGCCATCAAGATTCCCGATGGCGCTCATTGGCGCGATGTTAGAGCCGTGACAGAGAATGTCGGCCAGCGTCTTGTCGAAGCATTCATCGCTATTGAACAGGCTAATCCCGGAGTGCATACGGATGGTCGTGTAGTTGGCGGTCTTGAAGGTATTTTCGGACCAAAAGATATTTGGACCAACAAAAACAAGATGCCTGACCATATCATTACCTCTCTCATTGAGGATTTCTCCCGCTATAATCTATCAATCGCAGCATGTCCGGCCGACGAGATGGGACAAGCCTACGAGTATCTTGTGGGCAAGTTTGCCGATGATGCCGGAAATACCGCTCAAGAGTTTTACACCAATCGAACGGTTGTTACCCTCATGGCGGAGATACTCAAGCCCAAACCGGATGAGAGCATCTATGACCCCACATGCGGGTCCGGTGGTATGCTTGTGAAGTGCCTCGATTATCTGCGCGAAAAAGGCGAGGCTTGGCAGTCGGTCAAGGTTTTCGGTCAGGAGATCAATGCCCTCACCTCATCCATAGCCCGGATGAATCTCTACCTCAATGGCGTGGAAGATTTTTCAATAGTTCGTGAAGATACATTGAAACATCCTGCATTCGTCGACGGCTCACATCTGCGCACATTCGACGTTGTCCTCGCAAACCCTCCAT
>CAJTQH010000058.1 GCA_910578305.1 uncultured Muribaculaceae bacterium
ACGACAACATCAGCAAAAGCCGACTGCAACCGCGCACCAGATTAGGAGGGACGGCATCCTGCCGTCGCACGACAACATCAGCAAAAGCCGACTGCAACCGCGCACCAGATTAGGAGGGACGGCATCCTGCCGTCGCACGACAACATCAGCAAAAGCCGACTGCAACCGCGCACCAGATTAGGAGGGACGGCTTCCAGCCGTCGCACGACAACATCAGCAAAATCCGCAGAAAAAAAATCACACACCCGCGCAAAACACACACCATACACCGCCCGCCGCACCGTAACTTTGCAGCACCATGACACACCCTCCGTACCATAATCCGCCCGGATCACCCACCACACGATCACCCGCGAATATTTTACCTCAATTGATTGTTATGATGTGAAAAGATTTGTAAATTTGCACTTTCTTTGGCATCTCACACATGCT
Source organism: uncultured Muribaculaceae bacterium (assembly GCA_910578305.1). Lineage (GTDB taxonomy): Bacteria > Bacteroidota > Bacteroidia > Bacteroidales > Muribaculaceae > Paramuribaculum. The sequence continues at coordinate 433 of CAJTQH010000058.1, forward strand.
GTAGATGCCTGTTATTGTCAAACCAACACTCAGAAATCTTGGACATAGACCCTCTTCCTGCCACCGATCCGCTTTTATGCGCCATAGCGGCCATAACCTCCACAATATCATCATTTGGAGTGGCACAGATTGTAGCACTGGCGTGCGCACTCATCGCACTCATCATATCCGGCTTCATGTCGGGAAGTGAAATCGCTTTTTTCTCACTCGACTCCGCCCAGCAGGAGCAACTCGAAGACGAGCCAAAGGGACAACGCATACTGCACATACTCTCGCAACCCGAAAAACTGCTGGCCACCATACTGATAGCCAACAACCTGGTCAATGTGACCATTGTCGTTCTGTGTAACTTCGCCCTCGGACCTGTATTTGAAGGAATGCCGCCCATATGGAGTTTCGTGCTCCAGACAGTGATACTCACTTTCCTCATACTGCTTTTTGGAGAGATACTGCCGAAACTCGTGGCAAACTCCGGCAACCTGCGCTGGGTAAGATTTGCTTCCGGAGGCATATCAGCCATAATGAAACTGTTCTCTCCGGTCTCGTCACTGCTCGTGCGCAGCTCACGCATAGTGACACGCGTGGTCACCAAAGAGCAACACGACGTCACCACCGACGAACTCTCGCAGGCACTTCAGATCACAGACGTGAAGACAACCGACGACAAGGAGATGCTCGAAGGCATATTACGATTCGGCGACACCACAGCATCGGAAGTGATGACGCCGCGTGTGGACATGACAGACCTTGACATCTCATGGGACTTCGACCGTGTGATGGCCACAGTGCTCGACAGTGGATATTCCCGACTGCCCGTTTACAAGGATTCGCAGGACAACATACAGGGAGTGCTGTATTCGCGCGACCTTCTGCCATATATAGGCACCACCGGTGCAGGATTCGAATGGCAGAAACTGCTGCGCAAGGCCTACTTCGTGCCCGAAACACGCATGATCGACGATCTGCTTGAAGACTTCCGCACACGCCGCATACACATGGCCATAGTTGTCGACGAGTTCGGAGGCACCCAAGGAGTGGTGACTCTCGAAGACGTGCTTGAAGAGATTGTAGGCGATATCAACGACGAATACGACGAAGAAGACAAGACATACCAACGACTCCCTGACGACACGTTCATATTTGAAGGACGCACCATACTCAGCGACTTCTTCCGCGTCACCGGACTATGCGAGGACGACTACGCAGAAGTAACCGAAGACTGCGAGACCCTGGCCGGAATGCTGCTGGCCGTCAAAGGCGACTTTCCTAAAGAGAAAGAGCCTCTTGTCTATGGCCGGTGCCGATTCCTCATTCTCGACATCACCAACCACCGCATCACATCGGTGAGAGTGAAAGTGATGCCCGACATACAGCAACCCATCACCGGCCATCAGTCATGACACACCGTACCCATTGCGTACAGATTGTTATGGCGATACTGACCATGACACTGCTGCTCGCATCGTGCGGCCGGAAACATCCTTCCGAGACCGACGTTACTGAAATACCGCGTCCCAGAGCATATCCGCGCATACAGCTCTACGACACCGTATACACCGACCGACACGGCCTGGAAGCAGGATTTATAGTCAACGAAGCAGCTGAAGTAAACCGCAAGATGATCGCCGGCAGCGGACAGCAGCCCCACAGCTCCGGCTGGGCCGATGTGGTATATCCGGCCTACAGCGCCACACTGCACTGCACCTTCACCCCCGTCGACGACTCTACACGCAGCCAAGTGGTAGACAACCGCACCGAGCGAATGGCACTGAACATTGGCGGAAATACGGCCGAACAGATCGGACTGAGCACCCCTTCAGGCTACGACGCCATTGTGCTCACCACTGTAGGATCCGCCGTCACGCCGCTCCAGTTTGTGGCAGCCGGCCGTAAATGGGTGGTGAGCGGAGCTCTGACATTCGAAGCCGAATCGATAGACGCAGACTCCATTCTGCCCATAATCAGCGCTGTGCGCACCGATGTGATCCACGCCATAAAACATCTCGAATGACGACTACAGTCCACATCCCCGACACCGCCCTCGTGGACGCTCTTGTGGCTCGGCTCGATAAATGCTCCGCAGGTCGCGCCACCATATATGCCACACGCCTCAGTTCATCGACACGTGTCACACGCCGCAACACCGAGATACAGGCAGTGAACCGCCTGGCAAGACAGGCCACAGGACTCAACACCGACGTGTGCCACCACTCCGACGGGGCTCCTTATATACCCGGATTCGACGGACATGTGTCAGTGACACACGGAGCCTCGATGGCCATCATGTCGGTCAGCCACAACTGCCGCACAGGCATCGACGCAGAATGTTGGCGCGAGCAGCTCGTCCGTGTGGCTCCGCGCTTCATCAGGCCCGAAGAGATGTCGGTACACGCGGCTTCGCCCGACAGCCTGCTACGCGCATGGACATCAAAAGAAGCCATATTCAAGGCACTCGGCATCAGCGGCATCACCTTGATCGACATATGCCTGCCCGACCGGATCGAAGGCTTGGTCACAATCTCCGTCGACGGGCATGGCACGAAAGACATATCACTGACATTTTTCGGAGACATGCCTGTTTGCGTGGCCTTGGCCGAACTGATGTGAGCGGCAGACGCTGACCTCCATGTTAATTTGTCAAAAAGCCATTGCATTCTGCCAATCCATGTTGTATATTTGCAATCAACAACCCCCACATTCCCCTGTACCATGACCTCCTTGTCCCACAGCACCGAGATAATATCGCGCATACGCTTTCTGCTCGACACATGCCGCATGTCACAGGCCCGGTTTGCTAAACGCATAAGTATCGACCCCGCCAACCTGTCAAAACATCTGAGCGGGAAACTGCCCGTTACCTCCGGTCTCATCAACCGCATAGCAGTCGACATGGGAGTGTCAAAGAAATGGCTCACCACAGGCGAAGGTGTCCCGTTTGCCAAAGACGACGGAATACGCCCCGACGGAAACGCCACCCCGGTCTACGATATCGACGTCACAGCCGGATGTTACGAACTGAGCCGAATGTTTACTGCCGACCGAATCATAGGCTACGTCGACATACCCGACATGCGCCCCGGAAGCTCCATTGTGAGAGTGAGCGGCGACAGCATGGAACCGGAGATATCCGACGGCGCATACGTGGCAATACGCCCCATTTCCGACATGTCGTGCATCTTCTGGGGGCAGATCTACGTTATCGTCATGGACGACTACCGCATGGTGAAGCATGTGCGGCGTCATCCCGACCCAAATAAGATAATACTCCGCAGCTCCAATCCCCACTACGACGACATGGAAGTGAGCCGCGACAAGATACGCCGCATGTTCGTCGTCGAAACCATATTAAACCTGAAAAACCGATGCTGAGACACCTCTCACTTATATTGACTCTGTGCACGGCCTTGTGCGGCCTCGCCTCCGACTATGAATCCAATGCCGTCAAGGCACGTCGCATGTTTCACTACCGAGAGTGGGCCAGTGCGGGCGCACTCTACTCCCTCATGATTGCCGAGCGACCGCAGGTCACCGACTCCTATGGACATGCCATAGTGGCGGCTGGCATGATCGACGATCCCGCACAGCAATTGCGGCTGACCGACATGGGGCTGCGCAACCAGATACCCGTCGACTCGCTTTTCCGGTCTGTGGAGCGCACAAGCTTCTCCGTAGGCCAGACATCGCTTTACGAAAAATACCTGCTTCGGGTCAAGCAGGCCGAGCCATGGCTTGCCAGAAGCATCGACAGCTATCTGCTGAAATACTACGTATATCGGCGCGATGCCGCAGGAATGATCGAATACAGCCGCATAATGCTCGCCCCGGTGCCCGACCACAAAGAATTTCTCTACACACTTGCACAGGGCTACCTTCTCGACGGGCAGACGCACAATGCAATCGACATCTACACACGCATCGTGGATCTGTATCCCCAGGCTCTCGAAGCGCTGCTCTATCTTGGCAACTACTATAGCGCATATGCACGTTCCGACACTCAGGCCAGAGCGCAGGCTCTGACATACCTGCGCCGTGCACAAGACATCGCGCCGGCACCATACCTCGATGCCAAAATATCGCGCCTCGAAGCCATGCGCTGATCCGCGCGCCCTTTACTGCTCTATGCAGCACACAAATTTAAAGACATAGTGACATAATATAGCCGCTTTTTAAGTACATTTGTAGTCAGATATGCATCTGAAACATCTTACACTGACCAACTTCAAGAACATCGCCGGGGCATCGCTCGATTTCTCGGAGAAAATCAACTGTTTTTTAGGCAACAACGGCATGGGCAAGAGCAATCTGCTCGATGCTGTATTTTACCTCAGTTTCTGCAAAAGTTTCTCCGGCATGACCGATGCCATGCTTATGCGGCGGGGAGAGGACTTCGCCATGGCCAAAGCCATATATGAGCGCAAAGGCACCACCGAAGAACTCACCCTGGGCATGGCTCGTGGCAAACGCAAATCCATAAAGCGCGGCGGCAAGGAATACTCCCGACTCAGCCAGCACATAGGCACATTCCCGCTCGTAATGGCCGCGCCGCAGGACATTGACCTTATACGAGGAGCCGGAGAAGAACGCAGACGCTGGATGGATATGGTGATATCGCAGGGCGATGCACGATACCTCGACTCGCTCATACGCTACAACGCCGCACTCGAACAGCGCAACCGTCTGCTACGGGCCGGAATCGTCGACCACATGCTCTACGAAGCCATCGAAATATCAATGGATGCAGCCGCACGATACTTACATGATGCCCGCAGTCGATGGGTCGACGAGCTGACAGCCCTGTTTCATCGCTACTACTCGGCCATTGCCGACACCGACGAACTGGTGGGGCTAACCTACAAGGGCGCCCTGCACTCAAGCCCCGACGGTACGCTGTCGTCACTGCTCGACAGCGCACGACGACACGACGAGATTGTACGATACACCTCGGTAGGTCCGCATCGCGACGACATAGAGTTTACTCTATACGGCATGCCTCTGCGACGGAGCGGCTCACAGGGTCAGTGCAAGACATTCACCATAGCCCTGCGTCTGGCTCAGTACGACTTCCTGCACCGCAGCACCGGCATGAGCCCCATGCTGCTGCTCGACGACATATTCGACAAACTCGACCGCGACCGAGTGGAACGTATCATGACCCTCGTAACCTCCGACGAATTCGGTCAGATATTCGTCACCGACACCAACCGCAAGCACCTCGACGACATCATATCGCGCACTACCGGCGACTACAAGCTATGGTCGGTGAGCGACGGCACATTCACACCTATAAACCTGCCTGACGACAACCGCTCATGAAACGAACCGAGCCTAAATCTTTCGCACAGATATTCGACGAAGGAATGGAACGAGCCGGAGTCACAGATACACTCGCTCGACACCGCGCCTGCTATATCTGGCCCGAAATAGTAGGGCCGGGAGTCAACCGATACACATTCCAGCGTTACGTCACCCCCGACGGTGTGATGCACGTCCACATCACCTCATCGGCGCTGAAACAGGAACTCTCGTTCCACCGCACGCGCCTGGTAGAGCAGATCAACCGGGCCGTGGGATCTCAGGCCATCAACGACATCGAATTTCACTAACCACCAATCACCATGACACAACCCACATATCTCAAAAGCGACAATCCGCGTGTCCCGGAGGCCCGCTGTCCGTTCCGCCACTGCGTCGACGTACAGACACGTTTCAGCGACATAGACATGCTCGGACATATCAACAACAATACTTACCTGACATTCATGGACCTGGGAAAAATACAATACTTCTCGGCCATCAACGGCGGCAAAATGAACGTATCCGACGTGCGCGCAGTGGTAGTACACGTGAGTTGCGACTTCTACGAACCGGCCTTTTTTCAGGAACCCCTGCAAGTGTGGAGCACCATCACCCATGTGGGCACACGCAGCTTCACCATCGAGCAACGCGTTATCAACGCTCTCACACTATCCACCAAGTGCATAGGCACCACAGTGCTTGCAGGATTCGACCCGGCAACACAGACAGGAGCGCCGCTCGACGAACAGTGGATTGCATCGGCGGCAGCATACGAGCAGCGCGATCTCGTTTCTGTCGACCGCCAATAATAGGCTTTGCGCTTGCATAATGACATGGATTATTGTAAATTTGCATTATCGTTTAACCCCAACACCCAACACCTACTGACGGATATGACAGTTTCCGACTCAATGCGTGAGATCATTGCCGCTGAAAGCCAAGCTATTGCGGCTATACCATATACACCCGACTACGACAAGGCCGTAGAGCTTATCGTGGAACATGTACACCGCCGTGGCGGAAAGCTCGTGACTTCAGGCATGGGCAAAGCCGGACAGATAGCCCTGAACATTGCCACCACATTCTCTTCCACAGGAATTCCCGCGGTCAATCTGCACCCCAGTGAAGCTCAGCATGGCGACCTCGGAGTGTTGCAGGCCATGGACGTACTACTGCTGGTGTCGAACTCCGGACGCACATGCGAGATAATCGATCTCGTGGCCTTGGCACGCAACCTGTATCCGTCGATACCCATCATTGTCATCACCGGCAATGCCGACAGCCAGCTGGCAAAACTGGCTTCGGCTGCTCTGATCACAGCCCCTGCGCCTGAGGTGTGTCCTCTCGGACTCACACCCACCACCTCCACAACTATGATGACCGTAATAGGCGACATTCTGGTTGTGAACGTGATGCACGCCACCGGATTTACAAAGGCCGACTATGCTTTGCGTCACCACGGCGGCTACCTCGGAGCAAAGTCACGTAAATAACCCGCTGATGCTGATGAAGGACACGTCTCTTGACCCGGTGTTCCTGCCGTCGACATCCGACATATCGGCACAATTGGCCGTAACCAATGGCGACATCAACATGTCCGATCTGCGCCACGCCGTGTCGGTGCTACCGTTCAACACGGCATACGACTTCTTCAGATCCGCAGCATGGGGTTTCGTTCTGCAAGGTCATACAGATCGAGCCATTGAATATCTGCTGCAATTTGACGCACTGGCCACACGCATGGGCGAGGAGTCGCGGCAGATGCTCGACATACACGCAGCTCTGATGCAGATCCTCACAGCCATATATCTGCATGCCGACATGACAGCCGAAGCCCAGATATCCGCTGCATCCACACTCACACTGCTCTCGCAGGAAGCACGTCGCAAGGACGAACCGTTTCTGGTCATCCTGGCGGCTCTGCTCTACGACATATCGCTCATGCACGACTCGCGCGGCGAACACCGCCAGGCCGAACGAGCAATAGAGAAATCCATGAAACTATTCGAGCGGCTGGCCAAAATCAATCCGGCACGCTACGGCGCGCCGCATCTCATGGCGCTCAACGCCTCAACATCAGTCTACAAGTCGCGCATCAAGCAGACAAAGACACTGGCCGAGCATCAGGCTGCCGCCAACACATACCTGCGCATGCTCGACGACGGCATCGACGACGCAGGTCTGAGGCTCGTGGAGACACTTACCGCCGAAGGCCACACACTGGTAAAGATGAGCCGTCAGCGCGAGGCTGTTCAGTATTTCACCCGCGCGCTGAAATACCTCACCAAAATAAATCCCGACTTCAGTCGCCAGCACCTGGAACTATCCATCGACCTCGGCGAGGCACTGCTATGCCTGAAGACTACCCGCGAAAAAGGTATCCATCTGCTCAACACCATGCTCTACAAAGCCAGCAAGATCGGAGCCGACGATCTGCACCGACGCATCGTGGACATACTGTACAACGCCAAAAATCCCACTCTCGACATATTCGGATTCTGGCACAAGCTCTTTCCAAGATAACCAATCTCTCTCCTGTAATCATCAATACCATCCGCCAATGTCAACATTCAAGCCAAAATTTTCGCTTACAACCGGTCAGCCCGGCATGGAAGGCATCAGAATAGCCATCGCAGTGGCTCAGTGGAACGGCCACATCACTTCAGCCCTGTGCGAAGGCGCAGTAAAGACTCTTGCCGAGGCAGGTGTGAAATCCAATGACATCGACGTGTTTGAAGTGCCGGGTGCTGTGGAACTGACATTCGCAGCATCTCAGCTCATCGAGACATCTCAATACGATGCCATCATAGTGTTCGGATGCGTGATACGCGGCGAAACACCGCATTTCGACTACGTATGCCAGAGCGTGACTCAAGGCATAACCGCCCTCAACGCCGACTGCGACACCCCTGTGATATTCGGACTTCTAACTGTCAACGACGAGCAGCAGGCACTCGACCGCATAGGCGGCTCGGCAGGACACAAGGGATGCGAAGCCGCCGACACAGCTCTGGCCATGATCAAGTTTGCCCGTTCGGTATAAGCACACTGCCACATCCTCGACCGACACTCCCCTCTCACCAAGCACCACTTTTTTTGTTATGGAACGTCTGATGCAGTATATATGGCAGCACCGCCTGTGGCCGCAGGCCGATATGCGCACCGTCGACGGCAAACCGGTGAGTGTCATTGACCCCGGAACCCTCAACACAAACTCGGGGCCGGACTTTTTCAATGCCAAAATATCCATTGACGGCCATCTGTGGGCCGGAGATGTGGAGATACACGTGCGTGCGAGCGACTGGCATCGCCACGGCCACGACAACGACCGCGCCTATGATTCGGTGATACTACATGTGGTGGACCGCGACGACTCGGTGGTGCGACGCCCCGACGGCGAACCGATTCCGCAGATGCTCATGCCCTGCGCCCCGGATTTCCACCTGTCCTACGGCAGGCTTGTTGACCGTGCGGCTCTCGACCTGCCATGCGCATCATTCATCTGCGACATTCCGCCCATATACCTCACCGACTGGATGTCGACTTTAGCCTACGAACGCCTGTATGGCAAAACCGACCGCATAGAGCGGCTACTCGAACGCTTCAAAGGCGACTGGGAGAGCGTATGCTATGTCACCATGGCCCGTTGTCTGGGATTCGGAGTCAATGGCGACCCGTTCGAACGACTGGCTCTGAGCCTGCCACTTATTATTATAGGTAAGCATGCCGACTCGCCATTGTCGGTCGAAGCCATGCTTTTCGGACAGAGCGGACTGCTCGACGGCATAGCGCCCGAAAGCAATGATTATGTCGACAGCCTGCGGCGTGAATACGAATTTCTGTCACACAAATTCGACCTGCACAGGCCACAGTCGCTCGGATGGAAAATGTCAAGAATGCGCCCGGGCAACTTCCCCCACCGGCGAATAGCCACTCTGGCGGCAATGCTGTCGGGCGGATTCCGCATGATGAACCGCATGCTGCACATCTCCGACATGGAACAGGCCTCCGAAGTGCTGTCACCGCAGCTCACCGACTACTGGAAATCGCACAGCAATTTCGAAGCCGCATCGCGCCCGTCAGGGCAGGCTCTCGGAGCCACTTCAGTGGCCGGCCTTGTCATCAACGCCGTAGTGCCCTTGCAGATGGCCTATGGCATGACTCACGACGACACCGATCTTACCGACCGCGCCGTGGCTCTGCTTCACTCGGTAGCCGCAGAGCGCAACTCAATAGTGGAAATGTTTGCCCGCAAAGGCATAAAGGCCCGCGACGCTTTCACATCGCAGGCCCTGATACAGTTGCGCAGAGAGTATTGTGAGGCTCGCAAATGCCTATACTGCCGCATAGGCCACCGCATGCTTGCCTCAAAGGCGCGCCGCCACGACTGAGACCACGTGCGATCACCTCTTTATAAGTCGTTCTACACGCGCCATTCCATCGTCCGTTACAGCCTTGACTATATATATTCCCGGTTGAAGCGAGGCCACATCCACCACCACAGCATCTGTCGAAAGACCAGCCTCGACATGTATCATCTCAATACCTCCGAGCGATATCACCGACACCGATTTCACAGGCCGGTCGCCCGACACACTGACACTTACCTCATCGGTGGCCGGATTGGGATATATTCCCAAAGTGATGTCGGAGACCACCTCTTCTATACCCGACGGCGTAGCCCGGAAATAACAAGGTTCAAGGAAACGCCCATGTGAAGGTCCATAGGCATAGAATGTGTAAACGGTCCCGGGATTGAGCCATTTGGCCGAATCCGTAAGGTGCACGGTTGCCGTCTGCCCCTCTTTCACACCTATGAAGTTGCCGTAGATCTCGACCACCCCATGTGTACCGTCAAACACAAGTCCCGTCACATTGTCGGTGAAATATCCGCCGGTGCAATGCACCGTGATATCCGCGTAGAAATCACTTCCGCTCACCTCTATGGGATTCGACTCGGTAAGCCCGCCCGACTTGGAGCCGCACAGCGATATCTCGCCTGTAAACGTATCGTCGTCCGACGATATCTCCTCTACCGTGACAGGTATGGATGCCGATATTTTTTTGCCCGAAGCATCCACTAACATCAGCTTGTATTGTCCCGGGGTGACATATCCCGAAAACGTCCCTACCCATTCGATACTCTCCGTAGCGCCGGGAGCTATGTCCACAGAGATTTTTGTCCCTAAAGCCACCTCGGTCGTTTCGGATTCCAATGCAGGCATCACGTATTCAAAATACTCATCGCTGCCTGTATTGGTCACCGTAGCCTTTATCCCGGCTTCACGGCCGTTGAATATGGGGGTGAATAGAGTCAGATCGGTGACACTTATCCCGGGATCGTCCGAGGGACGGAACACAAGAGTCTCCGCCGATGCGGTAAGTTGCAGCGACCGCACATTGCTCATCTTCACAAGTCCGTCGTACCATTCGCCACCGGCCACTTTCACCACCGGAACCACCTCATATTCTCCGCTCTGCGGAAATGCGGCTGCCGGCAGACTATATGAGCGTACCATGCTGCCGCGTGCCATGCTCTGCGGCGACGTCGAGGCTACATAGCTTACATTGCCTTCAGAGTCGGTGAGTCTCACACCGAATATGGCATCGATTGTGCCGTACGACACACTGTATATGCCGCGTGAATCATAAAAAGTAACCTCGTTGTTGTCGGTCGACCGCGTATATGTGCTGTTGAGCGCTTCGAAGTCCGAAGAAAATTCTATCACAGGCTGAATGGCCGAACCTTCGACCGAAGGACGCACACCGATTATCATGGTCTGATCATCGTTGTATCCGCCCGCGCCGCCACCGACCCCCTGATTTTTGGGATTCAGATCAGTTATCAGGAAGTAGCCGTCGCACCATCCGCCCCAGCCCCAGTTGAAGTGAAAATATCCCCCCTGCTGGTAACCGTCGCAGATAAAAGCGTGCGATACTTCCGGGTTTGAGCCGCCATATATTACCGGTCGCCCGGCCGACAGCTCTGCATAGAGCTTTCCTGTCCACTCTTCGTAGCCGAAATAATTGCGCTTCAGCGAACGCATGGATTTATCATAGTCGAAGTAAAGTATCATGGCCTCGCCGGCTGTGGAAAATCCGGCATAACTTGCATTGGCCGAATAGCCCATGTCGACACTCACACCGCAGCATTTCATGAGCGAGGCCACTGCGGCCACCGACTCGGCCGTGCTGCCGTCGGTATACGTATCCGTCATCTGCGTCCAGCGAAATGTGGAGTCGGCGAAGTTGGCCGATATCGTCTCGTTTGTGTACACTGACATATAGTAGTGACTCCCCGTGCCCTTTTCCGGCCAGCGGTGCGTATACATTATCTGAGCCATGGTGGTGGCCACACATCCGGTGGGCGTGTGCTTGCCGTCGATCATCGGAGTATAGACATCGTATGGCGAAGTCTGATCCCACCGGGAAGGCACCAGTGGAGCGATGTCCGGTCTATCGGACGGTGCGTCGCCGGCCGATACGTCATTACGGCCCGACAAAACAGCCTCGGCGATATCACGGCTATATGTCGACAGCCACCACTCCATGGCGGGAGGCATGGATGTCACATCAATAGAGCCGGACGGCGAATAGGCCAGCAATGGAGTGGGAGCCGCGTCATCGGCTGCCACTATCACATATCCGCCCCCTTGCCGGTCAAACACATACACAGTGTTGATCCCATTGTGGGTCAGGGTTAGCTGCAGAGTAGTTACGCCTGAGCCGGCGACTCTGCTGTGGAGTCTCAGCCCATCGGGGCTTGATGTTGTCTCAGACACGCGCGCCAAAGCCTCGTCGGGCGAAAGCTGTCGGGCGAAGGTGGTGGTGCATGCCGCGATCATCATAAGTGCGGCCGGTAAGTATTTCCTCATATAAATAAATAGTTATAGCGCCGGAATCATCTGATTCTAACGCTATAACAAATATTATGAGGTATTTTGTTCCGGATCGGCAGGCTTATTTGTCCTCCTCTATGGAGAAGTCGTCGGCCACATCGTCGTCAAAATCCAGATCGTCGAGTTCGTCATCTATCGAGGTATCAGCATCGTCACCGGCGGCCTTGTCATCCTGCTTTTTGGCTTTCTTGGCCTTTGATCCGCCCTTTCCTCCGTCGGGATTGCTAAGGGCGTCCATGATCAGGCTTTCGAGTTCGTCGGCCAGTTCGGGATTATCCTGGATCACACGCTTCGCGGCATCGCGTCCCTGTGCTATCTTCGTACCGTTGTAGCTGAACCACGATCCGCTCTTCTGGATTATGCCATTGTCCACACCGAGGTCTATGATTTCACTGCTCTTTGAGATTCCTTCGCCAAACATGATGTCAAACTCGGCACGCTTGAAAGGAGGCGCCACCTTGTTCTTCACCACTTTCACTTTGGTATGCTTGCCCAGCACATCGTCGCCATCCTTGATAGATGAGCTCGGACGGATGTCTATACGCACTGATGCATAGAATTTCAGCGCGTTACCGCCTGTGGTAGTTTCGCTTGGGCCAAACATCTGACCGATTTTCTCACGAAGCTGGTTGATGAAAATACATGTGGTGTTGGTACGCGATATCGCTCCGGTGAGCTTACGCATGGCCTGGGACATGAGTCGTGCCTGCAGACCCATATTGCGGTCGCCCATCTCGCCCTCGATCTCGTTTTTAGGTGTCAGTGCGGCCACAGAGTCCACCACAAGAATGTCGATGGCGGCCGAACGTATGAGCTGTTCGGCTATCTCAAGAGCCTGCTCGCCGTTGTCGGGCTGTGCTATGAGAAGATTGTTGACATCGACACCGAGTTTTTCGGCATAAAAGCGGTCAAACGCATGTTCGGCATCGATTATAGCCGCTACGCCGCCGGCTTTCTGGGCTTCGGCTATGGCATGAATGGCCAGAGTGGTCTTACCCGACGACTCCGGGCCGTAGATCTCGATGATGCGGCCTCGTGGAAATCCACCCACACCGAGAGCCCAGTTCAGGCCTATCGAGCCGGTAGGTATCACTTCCACATCCTCCACCACTTCGTCGCCGAGCTTCATTATAGCTCCTTTGCCGAAGTTTTTTTCTATCTGAGCCATTGCTGCGCCCAGGGCCTCGGCTTTGGCTTTTTTAGGGTCAATACTGATGTTCTTGCCCTTTTTCACTGTGTCGGTTGTCTTTTTTGCCATTGATTATATTGTGTTTTTGTTTTTTATTCTGATCTACATTGCAAAGTTACGGCCAGCCCGTGCCATAATCACGCCCGACAGTATTAATATTTCACTAACGCGGCGTTATGCTTCAATGCAAAGATAAGAAAATATCACATGCAATGAAAAAAATCACACTTTTGCATGAACACTTTGCCACATCGGTGCGTTTTACTTTCGCATAGCAAAATTACTTTTTCCATTGCAAGAAATGTGATAATGATTGGTTTATTATCTAAGCGAG
>CAJTQH010000059.1 GCA_910578305.1 uncultured Muribaculaceae bacterium
CCATGGCCGGGTCATAGGCCGCGGACATAATCTCACCGAACCCCTCGGCGATGTGACCGCACATGCCGAAATACAGGCCATAACTGCAGCGGCACAGACTCTCGGGGGCAAATATCTGCCCGACTGCACGCTGTATGTCACCGTAGAGCCATGCCTGATGTGTGCCGGAGCCATAGGCTGGAGTCAGCTGGGACGAATAGTCTACGGTGCTCCGGATGCCAAACGCGGATACAGCCGATATACACACGAGGCATTCCACCCCAAGTCAGAAGTGGTGAGCGGAGTACTGGCCGACGAATGTTCGGCTCTGATGCGCGACTTTTTTGCCAACAAACGACGCTGAACCCACATGAACCGACTGCTGAGAATATGCCGCATAGCCGTATCGCTCACAGCCTTCGCCATCCTGGGCGCCGGGCTTACATGCTCCGCACTCATGCTGCCGGTCATTGGGCCGTGGCTCGAACACGTGCAACTGCTTCCGGCCATAGCCGGCATGACATTGTTTGTATTTGTATGCTGGCTCATGGTGACCCTTGTATTCGGCCGTATATACTGCTCTACAATATGTCCGATGGGAACATTGCAGGATGTGGCCGCACGCGCCATGCGCATCGGACACCGGGCACGCGAAAAACGACAATACCACTACACCCCTCCTAACAATACTCTGCGCTACGGATCTCTGACCCTGATGGCCGTGTGCCTGATAGGCGGACTGACCATGATCACCTCCGTACTCGATCCCTACTCGGCATTCAGCCGCATATGCACCGGATTCTTCAACCCTATATACAATCTGGTCACTTCGGCGCTGCACGGAGCCGGAGCATACACTCCGGGAGCCGCCACCATGATCACCGCCTCTGTAGCGGCATCTATAGTGGCCACCTTTCTGTTTACAATAACCATAGTGATAGCAGCCAACAGCGGCCGCACACTATGCAACACCGTATGCCCCGCAGGCACAACCCTCGGACTCGTCAGCCGCTACTCGATATTCCAGATCGACATCGACACGGACAAATGCATCCAGTGCCGCAAATGCGAGCATGTGTGCAAGAGCAGTTGCATCGACCTTACGGACCACGTAGTCGACAATTCCAGATGCGTCGACTGCTTCGACTGCATCAACGTGTGTCCTAACGATGCCATACACTACACCGCGTCGCGCAAACGGCTATCGCAGCCCATGATGCAACGCATCGACAACACTCCGGCTCGCTCGCCCGAGGCCAGCCTCGGACAGACCGACACCATAACCGGACCGCACACAGCGCCCACATCCGACAATCCACAAACAACCGACAGACAATGAAACAATATCTCGACCTGCTACAGCACATCATGGACCACGGCACCGATAAAAGCGACCGCACCGGTACCGGCACACGCAGTGTATTCGGCTACCAGATGCGATTTGACCTCAGCCAAGGATTTCCGCTACTCACCACAAAAAAACTTCACCTGCGCTCGATAATCCACGAATTGCTGTGGTTTCTCAAAGGCGATACCAATGTGAAATATCTACAGGACAACGGTGTGAGAATCTGGAACGAATGGGCCGACGAAAACGGCGATCTGGGTCACGTCTACGGATACCAGTGGCGCTCATGGCCTGACTACAACGGCGGTACCATCGACCAGATAGCCAAAGCAGTAGAGACCATTAAGCACAATCCCGACTCGCGCCGCATAATGGTAAGTGCATGGAATGTGGCCGACATCGACAGCATGGCACTCCCTCCATGCCACGCATTATTTCAGTTTTATGTTGCTGACGGACGTCTCAGCCTACAGCTCTATCAGCGCAGCGCCGACTGCTTCCTGGGCGTACCGTTCAACATAGCGTCATATGCCCTGCTGCTCATGATGGTGGCACAGGTTACCGGACTCGAAGCCGGTGAATTCGTCCATACGCTCGGCGACGCACACATCTACACAAATCACTTCGAGCAGGTACGCGAGCAACTCTCGCGCAATCCGCGTGCCTTGCCACGTATGGTCATAAATCCCGACATAAAAGACATATTCTCATTCCATTACGAAGACTTCTCACTCGAGGCATACGATCCGTTGCCCCACATAGCAGGAAAAGTATCGGTATGAACACTCCTCTCATAAGCATCATAGCCATTGTGGCGCATCACGGCGCCATAGGCATTGGCGGCGACCAGCCGTTTCACATACGCGAAGACTTTCTACGCTTCAAGCAACTGACCATGGGCAAGCCCATAGTCATGGGCCGTCTCACATTCGAGGCACTCCCCAAAGGAGCACTTCCCGGACGCCGCAACATAGTGGTTACACGAAATGAAAAGTGGAGCGCACCCGACGCCGAACGCGCCTCATCTATCGACGAAGCCGTGCAGATGTGCGCATCTGCCGACGAAATCATGATTATCGGAGGCGGACAGATCTACGCCCGGGCCATGCCAATTGCCGACACACTTTACATCACGGACGTAGACGCTGAAGTTCCCGACGCAGACACCTTTTTCCCCGAAGTCGACACAGCCGAGTGGAAGCAGACCGACCGCAGCGAAATCTTTACCGATCCGCGCTCCGGAGCCGAATACAGCTTCGTGACATACCGACGCAAAAGCCCTCAAACAACAACATAAAACCACTTGCACACAGCATCGTAGAGCGCAACATCAGCCTCGCATCACACGCAAACTCGACAACACACACAGTCTAAGCGGAACGCACCGTCAAAAACACTAACCCCACAAAAAAAAAGAATGAGAAATGCAAACAGATGTTTAGCAATTTCTCATTCTCCTCTCTCCTCGGCGGTATGGACGGGACTCGAACCCGCGACCCCCTGCGTGACAGGCAGGTATTCTAACCAGCTGAACTACCACACCAAGTTTGTGAGATACAATCTTCAAGTAGCACTCCTGCAACTTTTCAGGTACAAAGTTAATACAGATTTTTGATTCCTGCAAATAATACAAATCTACAAATCACTTCTTATTATAAAATATTCGGTTTAGCACACCGACACAAATACACCATCGAGACATTGAATGGATATAATCCTTGCCTCGAACCCACATGGCAAAGTAACAATTTTACAAGATCTCCTTCTCTATGACAAGCGTATATGTCACTATCGAGCCACTCTTTTTCCTCACTTCATATACTATAGGGCCTTTCAATCCAAGACCATTGCGCTGCTCTTCCCATGATATCTCCTTTACCGGACGACCATTGATCGAAAGTATCATATCGCCTATCTCAAAACCCGCTTTCTGAGCTATGCCTCCATAATACAAACTGCTGACAATCCACCCGTCTGTGATATCGGTTCGGTCAATATATCCCATCTGTATCAGTGAACTTCGCTGATATGAATTATCGGCATTATTGTTGCGACGGGCATACAACGCATTATTTGGAGCATCGATTATCAGATCATAATGGCACAAAACATCATTACCTATAATACCCGCATGCGGGCGATCCGACAGAGAGCCCTCGGTGTTATACGAAGCCGACACCACCACATCATAGAACTCATCGAGAAACCTGAACGACTCTGCTCTGAAATCCACAGTGGTTCCGTCGCCACCTACACCCATATTTGAAAAATAGCATTGTGCCTGAGGCTTACCGGTCAGATCAAGTCCTTTAAGAGTCGCATTGGTAAGTATCACTGTACTTCCACAGCCTAAATCCAATCGGAATGTACCCTTGACTGTCTGAAGCGAATCGATTCGCAATTCACACTCAATATCCACCCTGTTATCATTAAACTCAGCCGGCAACTTCGTATAGCCCTCAAGCATCGACGGAGCCAGACTGTCAAGCGAAAGCAGATACCCGTCCGTATAATTTACCACCAACGGGCGGTCAAACACCGCATTATTGCCAATCATTCCATCAGTATGCCTGCCAAGTATCTCTCGCAGATTTATGATTGGAGTAATATGTTCACTATACACCACATCTCCCATTTTAAGCGGTATTGTATCCAATATGACAGGTATTGTCTGCACTCCGTCGTTTCCGGCTCCGCCCATGCGAGCCTGCCCTTTTCGAAAAGGCAGCTTGCCAAAGTCGGATAAATCCATGTAATCCTTATCCATATACAGTCGGTCGGCTCCTGTATCATAGATAAGCGACACAGGTATTGTATCCATCAACGCTCCTCGAATGTAAATATGAGAATCTAAAGTAAAAGGAATGGCTCTTTCAGGAATCTCAGCCGAAACCCCGGCAGCCCACAACATCACACCGATAAGTACAGCCAATTTAGTTTTCATAGTTGTTTTTTTAAGTTTCAATCATCCAGACATCAAATTGCAATATTACTAAAAATAATCGAACCACAACCCATTTCAACAAAAAATCCGCACAGCCCGGGAGGGAGGGCATCCACAGCTATCACCAATTGATGAAAACCGGCAAAAAACATTGGCGTATACACAAAAAAAAGAATGAGAAACGTAAACAGAAGTTTAGCAATTTCTCATTCTCCTCTCTCCT
This sequence comes from uncultured Muribaculaceae bacterium, assembly GCA_910578305.1. GTDB lineage: Bacteria > Bacteroidota > Bacteroidia > Bacteroidales > Muribaculaceae > Paramuribaculum. The sequence continues at coordinate 4,495 of CAJTQH010000059.1, forward strand.
CGGCGGTATGGACGGGACTCGAACCCGCGACCCCCTGCGTGACAGGCAGGTATTCTAACCAGCTGAACTACCACACCAAGTTTGTGAGATGCAAAATTTTTAGTGGCTCTCTTGCCGTTTTGCGAGTGCAAAGTTAATACAGGTTTTTGATTCCTGCAAGTATTTTGCAAAATATTTTTTCAAGTTCTTCGCCAGTTTTCACACACAGCATTATATATCAACCACTTAAAATCGCAATATTTTTTTTATCGCCGTAACATCAATAATAGGAGATGGTGCGTGTTTGCTCCTCAGACCCGCATCTACGCGATATCCAGTTGCCATGACTGTCTCGCCTGTAGTGTGTATATCCGAGCGACACATCCGACTTTCCCAAATCCGCATCATATACAAGATCGGTCGACGACAGATCTCCGGCAGCATCATAATTCCGATATGATGTCCATCCACGCTTTGGATCAGTGATGCGATCCACAAGGCCCTGTTCGTTCCAGTGATGATACATCACTCCAGGATGACCGTCAGTATCGGTGTAATATTCACGTATACGCCGGCCGTCGCTATCCTTTACCCACATTCGGTCAGTGAGCAGATCGGAATAGTCATCGTTGGTCCACCGTCCATGACGGTCGAAATAAAACGTCTGTCCGTGCTGATTGCGCAGACTGCGCACGGGACCACGCAAGTCGTGAAACGCAAGATCAAACGATGTGCGAGTGTCGGATGTACGGTCGGTCATATCACGTTTGCCGTCAATGCGCATGAAGCGGGCCTCACGGCCATGAGGCACATTATGCGACGACACATACCACGACACACCGACCACGGTGGCGCCAAAGGCCGTGACAGCAAGAAGTAGCACCATCAAAGCCCTGCGCCATGAAGGACGAGGCGAGGCGGAAGCGCGGCGAAAATTCTGAAATTGTGACATTACAACAATATGACGCTGTGGTAAAAAAATAAAAAATATCGTGTGCTCCGCGCAAAGTTAAGAAAATTTCAAGAATTATGCCGCTATATTTGCGGATTGAACAGAATTGGCGTAACTTAGCGGTTAAAACCAATAAACATCATTAACCAGAACATATATAACCATAACAGAAGATGGCAAAAGTTATCATAATCGGTGCCGGTGGTGTGGGCACAGTTGTTGCGCACAAATGCGCTCAGAATCCTCATGTATTCAGCGAAATAGTCCTCGCATCACGCACCCGCAGCAAGTGTGAGGCCATAGCCCGCAAGATAGGCGGAGGCCGCATTACCACCGACAGCGTGGATGCCGACAACGTGCAGGAACTTGTAGAGCTCTTCCGCCGACACAATCCCGATCTGGTGATAAACGTGGCTCTGCCCTATCAGGATCTCACGATAATGGACGCATGTCTGGAATGCGGCGTCAACTATCTCGACACCGCCAACTACGAACCGAAGGACGAAGCTCACTTCGAATACTCCTGGCAGTGGGCATATAAGGAAAAATTTGAAAAAGCCGGTCTGACAGCCATACTGGGCTGCGGTTTCGACCCGGGAGTATCGGGAGTATTCACTGCCTATGCAGCCAAACATCACTTCTCTGAAATGGAGTATCTGGATATTGTCGACTGCAACGCAGGCGACCACGGCAAAGCTTTCGCCACCAACTTCAATCCGGAAATCAACATTCGCGAGATCACCCAGAACGGTCGATACTATCAGGACGGCAAGTGGGTTACAACCGGACCGCTTGAAATACACAAGCCTCTGACATACCCCAACATAGGCCCGCGCGAATCGTATCTGCTCTATCACGAAGAGCTTGAAAGCCTTGTGAAGAACTATCCATCGATCAAGCGTGCACGTTTCTGGATGACATTCGGCCAGGAATATCTGACTCACCTGCGTGTGATACAGAACATAGGCATGGCACGCATCGACGAAGTAGACTACAACGGCGTGAAGATAGTGCCCTTGCAGTTCCTCAAGGCCGTACTGCCCAACCCGCAGGACCTCGGAGAAAACTACCATGGCGAGACTTCTATAGGCTGCCGCATATCAGGTCTTGACAAAGACGGAAAGCACCTGACATATTATATCTACAACAATTGCAGCCATGAAGAAGCCTACCGCGAGACCGGCATGCAGGCCGTAAGCTATACCACCGGCGTACCCGCCATGATAGGAGCCATGATGTTCCTCACAGGCAAGTGGAATATGCCCGGCGTGCACAACGTGGAGGAATTCGACCCGGATCCCTTCATGGAGCAGCTCATGGTACAGGGTCTGCCCTGGAATGAGGTGATGAATCTGGACCTGGAGGTATAACCTCCGGGGCAGATTGCCTCCGCTCAAGCGCCACACTCCCTCAACCACATTTTCCACAACACTATGAACGACATTAACCCGTGCACCGGCTCCGCCACCCGCTATTCCGACAGCGAGACAGTCAGAATAGCACGCCGTGTGACCTGGACGGGATTCTGGGTCAATGCCGCGTTGGGCGGACTCAAGATCGGAGCGGGCATTGTGGGACGGTCGAGCGCGATGGTAGCCGACGGCATCCACTCGCTGAGCGACTTCATCACCGACCTTATAGTGATAGTCCTTATAGGCGTGTCGCGTCGCAAGGCCAACTCAAACTATCAGTACGGCTACGGCAAGTACGAGACCTTCGCCACCATGATCATAGCCATGGCTCTTGCCGTGGTGGCTGTAATAATATTCTATGAAAGCGCACGAAACGTCACTCTGACACTCCGGGGCGATGTGCTGCCCAGGCCCGGAATGATAGCCCTGGTCATGGCCATAGTATCGATAGCAGCCAAAGAACTGCTGTTTCACTACACCATCCGATGGGGCAGACGCATCGGATCCGACGCTGTAGTAGCCAACGGATGGCATCACCGCAGCGACGCATTCTCGTCTATAGCCACACTGGCAGGAATCGTGGGCGCAATGTTTCTTGGCGAAAAATGGCGCATACTCGACCCAGTGGCAGCAATGCTTGTGAGCGTGTTCATACTCATTGTAGCCATAAGAATTGGTCTGCCATCGGTGCGCGAGTTGCTTGAAGTGTCATTGCCACCCGAACTCACCAAACGCATACTGGATGTGACTCGCAGCACTCCGGGAGTGATAACGTTTCACCGTTTCAGATCGCGACGCAACGGATCGCGCCTCATACTCGACCTTCATATCAAAGTAGATCCCGGGATCACGGTAGAAGAAGGCCACGACATAGCCGACAACGTGGAGCAACGCATCAAGAACGCCACAGGACAGCGAATGATAATAAACATACACGTGGAGCCATACCGCGGACAACAAATAAAAGCCGACGGCTCCTGCCAATAGACTCACAGACAACAATTCTCTACTAACAAAACACAATTAACACCAATCCGATCATGAAACAAATGACATGTAAACTACGCCACCTGATGCTCGGCATGACAGCCGTGATCATGGCCGTGCTGACATCGTGTTCGTCGGGCAACGGCGAACTGCTTGAGCTCATACCCGCAAAAGTGGACTACGTGGGTATATTCAATATGAAAAAATTTGCAGTGGAATCAGGCATCGAGCTTAAAGGCAACGACTTCATGCTGCCCGACGGCCTGAGCCAGTACGACGACCAGATACCCGATGAAATACGCGATATCATCGGAACCATAATGCAGAGCATCGATATCGAGCACATAGCCATATTCGGTAAACTGCCACTCGGCACTGCCTCTACCGACTTCTATGTCCTGACCAAAGTGACCGATCAGAAAAAACTTACCGACCTGCTGGAAAATGAAGCCGGACTTGACGCCGAGAAAGAAGACGGTGCCATTGTCTACAACATGGGACATGGAGGATTAGTGATCCGCGATGACATGGCATGGATCACCACCAACGCTAAAAATCCCGGCAGAGCCGTTGAGCGTATGATCGACAAGGCCAAAGACCGCAGCATGGCCGATGAAAATGCCATTGCTCAGATACTGAGCGGCGACAACATTACAAGCTATGCGTATCGTATGGAAACCTTTGCCGACATGTGTTCTATGCTTGCTGCCATACAGCCCGAATTTGCGGCTGCATCGTCAGCGCTAAAAGGCTTCAAGGACTATTGGATGGTATCGACAGGCAACATCAAGGACAAGATAAGCACCGGCGAAACCCGACTGATGACATCCGATGGCAAAATTCTTGAAAACCCCTATGCCCGCGATGTAGATGCCTCATTCCTCAAATACGTTCCCGAAGATTTTTATGCATCTGCCGCTATAGGCATCGATCCGAAAACCGTGGAAAACATACTCGGAGTCATCGACAATTTCAAAAAAAATATGAGCGACAGCGAAAAGCAGTCGTATGAAAAGATAGTGCCTTACGTGAAAAGCATCGACGGAACACTGTCGCTGTCCATCGGCATGCCAACCGACAAAGCCATTACCCAGATCGAACCCGAAGACATCAGATTCATGGCTTCTCTTCAGTTCAAGCCAGGCAAAGCAAAGGCATTTGTCGCAGAACTCACCGACATGCTGAAACAGGAATTGGCCGGCGACACCTCGATCACCTACTCAGCCGGACGCATCGAGGCCAACATCCCCATGAGCTACCGCAGGAGCATGCACATAACCCTGATGGCCGAAAACGACATGCTTATATTAGCCAACATCCCCGTAAATGCGGGCAGCCCCAACAGCACATTTGCCTCATGCTTCAACGACGCTACTGCCGGAGTAGTCATCAATGTGCCTTCTTTCGCAGCACTTACAAACGGCAACTGCCGGTTCGGCGCCATGCTTGAGAGCCACCTCACCGAAAATGCGCTGAAAGGAATGTTCAAGTTCATCGACTCCGACCTGACCCTGGCAGGCAGCATCTACGAACTCGGCTATGCATTCTACCAGACATTCGAAGCCGATCGCAAAAACAGATATGCCTACAGCTATGACTATGACGACTATGACGACATTCCTGTGGTAATAGAAGAAGTAGAAGAAGTAGACTCAGTTGTATACTACTAATGATCAACGAAATATCCCTTTCACACACACTTCCGAAGGTATTTGCCGGCATGGAACACGACGAGCCGGTGAGCCTGTCGGAAGTGTGGCTCAAAGAACTGACCTTCCGGCGTCCGGAGCGCTACATGATTGAAGCCGAATCGGGCACCGGAAAGTCGAGTCTTTGCTCATATATCTATGGCAACCGCGGCGACTATAGTGGAAGCATATTCTTTGACGGACGTGACACCTCTGACCTCACGATAGCCGACTGGTGCAGACTGCGCACTCACGCGCTGGCCTATCTGCCACAGGAAATGCAGTTGTTTGCCGAACTGACCGCCATGGAAAATATCGAGATCAAAAACCGGCTTACCGGATGCAAGGACCGAAAGTGGATAATGAATGCTCTCGAACGGCTCGAGATAGCTGCAAAAGCCGACACTCCGGCCGGACGCCTATCGGTGGGACAGCAGCAGAGAGTGGCAATAGTAAGGGCGCTTTGCCAGCCATTCGACTTCATACTGATTGACGAACCGGTGAGCCACCTCGACGCCCGCAACAACGCCATCGTTGCCGGCCTGATACAGGAGGAGGCCACGGCCAACGGAGCCGCCATATTGGCCACTTCGGTAGGCAACAAGATAAACATCGACATAACTCAAACGGTGAAACTATGACAGGGCAATCTACAGTTTGGCGCCTGCTGCGTCACAACATATCACCCGGCCAGCTGGTCGGATACGCGGCGGCCAATCTGATAGGATTGGCCATTGTACTCACTGCCGTGCAATTTTATCGCGACGTGACAGCCGCGTGGGACTCTGACGACTCGTTCATCTCGCGAGATTATCTCATCATATCCAAGAGAGTCAACTCCTTAGTGGGTTTCTCCGACGAAGGATCGACCTTCAGCACCGACGAAATCGAAGATCTCAAATCACAGCCATGGGTACGCGAAGTAGGCGAATTTACAGCAGCGGAATTCAACGTGTCGGCATCGCTCGACTTCTGGGGACGAGGCATGTCTACCGCACTATTTTTAGAAGCCATCCCCGATGAATTTTTCGACGTGAAACCGTTTGGCTGGTCGTGGGAGCCGGCACGCGACGGAATGCCCCAGCCGGAAGTGCCTATAGTGATCAGCAAAGACTATCTCACGCTCTACAACTTCGGATTTGCCGCATCAAGAGGCTATCCGCAGGTGAGCGAGGCCACCATAGGAGCTATCCCCATCAACCTGTCGGTAAGCGGACGCGGACGCCAGAGCTATCTGCGCGGACGCATAGTGGGATTCTCGTCGCGACTCAACACTTTTGCTGTGCCTGAAGGATTCATGACCTGGGCCAATGAACACTTTGCCGACAACACCGACAGCCGTCCCTCTCGTCTAATCTTGGAGGTGAACACCCCCGGCGACCCGGCCATAAGCCGCTATTTCGACGAGCACGACTACGAGAGCGCAGGCGACAAAGCCGACAACGGCCGGGCGGCATACTTCCTGTCGGTGGTCACCGGTGTGGTGATAGCCGTAGGCGTGGTGATAAGTCTGCTGGCCTTTTTCATACTGCTTCTCAGCATATACCTGCTGCTACAGAAAAACCGCGACAAACTGCGCATGCTCATGATGCTGGGCTATACCCCTGGAGCGGTGGCGCGTTATTACTACCGCATAGTGGCAACCATCAACGGTTGCATTCTTGCAGGAGCGGTGGCATGCATGCTCTCGGCACAGCACCTTTGGCATGTGCCGCTTAAAGAGATTGGCGTCGGCTCCGAATCTCCATGGATGGCAATACTGACCGGCACGGCCATCATGGCGGCCATAACAGCAGGCAACTTCTATGCCATCTCGCGAAACATACGCCGCACATTTCCACATCCGCACCGTAGCAGCACCCGCAAGTAGAATATTTGCATTTATAACCGGGCTGCGTTATCTTTGCATAAGAAAATTGACGTTCCCGACCTTTTGGAGCGTCGGGAACGTTATCATTTCATAGCGGGGCTTAGACATGCCCTCCACCACATAATATCACATAACCGGAATGAAAGACCTTATAATAGAAAAAGAATCATCGGAGCGGGCAGTACTTGTGGGCCTGATAACTCCACAACAGAACGAAATGAAAGCACGCGAATATCTCGACGAGCTGGCATTTCTGGCCGACACCGCAGGAGCAGTGACCGAGCGGATATTTCTGCAGCGACTCAACGGACCGGACTCGCGCACATTCGTGGGCAAGGGCAAGCTGGAAGAGATACGCCAGTATGTGGAGGAGAACGAGATAGGCATGGCCATATTCGACGATGATCTCAGTTCAAAGCAGGTGGCAAACATCGAGCGCGAACTGAAAATAAAGATACTCGACCGCACAAGCCTGATACTCGATATATTCGCCAAACGAGCCCAGACAGCCAACGCCAAGACTCAGGTAGAGCTGGCACAGTACCAGTATCTGCTACCGCGACTGACTCGAATGTGGACCCACCTCGAACGCCAGCGTGGCGGTATAGGCATGCGTGGCCCCGGCGAAACACAGATAGAAACCGACCGACGCATAATCCTCGATAAGATTTCACGTCTCAAGGCCGAACTTAAGGACATCGACAAGCAGAAATCGCTGCAACGAAAAAATCGCGGAAAACTCACACGCGTGGCACTGGTAGGATACACCAATGTGGGCAAATCCACGCTCATGAACCTGTTGAGCAAGAGCGATGTGTTTGCCGAAAACAAACTGTTTGCCACACTCGACACCACGGTGCGCAAGGTTATCATCGACAACCTGCCGTTTCTGCTCACCGACACGGTAGGATTCATACGCAAACTCCCCACGCATCTGGTGGAGTCGTTCAAGTCGACACTCGACGAAGTGCGCGACGCCGATGTACTGCTGCATGTGGTGGACATCTCACACCCCAACTTCGAGGAGCAGATCGACGTGGTCAACCGCACCTTGACCGAAGTGTGCGGCAGCGCTGACAAGCCCATGATAATGGTATTCAACAAGATCGACGCATTCACCTACACCCCGAAAGCCGATGACGATCTCACTCCTCGCACCCGCGAGAACATCCCGCTCGAAGAGCTCAAGGAGTCGTGGATGAGCCGCATGGGTCATGACGCCGTGTTTATCTCCGCCAAAAAGGGCATCAACATCGACGAGCTGAAGAACAAGATCTATGAGAAAGCCAAGGAAGTGCATCTGACACGATTTCCCTACAACGACTTCCTCTTCCAGAAATACGACGACATCGCCGAAGAGAAATAACCCGTCGGCAATAATCACCGCTTGAGATCATCTTACAGACGCGACAGCAATTCGGCTGCCGTGAGATGCAGTATGGGATGACGCCACTCGGGCGACAGAGCCATGATGGGCCGTAGCACAAACTCCCGCAAATGCATGCGCGGATGCGGCAGTGTGAGCTGCGGGGTGTCCACTATTGCATCGTCCAATGCAATGAAATCTATGTCGATATGCCTGTCGACATAGCCGCCTTCAGGCGTGCGGTGGGGCGAAGAGTCAATATCGTTTTGAATGCACTGCAACAACTCGTGCAATTCGCACGGCGACATATCGTCGGGCACATCCAGGGCTATGCCCAGATTGAGATACTCATTGTCGCCTTCGTAGCCCCACGGCTCCGAACGCTCTATCGGAGCCATGCGCGCCACCGTGTGCAGAGCCGACTCAATGGCAGCGACCGCCTGCCCTATCAGAGCATGGCGGTCGCCGAGATTTGATCCTATGTTTACAAGTGCTTCGGCCATCGTTGTCGACGGATGAGAAGTGTTGTGAAAAAAACGTATTATCAGAGCGTTTTCTTCACTTCGACCTCTTCGAAGCATTCAATGATATCGCCTTCCTGGACATCGTTATAGCCATTGATGTTCAGACCGCAATCGTAACCCGAAACAACCTCCTTGACGTCGTCCTTGAAACGCTTGAGTGATCCGAGTTCACCGGTGTAACGCACAATACCGTCACGTATTAGACGGATCTTGCCCGAACGTTTGATTCGTCCTTCACGCACCATACATCCGGCCACAGTGCCCACTTTGGATATCTTATAGGTCTGAAGCACTTCGGCCGTACCGGTGATTTCCTCCTTAAGTTCGGGAGCAAGCATGCCTTCCATAGCGTCCTTCACCTCCTCAATAGCCTGATAGATCACAGAGTAGAGACGTATCTCCACGCCGTCACGCTCGGCAGCGCGTCGGGCAGCAATCGACGGACGCACCTGGAAGCCGATGATAATGGCATCGGAAGCAGCAGCCAGAGTGACATCGCTTTCGGAAATCTCGCCCACAGCCTTGTGGAGCACATTGATCTGTATCTCTTCGGTCGAAAGCTTAATGAGCGAATCGGAGAGAGCCTCAATGGAACCGTCGACGTCGCCCTTTACAATAATATTGAGTTCCTGGAAGTTACCTATTGCACGACGGCGGCCGATATCCTCAAGAGTAAGAATCTTCTTGGTTCGCAGTCCAAGATC
>CAJTQH010000060.1 GCA_910578305.1 uncultured Muribaculaceae bacterium
TCGGCAAGTTCCACCTCGACGGCATTGCTCCCGCACCTCGTGGCATTCCGCAGATCGAAGTTACATTTGAGATCGACGCCAACGGCATCCTCAATGTTTCGGCCAAGGATAAAGCCACCGGCAAGGAACAGAGCATACGTATCGAAGCATCAAGCGGTCTTACCGATGCCGAGATCAAGCGTATGAAAGACGAAGCCGCTGCCAACGCCGCTGCCGACGCCAAGGAAAAAGAACGTATCGACAAGCTCAACCATGCCGATGCCGTGATATTCCAGACCGAAAAGCAGCTCGGTGAACTCGGTGACAAATTGCCCGCCGACCGCAAGACCGCTATTGAAAACGCTCTTACCGCACTTAAGGAAGCTCACAAGGCTCAGAACATCGAAGGCATCGACGCAGCCATTAAGGAAGTGGAAGCAGCATTCGGCGCAGCCCAGCAGGATATACTCAATGCACAGGCGCAGGCCCAGCAGGCCCAGCAGGGCGGCCAGGCCGGTCCCACCCCCAATGCAGGTAACTCCGACGGCGGCGTGACCGACGTAGACTTCGAAGAAGTGAAGTAATAACACATTTTATATAATAGTCAGTCATCCATCGATTTTTAATAGAGGATGACTGGCTTTTTTATCTTAAAACAACTCAGAATCATGGAAGAAAAAAACATTGTACTTGAAGCGATGCGCAAGGCCGGCGAACCGGTCAACGCAGGTAAGGTGGCTGAACTCACCGGGCTCGACCGCAAGGTTGTGGACAAGGCATTCGCAGCTCTGAAAAAGGAGGGCGCTATAGTGTCGCCTATACGTTGCAAATGGACTCCTGCCTGATCGGCAGCCACACGTATATACCTCAAAGATCTATTTTTTCCGGGAGGCCGCGCCATGCGTGGCCTCCTTAACTATTATATAGGTCGGAAGAAGTGGCTCGATCATGTTAAATGTCGTGGCTGATAGGCTGTTAGTGGTATCCCTAATTATTGGTTGCTGCATAAAAGCGTGTTTGTACGTTAACATAGATTAACTATTTATCGTTTCATTCATATTATCAGTCGATTGTACAGATCTTAAATGTCTTGCACATAGTGTTGATGATGGCCGATACGCATCGATGTGGGATGAATAATGTAAATTTATGCGTTACTATATTATCTTGACAATGAAATCAATCCGCTTTCTATCAATTCCTGTCAAAATTCCGGTGGAAGTCAAAAAATTTCATGTGTCCGATATGCGTCCTCTTGATAAGAACCGTCATCTGAGATGGCGTTGACATCAGATGTCTGTGATGACTATGAAACACACACACATATATTGACCCCGATCCCGCCAGGCAGAATTGAACTGTCGGGCGGGATGTCTTTTGGCCGGTACATGCAACATTGGTATGGTCCCAGGCGTTAATAGTTCAGTGAAAAATACGATACCGATATGACAAGTACCATATATTTTGCCGGAGGATGTTTCTGGGGAACGGCTCGGCTGTTCTCGCTTGTGCCCGGCGTGGAGGCGTCCACAGCCGGATATGCCAACAGTATAGTCGCCGATCCCACATATCAGCAGGTGTGCACCGGCTGCACCGGTGCTGCCGAGACCGTGAAGGTGGATTATGATCCGGAGATCGTGTCGCTCGATAGTCTGATAGAGTTGTACATAGCTTCGATCGATCCTGTATCGGTGAATCGTCAGGGCAATGACCGGGGCACACAATATCGCACCGGCATATATTATACCGATGCAGTGTCTGAGGCCGCGGTTGAAGCGGCTATGGCCGATCTTGACCTGCGGCTTGGCGGCCGCAATGCCGTGGAGCATAGCCGGCTCGAAAACTTTTATCCGGCCGAGGAATATCATCAGGATTACCTGGCAAAGAACCCCGGTGGATACTGCCATGTGGATACTGCTTTGTTTAAGCGTGCGCGCGACATGAAGAGCGGCAACAGTCGTCGAAGGACGTATGCTCGTCCGGACGACGCCACTCTGCGTAGACAGCTCACGCCAATGCAGTGGGACGTGACACAGAATGCCGCTACCGAACCTCCTTACAGCAATGAATATGACCGCAATTTCGCACCGGGTATTTATGTCGACATCACTTCCGGCGAGCCGTTGTTCATATCCGCTGACAAATTCGATTCGGGTTGCGGATGGCCCGCATTCACCCGACCGGTGTCGGACGATGTGATAACCGAGACGGACGATCGTTCGCACGGTATGGTTCGCACCGAAGTACGTGCAGCGCATTCGGGGGCACATCTGGGGCATGTGTTTCCTGACGGACCGGCTGAGTCGGGCGGACTGCGATATTGTATCAACAGTGCTTCGCTACGCTTTATTCCTGCCGGACGCATGGTCGCCGAGGGCTATGGCGACTATATGCCGCTGCTTGAAAGATCGAGATGAAGCTATTAAATTCTACATATCTATGATACGACTAAATGTGTTTTTTCTGATTGAGAAGAGTGAAAATTGTGTGCCGCTGGTAAAGGCAGCTACCGAACTTGTGTCTATGTCGCTGCGTGACAAGGGGTGCATAGATTATGATCTGTTTGCCTCGGCCACCAACGACGACCGCATGATGATAGTCGAGACATGGCGTAGTGAAGATGATCTGAAAGACCACATGGAATCAGAACACTTCAAGCGCATAGTGCCGCAGTTACAGCAGCTGGCCACGATGACATTCGAGCGATTTGATTTTTAGACCGATATGAGCGGTCTATTATCAGAAGGCGCGACATCTTCAAGGAGTCGTGCCTTTTAGTGTGACATTACATCTCGGGCTCGGCAATAATGCGGTATACCCAAGTGGTTACCTTGTTGTCGAGTGCGAGTTGCTTTGATAATTCCGACAATAAAGTGGTGCCGCTTCCAGTGTCGATGATCTGAGTGAAGTCGGTGATGAGCGATGCCGTGTAGTCCGGTGTCGGAATGTCGGTCATGATCTTAGGGTTATCGAGCAGGTTGGCATAGAAACGTTTCACCATATCGGTAAGTTGGTCGGTGTCATAGATCGTCTCTGAATATACAATGAAGACATCAGCCATATCTTCGTCGTCGGGATCGTAGGGCTGTACTTCCATGGAAGTCTCGCCACGCAGCATCTCAGTGTCGCTGAACATGGTACGGGTCTGTGTCGGAGTTGTAGCTTCCATGTTTATGCGCAGATTGTAGCCGTAATAGGTAAGAAGGCTCAGTTCGGGATTGATGGCCGTGATGAGACCCTGTTTGGAGAAAAAGGTGTCGAATATCCGAGGCATCATCTCATCGGTGATTTGCGTTGTGTCACCATTGTCTTTTTGGCCTCGGCGGCAAATAGTCCGAGCAGTGTGTCGCGGTTCTGATTTACTGCGTCGATTATGGTTTGATAATTATCGATGTCGATAAACTTACCGTAAGTATCGGTGCGTACGAATATGTCGAATGTATCGAGTCCAAGGCTTTCGAACAGCTTATCGCGTGCCATGGTCTCGGCATCGGCCAGACTGTCGGTATTGCTTATTTCATGAAATCGGAATATCAGATCTCCGTTTTTGAGGCTGTCGACGAGTTGCATGGAAAACACTTTTGATTTGTTTTCCTCCATATCCGGACTTTCGGACCCATAGGCAGTGGAGTATTTCTGAGAGATCATGCTGTATGTTACCTTTTCTCCGACACTCCATCGGTTGATAATATCTACAGACTCGGGCAGCTCGGCTGTCTGTATGGCGTGGGTTGTAACAGAGATGCTGATAAACGACAGAAGTGTGATAATTAGTTGTTTCATAAGTCGTTGATTGAATATTTCAGTACAAAGATAAAGTATAGTATCGATTAATTTGCTTGATTTTGCTCTAATTTTTCTCAGCCTTCAGAAATTCTTGATAATGACTGTCGAAAAAAATTTTTTCAGGTAAAAGCGCAAAAACAACATCGTAGCCCGTGTCCATCGTATTATCTTTGCAGGCGAAACAGAATATCCGGGTATATTTCTGAAAATGGAGCATCTTTTTGAGACCTATATCGAAATGGTTTTGTTAAATCTTGTTAAGAAAAGAGAACGGGTGATAAATTAAAAAAATAAAATTATATCTTTGCTTCGCACATGATGTTATACAGGATGTTATGTTTATGTGACACAGTTATCTAACCAATAGTTGCGCCTCATAAAATAATTAAGAAAAAGGATAATACCATAAAAACTAATCATCACAATCACAATATCTAATCATCACAATATCTAATGAAACGATTGGTTTCTATTGTCATTGCCGCATGTCCTTTGATCGTTGCCTCGCAATTGCACGGTCAGAACCCGGACGAATCCCATTGGCGTCTTGCATGGGAAGAGAATTTCGATGGCTCCCGGATTGACACCGTTATCTGGAGCAAGTGTACTCGCGGTACCCCCGATTGGGCTAACACTCAGTCTTCGGATCCACGTCTGTTTGAAGTCAGTGACGGTACTCTTAAACTGCGCGGAATCGTCAACGATGATCTTGAAAAGGATCCTTCGCCTTATCTGACAGGCGGAATATGGACCAAGTTTAAAAAAGGTTTCAATCCCGGTCGCTTCGAAGTCCGTGCCCGTCTGCAAGGGGCTAAAGGCGCATGGCCGGCCATATGGCTTATGCCGTTTGAACATGAGAAAGATGAATGGCCCATGTGTGGAGAAATCGACATTATGGAGCGTCTGAACAATAATCATGTTGTATATCAGACAGTACATTCAAACTACACCGTCAATCTCGGCAAGACCGCCGTACCTCAATCATCAGGTCAATACCTTATAGATCGGGACGAATTTAATGTCTATGGCGTGGAGATTCATCCTGACAAAATCGTATTTTTTGTCAACGGCAAACCGACTCTGACCTATCCGAAAATCAACGATGGAGCCGATGGGCAATTTCCGTTCTACAAGTCATGGTACATGCTGATCGACATGCAGCTTGGCGGAACGTGGGTCGGGGATGTGGATCCAAAGGATCTGCCGGTCGAGATGGAGGTGGACTGGGTGCGTTACTATGAGCCTGTTGACTGAGCCGGTATCTCTGTTGTATTTGTCGGATGCGGTTATTCTCGCCATGTTTATTCTTACCTTAAATTAAATAAAACAACAAACCAACATTTTTCTAACCAGCGGACTGACAGGTCGGTCTATTCAGACCGACCGGGATGTCCCTATTAACCAATCGTTATGAGTGTGAACTATTTAAGAAAGTTCCGCCGCAGTCTGGCCGCAAGTGCCATGATATGCGCTGTCACGATGGCTCATGGAGCTGTTGTGAAAGGAATCGTGACTGATCCCGACGGCGAACCGCTGATCGGCGCCAAGGTAGAAATCAAGGGTACCAAAGTGACCGTGATCACCAATACCAATGGCGAATTCAGTCTGGAGGCAGATCCGAAACAGACAATTGAAATCAGCTACATCGGATATGCTCCAGCGACCTATGCCGTGGGAAACAAGACATCATTTGATGTAGTGCTCAATCCGTCAAGCAAAATGCTCGATGAAACGGTGGTTGTCGGCTATGCTACCCAGAAGAAGATAAACCTTACCGGTGCAGTGTCGGCTGTTTCGGCTAAAGAAAACATTCCGGTGGCAAATACCGCTACACTGCTACAGGGACGTCTGCCGGGTCTCGTAATGACAGGTAACGGTGCTCAGGCCGGTGCCGATAATCCTGAAATACGCATCCGCGGTATCGGTACATTTGGCAATAACAACCCGATGCTGCTTATTGACGGTGTGGAATGCGCGCTGTCTCAGCTCTCAGAGATTCCGGCAGCCGATATCGAAAACGTTTCCGTACTCAAGGACGCCGCTTCGGCCGCTATATACGGTGTGCGTGCCGCCAACGGTGTGATCCTAATCACTACCAAACGTGGTCAGAAATCCGACAAAGTGTCCGTAAACTATCAGGGAAGCTACACACTCCAGACTCCTGGTACTCTGCCCAAATATGTGGACTCATACAACTGGGCACTCATTCGCAACGAGGCCATGGAATATGCGGGTCGCGATGCAACTTATGACGCAATCGCCCTGCAAAAATTTCTCGACGGCAGCGATCCCGACCACTATGCCAACACTGACTGGCTCGACCAGGTTATGCGCAACGCCCCGATGTGGCAGCATCATTTAGGCGTTTCTGGTGGTTCGGACAACACTCACTACATGGCTTCGCTGACCTACTCCAATCAGGAGGGCATCATGAAGGAGACCGGAGTGGAGCGTATCGGATTCCGACTAAATCTCGACACGAAATACAAACGCTTCACTTTCGGTATGAACGCATTCGGATCGCGCAGCAAGATCACTGCACCGTGTGTCAACGTTGCAGGCGTAGGCGGCATAATGCGTTTGATATCATGGTTCACACGTCCGACTGTACCGGCCATGTATTCCAACGGGCACTACGGCTATCTGGACGGTTCGTCAAACGGAGTGACTGGACTAAACGCAGAAATGGTCAAGAACCCGCTTGAATCGATGACCTTCGGTTACCGCAACAACTACAAATGGTTCTTCAACGGTAAGGCATGGGCCGCTATTGACATTTACGACGGTCTCAAATACCAGCTCAATCTTGCCTATAACTTCAATATGAACACAACCAAAGCGTATACCCCCACCGGCGGCGAGCGTTACGATGCCGAAGGCAATATAATAAAGAAAGGATCCACCGAAAACGCTCTTACCGACTACTGGTATAACAATGCCACATGGACTCTCGAAAACCTTGTCACATACAACAAGAACTTCGGTGCCCATGAGATCAACCTCCTTGCAGGCCATTCGGTGATCAGCTCCGGATATCGCAACACCACTGCCGGCAAAGCTGGTTTCCCCACTGACAACATATACGAACTCGACGGCGGAACAAAGAACCCCACTGCAAAAGGAAATTCAGAGGGCTATCGCCTGCAGTCGTTCTTCGGACGCATCAACTATATCTACGACAACCGCTATCTGTTTGAATTCAACATCCGTCACGACGGATCGTCACGTTTGCCCAAGAAAAATCGCTACGCGACATTCCCCTCTGTGTCTCTCGGCTGGGTTTTCACTAACGAAAAATTCTTTGAAAATTTCAATATCCGGCAATACATGAATATGGGTAAGATCCGTGCTTCATGGGGTAAACTCGGAAATCAGGAGATTGGCAACTATCCATATGCCGCCACTCTCGGAGCCTCCGGCAACTATTATTTTGACCAGACCGACGACAAACAGGCAGGCATGGTGGCGACTTCGGTGCCTAACGACGATATCCGTTGGGAAACCACTCGTACATGGAACATCGGTCTTGACCTCGGGTTCTGGAACAACCGAATCACAACATCTTTCGACTGGTTTGACAAAAAGACCGATGACATCCTGATGCAACTTGCCATGCCGGGTATATTCTTGGGCAATCTGGGCGCCCCATACCAGAATGTAGGCTCAGTCCGCAACCGAGGTCTGGAATGGAGTGTCAATTATTTCGACTCATATGGCGACTGGACATGGAACGCAGGTTTCAGTATTTCTCACGTAAAAAATGAAATTCTTGAAATGGGCGGCCAGGCCGAACGAATCTCCGGTTCGACAATCAATCGCGTCGGTGAACCGATAGGTGCATTCTATGCTCTTAAAGCAATCGGCATCTACCGTTCGGAAGACGACGTGAAAAATCGTGTTGATGCCAATGGCAACATAGTAAAACAATATGGATCCATTCCGAAGCCCGGAGATCTGATGTATGAAGATGTTGACGGCTCTGGCGATGTCAACGACACTGACAAGAAGATTATAGGCAATCCGTTCCCGAAATACAGCTATGCCTTCAATCTCGGCGCGACATGGAAAAACTTTGATCTCTCTACTTTCTGGCAGGGTGTAAGCGGAATCGAACGCTACTGCTGGGAAACTACTTCCGATATCCGCGGTAATCTCACCGAACGCTTCCTTGATCGCTGGACTACCGACAATCCTGGAGGATCAATGCCGCGCATAGGCAATAATGCCAACGACAAGATGTCATCATTCTGGCTTGAAGACGCCAGCTATCTCCGCCTTAAGACAATAGAACTCGGCTACACATTCCGTCAGCCCGTTCTCGGAAAGGCAGGTATCACCAGCATCCGCGTTTATTTCTCCGGAGGCAACCTCTGGACAATTACCAGCCTCAAAAACTGGGATCCTGAAAAATCTTCAGGCGACGACCGCCAGGATGTACACCCCGGTATGAAAACCTATTCATTTGGTGTCAATGTTCAATTCTAAAATTGGAGGAACGTAATCATGAAAAATAATATTCTAAACATAAAAACTCTATTAGGCTCGGCCCTGATCGCGGCCATAGCCTTGACATCGACCTCATGCTCCGACGATTTCCTGACTCTCGGTAATCCTAATCAGCCGTCGTCCACCACTTTCTGGACTTCAGAAGAGGACGCGCTGATGGCATTGACAGGCTGTTATGACGCCATGCAATCGATGAATCTGTACAACGATCACTTAGACAACTGGAATTTCGGCTTTTTATCGCGTGAGACCTCGACCGACAACGGCGACCATTCGTGGGGAAACTGGATGCTCGGAAGCTCTATAAGCGAATGTACATCAGGCACCAACGACGAGTGTTTCTCCATGTATTGGAATGCCAATTTCGAACTTATCAAACGCTGCAACGAAGTCACCGCCAATATCGACCGTATACCGGCAAGCGATGATGTGAAAAATGTGTACCGTGCAGAAGCAATGGCACTGCGCGCTCTCGGCTACTGTAATCTGATATCCGTGTTCCGCGATGTTCCGTACTTTACCACCCCGCTGACAATGGCAACTGCTAAAGTTGCCAAGACTCCAAAAGCCGAAATTGTCGAAGCGATAATTACCGAACTCAAAGCAAATCTGCCGAGTCTGCCCGCGAAAGGTTCTCAGGCTGTTGGACGCATGAGTCGCGAAGCCGGATATGCTATTCTTGGCCGCGTAGCCCTTTTCTCTGGCCGCTATGACGACGCCATCGATGCATACAAACAGGTCTATGGCAAAGTTCAGCTCTTCAAATCCGGCGACGGTTCCAATCAGGAAGCCAACTTCCGTGACCTTTTCACTGAAGCCAATGAGAATGCCGACGAAGTACTGCTCAGCGTTCATTACAAAGGCCCGGCCCTCGGCGAAGGTCAGACTTTCGGTATCGCCTGGAAAGCCCCGATGAACGCTATTGAAGCTTCCATGAACCTTGCCAACGAATATTATTGCATCGACGGTCTGCCCATCACCGAGTCCCCACTCTTCCCGAAAGAACTACTTCCGGGCGGAAGTAATCCCTATTCGAGAACAAATCAGGATTTGCGCATGTGGGAAAATCGTGACCCGCGCCTGAAGGCAACTCTATTCGTGCCAGGAATGACTTGGAACGGCACTTATTATGCAACTACTACCGCATCAAGCTCTACCGTACACATACTGAAATGGTACATTCCTGAAAATACCCAGAACGAATATGACGGATCGATGGATTACTACGTGATACGTTATGCCGAAGTTCTTCTGAGTTACGCCGAAGCTCTCATTGAAAAAGGTGCCGATACCCAGATTGCTATCGCATGTATAGACCAGGTGCGCCAGCGTGTAGGCATGCCTAAGGTGGCCGATGTCGAAGGCAAGAACAAAACTCTTTCGCAGGACGACCTTCGCAAGATAGTTCGTCACGAGCGACGCATCGAGCTCGCTTTCGAGGATCTGCGTTTTGCCGACCTTTACCGCTGGGGTGAATATGCTGCAGCCCAGCAACGCATGCAGGACGACAAGAAGAATGGGTTCGGCGTGCTCAACCATCAGAACATTCGCGGAGCGCAGGACAATGTATGGCCCATTCCGCAGGGTGAAATCGACACCAACGACAAGCTCGTCCAGCACGACGAATGGAAATAAAAACTCTGTTATAGGCCTTTATTTATTGGTTCAATAAATACCCCGTGTCCCGGAACAGACCCAACAGGTTCCGGGACACACTTTGTATTTTTGGTATGCATAACCAAAATAACATAGCTATGAGATAAAAGACGCGATGGGTGTGACTTCATCGGAAATTCGGCGATTATGATTAATTTTGCGCGAATTTTGCTATAGAAAGAATAGATATGTGGATTATTCTTGCTTTGACATCAGCATTGTGTCTTGGTGTCTATGATGTGATGAAGAAATTGTCGGTACGTGGCAATAATGTGCTTATAGTGTTGATGCTCAACACTGTTTTCGGTACTATGTTGCTGTCGCCGGTGTTGTTTTCAAGCATTGCCTGCGGCGATTTCGGCTTCGGCAACACTCTGGCAGGACACCTGCTCATACTGATCAAGGCTCTGATTGTGCTCGGATCGTGGATTTTAGGCTATTTCGCCATAAAACATCTGCCGCTGACTATACAGGGACCTGTCAATGCGTCGCGCCCGGTGATGGTGCTTACCGGAGCCGTGCTCATATTCGGCGAACGGCTCAACTGGGTGCAGTGGACGGGTATTCTGCTTGGTTTTGTTTCGCTTTACTTCATATCGCGCATAGGAGCCGGAGAGGGTTTTTCGCTTCGGCGGTCGCGATGGCTGTGGATGGCCATAGGCGCGGCTGTGCTGGGAGCGGTGAGTGCGCTGTACGACAAGTATCTGATGCAATACTACCGTCCTATGGAGGTACAGGCATGGTATTCGCTCTATCAGTGTGTGGTGATGACCTCGGTGATATTGCTGCTGCGGCGTGTGTCGCCTAAGGCTGCCGGTGTGGCCACGGCGTTTTCGTGGCGGTGGACTATACCGCTGATATCACTGTTTCTGACAGTGGCCGATCTGGCTTACTTCTATTCTCTGTCGCTCGACGGCGCCATGATAAGCATTGTGTCGATGATACGCCGCGGCAGTGTGATGGTGCCGTTTCTCTATGGTGTGCTGGTGCTTCACGAGCGCAATGTGCGAGGAAAGCTCATTGACCTGTCAGTACTGATGGTTAGTCTCGGGCTTCTTGTCATAGGCTCGTCGATGTAGCTGAAGTGGGATATAGATAAAACAGAGCGGCGCGCTCTCGGACTCAACCCCGGAGCGCGCCGCTCGTTTGCGGTAGCGTGATTACGGTGTTATTTCACCAAAATCTTGGTCACTTTGTTGCCCTGACGGCAGATGTAAATGCCGGGGGTGAGATTTTCGACATTGATGCGTATGCCTTGCAGATTGTAGTATACGGCAGGCCCGTCGGCTTCGGTATCAGCACCGATATCGTCGATTCCCGAAGTCTGTCCTACGAACACTACTGTGAACGAAGATCCGGCATCGGCGCCTCCTGTCCAGTAGGCCAGGCGGTCGTCACGGCTGTTCATGCGGTTGGACGGTATGCCTTTCTGGTGCAGGTAGAAGCTATTTGACACGTTGTTGCTCTTGGTCGGAATCCAGAGGGTGTTGCCGTCCGACACGGGTTCGGACTTCACGGTGGGATAAGTGTTGCCTCCGGTATTTGACGAAGTGTTGGTGCTCGAAGAGAGTATCATGCCGTTGCCTGCGCCACGGTTCATGATCTTGAAGCCATTGTACACGTCGCCAACGAAGCACCACTGAGAGTTGTGGTCATCGGCTCCGGGAGTGGCGGTAGTGGATGAACTGAGATCTATGTAGCTGCGAGAGCTGTTGTGAGTGAGGTATTTTTTATCGGCTGTGATGGTCATGTTGTACCAATAAGCGTTTTCAAAATCGCGGCTCACTTCAAACGGCAGGTTGGGCATAAGCTGCAGGGTGATGTCGGTGTTTTCTACCGTGATCACGTCATCGGGCATGCCTTCTATGGTGTAGAACTCGGGAGAAGTCTCCATGTCCCATGCCACTTCGGGGTAGGGCTGTCCGGTGGAGGCCGATACGCTCTTTGTGCCTATGACGGTGCCGTTGCATTCCAGAGTGTAGTTGACGGTCACGCGCTTGGGCAGTGTGCCTTCCTGTACAAACAGGCCTTCTATCATCACATCGCCGTCCATGATTTCCGCAGGCAGAGTGAAGCAGTCGTTTTCGTCAAACAGTTCGTAGCCGAATGTAGTTTCGTGGTACTGTGGATTGTCGTGGAATACGGCTTCGCCCGAAAGCACGCCATGTCGCACCTTTATGCCTGAATACTCGAATCCTGGAGCCGGAAGCATCTTGATTGTGAACGGCTGTCCGAACTCGGCCTGATTGTTGCTGAGCACTTCGCCGGATTCGGTAGCCACATCGCCATTGAGCTGGTTGGCGTGTACGGTCACGGGAGATCCGTCGCCCACCATGAGTATTATGTCGGTGATGGCACCGCCGTTGCCTGATATGGTGTTGCCGCTTGCATTGCTGCCACCGGGGTTGATGTCGTTCCAGTCCACCTTGTAGCGCAGACGGTAAGCACCGGCCTTGAGGTCGGCAGGCAGAGTCACACTCGGCATCGACACGGTGTTGCGCGCGTTGCCGGAAATGCTTTGACCGGTACTGTTGTAACCGCGATCTTCAGTAGTGGCTCCGTAGAATGAATATGTGAGCAGATCTTGCTGCGGGGTGTAGCTGTTGCTTCCTACCGAGGCTTCAAACTGACCGTCGTTGTCACGGTCGAGATATATGTAGGCGTGCATCCACTCGCCGTTGAAGTTGACGCCGAATGTAACGGTCTCGCCGGCTTTGGCGCGGAAATAAGTGTTGTCCACAAAGTGGTAGAGCAGTTTGTCGCTTGCCTGATCCACTGATGCCGACTGGGAGCCGCATGAAGGCGATGTCATGGTGACGCCGCTCGAATTACGTGAAGAGTGGGTGATCTTTTCGGCCGTCTTGTTGAAATTGATGGTGTAGAACTCGGTCGACATACGGGGCTTGATGTCGTCGTTGACGGTGATGTCGTCGATATAGAACAGGAAGTCTTCGGCGCTGTTGTGGGGCGACTCGCATTCAGGCACCACTACGAGTGAGTGTATCTTGATGTTGTTGGCACCTTTTATGGCGAATACGGCATCGCTCCATCTGTCGGCCTGCACTTCGCTGCTCGACAATACCCAGAACTGCTCTTCTTCGCCGGTCTGGTCATCGCGGTCGTTGCGCTTGCCGAGGCCCACGAGAGCCACACGTCCGGAAACCGGGCGGTACATCATCACGTGCACATACTTGGTGGTGGTAGTGAGGTCGATTTTTTCGTCAAGGTCGATGCGTACGCCAAACAGGTTGGAGCCGAAACGCGAACGCTGTGCGCCGAGCACTTTGGCTGATGCGTTGGGTGCCTGACCGAGAGCAGCGTCGACGCTCTTGTCGGGATTGTCGGTCACCATCACATTGCCTGTGAGGCGTCCGGTGCGGAAAGGCGATTCAGTCCAGCAGTCATATACACCCAGACCGGTGTATCCGTCGGATGTCTCGAAGTTGATGTCGGCCATCGCAGCACTTGGTATCATTGAAGCCAACAGTGTGTATAATAACGATTTTTTCATATCGGTTGATTCTGTATTATTTGGTTGAGATCAGAAGCATGACACGGTGTGGAGAAGCGGACATGCCTTGCTGTCGGTGATGTTGATACGGATGGCCTTGCAGTTGTAGCCGTTGCCATAGGTGGTTGTGCTGCCGTTGAGAGGTATTATGCGCTTGTAGCCTATGGTTGTGGTGGTGACACCTGACGCGGCTTTGGTGAAGTTTGTGCCGTCGGTCGAATATTCGATTTCAAATCCCTTGACGCGCTGACCGAGTTTGATGTACTCCATGAGCGACACATAGTGTATGTTCTGAGGTTCGTCCCATGTGAGTGTGATGGTGGCAGAGGTGGTGCCGTCGTTTGTGGCCCAGTATGAATCCTTGTCGCCATCGTTGAGATTTGATGCGGAGTAGGTGCGGTTGGCTCCGTTGGTGCGCGATTCGCTCACTTCTATGTGGGCGTTGAGCGCGAGGTCTGTGCCCAGACGCTCCTGCAG
>CAJTQH010000061.1 GCA_910578305.1 uncultured Muribaculaceae bacterium
CTGGCAGACGGAGTTCGAGGAGGCCTTCGACTACGCGGAGACGGACGACCAGCTGCGGTGCATCGCGGACATCAAAAAGGACATGGAGCGGCCCGTGCCCATGGACCGCCTGCTCTGCGGCGACGTGGGCTACGGCAAGACGGAGGTGGCACTGCGGGCCGTGATGAAGTGCATCCTGGACGGCAAGCAGGCCGCCATTCTGGTCCCCACCACCGTCCTGGCCCAGCAGCACTTCTCCACCGCTGTCAGCCGCTTCCGCTCCTTTCCGGTGAGCATCCGGGTTTTGAGCCGCTTCCAGACCCCCGGCCAGGTCCGCCAGATCCTTTTCCGTCAGGGCCGGGAGCGCCCCACATCATGTTCTCGCCACTCTCGGTGATGTAGACCGATGTGGGTGATGTGTGGCTGAAATCTTCGGGTAGGGCTGATGTGTCGGACAGAAATCCCGATGGCGTTGATAGCTTGTATGCGCGGAAGAAGTCGGCGCTGTCGACAGTGAGGCTGTCGATAATGGCTATTTTTTCCACGCGGCCCATCATAGTGCTTCCAAGCTCGGATTTCATGCGCAGGCGTTCAAATCCTTCGGCCGGTTCCTGTCGCTTTTTTCCGGAAGAGATAGCGTCCTCGTAGTCGTCGAGCAGTGTCAGGGCTTCGTCGAAGCGATATTCATAAAATGCTTTTTCGGCCTGACGGTACAGTTCATCGGCCGTGGGCTTGGCTTTCCTGACTGCCTTGGGGCGTGCGGCCAAGGCATCGTCTGTGACTGCCGATGCTATGAGTAATGCTGATATGGCGAAAATATGCAATATGTACTTCATAGTTATGTGATTGAATAAATATCAATTTCAAAGATACATAAAAAAATGCTATCCCGGTGTGAGGTTCTGTGAAAAGTATGTTAATCCGTATCCGGGCTGTGTCAGCGGATATCGAGCATCTTGTGGGTCTGCAATGAAAGCCTCCAGTGTGGATGGCTGAGAATGTAGTCGATGGTCTGAGAGGTGTTGATTCCGGAGCATGGCTGAAGGAAGTGGTGGCGAGCACGGGGCAGGGATGCGGCTATGGCTTCGACATCCTGCTGCTGATATACTATTTTCAGTTCGTCGATACGGTCTATGAGCCATGGACCGTCCTTGGGCGAGCATGTGACCCAGTCGACTCCGGGAGGCACAGGCAGTGAGCCGTTGGTCTCCACGGCTATATAGAATCCGGCTTTAGCGAGGGCTTGTAGAAGAGGTTCGTCGAGTTGTAAAAGCGGCTCGCCGCCGGTGATGACTATGTGTCGTGCAGGGAAGCGACTTACTGTATCTATAATGTCTGATGCGGTCATGGGCTGCGACGATGTGTGGTCGGTGTCGCAGAACTCGCAACAGCGGTTGCAGCCGCTCAGGCGCAGAAACACCGACGGAGTGCCGGTGTAGTATCCTTCGCCCTGAAGCGAATAGAAGATTTCGTTGACGCGGTATGTGACCGCAGATCTGTCAGTCGCGTTCATAAGATGCTGTATTACCTTCGCTTTCCTGCACATCGACACGATAGCAGTGTGGCACGCGGTCGCATATCCAGCGGGCTATGTTTTCGGCTGTGGGGTTGAATGGAAGTATGTCGTTGAAATTCTTATGGTCGAGGCGTTCGGTTATGTCTGTTTTGATGTGTGAGAAGTCGGCTACCATGCCGTTGGCATCAAGTTCGGCGGCACGACAGTGTACGGTTATTATCCAGTTGTGTCCGTGCAGAGCGGAGCATTTACTCTGATAGTCGAGCGTTAGGCTATGCGAGCCGGATATTTCGAATCTTTTGGTTACGTAATACATGTTTAATAATGATTATAATGCTTTTAGTCCCATTTCCATTCCGATACGAAGCATGTATTCGCGTGCGGCTTCGTATTCATTAGGAATTATACCGTCGAGTACGGCGTCTTTAATGGCAGATTTTATGATTCCGACTTCGGCCGATGGCGGCAGTCCGAACGTAGACATGATCTCGGCGCCATCAATAGGCGGTTGGAAATTTCTCAGATGGTCGCGTTCGGTGACATCCTCGATTTTGCGTAGAACATCGTCGAAGTTCTTAAGATGTTTTCTGACTTTTTCTGGATTGCGTGACGTGATATCGGCACGGCATAGTGTCATTAGCGCAGGCAGATCTTCACCGGCATCGGTGATCAGACGCCGCACTGCGGAGTCGGTGACGGTATCCTCTACAAGTGCTATCGGGCGCATGTGCAGCTCCACCATTTTCTGCACGTAACGCATTGGTTCGCCAAGCGGCATTTTCAGCGCCCGGAATATTTTAGGCACCATCTTTGAGCCTATGAAATTATGATTGTGGAAAGTCCATCCGGTGTTGTCATCCCAGCGTTTTGTCACCGGCTTGGCTATGTCGTGGAGCAGTGCGCTCCATCTAAGCCATATGTCGTCGGACTTTTCGGCCACACGGTCGAGTACCATAAGTGTGTGTTGGAAATTGTCCTTATGACTTCGGCCATGTATTATCTCCACTCCGCGCATTGCATTGAGTTCTGGCAATATGAACTCAAGTAGTCCGGTGTCGGCCAGTAGTTTCCATCCGATTGACGGGCGTGGCGAAGCCATGATTTTAGAAAGTTCAGTGTAGATGCGTTCGCGAGTGATGATGGATATGCGGCTTGCATTGCGGCTTATGGCATCGAGAGTGGCGGGCAATATGTTGAAGTCGAGTTGAGTGGCAAAACGTATGGCTCTCATCATGCGCAAGGGATCGTCGCTGAAGGTGATGTCGGGATCGAGAGGTGTGCGTATGATTCGGTTGCGGAGGTCATCAAGGCCTTGGAACATATCCAATAGCTGTCCGAAATTAGCTGAATTGACACTTATGGCCATCGCATTGATTGTGAAATCCCGACGGGATATGTCATCGGCAAGCGAGCCTTCTTCGACTATTGGATTGCGTGAGTCGGTATGGTATGATTCACGTCTGGCAGCTACAAATTCCAGTTCTGTACCACGGTAGCGTACCTGAGCCGTTCCGTATGTGCGGAATATGTTGACTTTTGCTCCATGGCCTATGCGTCGGGCTACTTCTCGCGCAATGGATATGCCGCTGTCTGTGCCGACACTGACAAAGTCAATGTCTTTGGAGTGGCGTTGCAGAAAGAGGTCGCGCACATATCCCCCCACGGCATAGCACTCCACGCCTAAGGCGTCGGCTGCTTCGCCAACGGCTGTAAAAGCTTTTCTGTCGATATGTTGCAGTATGTCTTGAGTCGTTTGCATGATGAGTTGTGTGATGATGGATATGTGACAGAGTGATGCGAAGGCGGAACCTATTTTAATGTCTCTATGTCTTCCGGGGCATTGGTCAGGCAACGTACGCCCTGCGGTGTGACAGCATATGTGTTTTCGATGCCTACGGCACCCACATGCGGGATGACGAATTTCGGTTCGAGCGCAAAGACATTACCGGTCTGTATGATGTCGCGGCTTCGAGGTGCTATGACAGGCTGCTCGTTGATCTCAATGCCCACTCCGTGGCCTACAAAGCCGGCTTTTTGCCGATGTCCCATGAAGTATTCATATAGACCGGCTTCGCGGGCCATCTCTTCGGCGCGGTGGTACATGTCTTTTGTTTCTGTGCCAGGGATGGCCATTGCCGACACTTCGCGGCATATTTCTACGGAGCATCGGTGGGCTTTCATGGCCAGAGCATTGATATTGCCGACGGTGTAGGTGCGTGTCATGTCTGTCATGTAACCTGTGTAGTTGCCATTGACGTCAACCATTACACTTTCGCCTTCGCGTATAACAGATCCGTTGCATCCGACAGGCAGTGAAGGATCAAGACCTTCGCCGCCCATGGCAAAATCGTAAGGAGTGGGATTGTCGGCGTTTTCTCCGGCAAGTATGTTGCCCATGTATAGCTCCATGGAGTCGCCGCTTATGCGGAATTGTCCGAGGCATCCTTCAAGTCGCGATGTCCGCTCGATTTCTACCTGAAGTTCGAGGTCGGTCATGCCTTCCCGGTATAAATGCGGTATGCGGCGGTAGACACGCTCCTGCTTGATGCCTGAAGTGGCAATCAATTCGATCTCGCGAGGAGTCTTCACCGCGCGTGCAGCTCTCAGCATGGGTGAGGCATTGACTATGACAGCCTGCGGGAATATGGCTTTCAGACGCTCGATCATGGAGTAAGGTGTGATGTCGAGCTCAAGCGCGAGCGACTCCGGCGTGTCAAGACCTATGCTTTCGGCCATGTGCTCAGGCTTGCGTATATAGACCACACCATCTCCTTCAAGACCTATCGGACGACGTATGAAGAATACCGGCATGCTGTTGGCCGGCAGATATATGTAGCCTGCAAACACGCGTCCGGTCAGATAATATATGTTGGCGTTGTCCGTAACAAGCATTGCTGACGCCTGAGCGTCATTCATCAGCGCTCTGATTTTGCCGAGGCGTGTCAGAAATTCATCGTGATCAAGAAGTATGAGCTGGCGCATATTATCGTTGTTTGGATTTGAATGTAGTGAATATATACAGGTTAAACATACAGACTATCTACAACTTCGGCAAACGATGACGCCTGAAATTCGGCATCGTTGCATCTGCCGAATCCGTAGGTGACGTGTATCATGGGCACTCCCGCGGCATGTGCGCTGCGGCAGTCACCATCGGTGTCGCCTACGTATATCGGTGATGAAAGAGAGTATTCGCGGCATAGGTCGCGTATATTGATGTCTTTCAGTTTGAGAGTGGCACCATAGCTGCGTAGGTCGGTGAAGTACGGGCGCAGGCCGGTGAAGTCGAGAAAGTAGTCGAGTCCTTTGTCACCGCAGTTGCTCACCATGAACAGACGGAACTGTGAGGCGAGTGATGGCAGCATCTCCTTTACGCCCGGATACAGTATGCCTCCTTGACGGGGCATGAGCAGATCGTCGGCTTTACGTATTTCATTGTAGAAACGCCGGGTGTCAATGTCCGGCGGATTGAGCTTGGCCGCAATGCGGTCGAGGGTCATACCCATGCATTCGAGCAATTGCCGGCGTGTTACACGTGCATCTACACCCATGGCTTGATAGGCCGTGTTCCAGATGTCGCGATAGGTGTCCACGGCATCCCACAGAGTGCCGTCCATGTCGAAAATCACACTGTCGAAACGGGGCTTCTTCATAGTGAATTGTTGTATGGTTAGGTCAAATCTGTATGGTCAAGAATCTGTTCATGGAGTTGTCTCCACGCCGATTTGTCGTAGTCCGCGCAGTGTGTCGGTGCGCATCACATGTCGGACCATAACGGCTGCTCCAGGCAGAAGTCTCACCGAGTCGCTGACTTTTTTCTGTATCTGATAAGATGTGCCGAGTCCTTGTCCGAGCCAATGTCCGTAGACATCGGCAAGTTCCATGGATACGGTGTCGCGACGCAACGTACTGTCGGCATCCGTATACGATACTTCGAGCCAGAGATTGCGGTATTCGTAATCGTCGTTGTGGCGTATGGCCACCGATATTGATCGAGGCCTGATGCTGTCGGCGGCTATCTGAAAACATACAGTGTCACCGTAATTCCATCCGCGAGCCGGAAGGTCTGTGAAGCTGCTGTAATCGGACGCTGACGGTGAGCATGAGCACGCCAACATGCAGCACGCGAGTGCCGTCATGATGATATGAAACAGGCGATCAGTCATTGCATGCAGGCTTGGACGATGAGTCGGAAGATTTGCTGCCGTTGTCTTTCTTGGAGCCATTGGGGCGCTGACGCCGCCTATCGTTGCGCTTGCCGTTTTGCTGTGTCGGACGCTCAGGTGTTGAATTACCGGGCTGCTGTTGCTTAGACTGCTGCTCTTTGGATGCATTTGGGGCCTGGCGTGACTTTTTCTTCTTGCGCTTTTTGGTGTTGTCAAACCGTGATATGTTGTCTTGATCAAGAATATCGGCAAACGGCTTTTTATCCATTGCTGCCTGTTCGTTTTCAGGGAGCAGGCTAAGCGGCTTTTCGCCTTGTTTGTTGAGCGATATTATTTCAAATGCGCGGTCGGCGGTTATGGTAACCAGATTGGCCGGAACAGACTTGTCGGTACTGTATGTGATGAGCCGGTTGAACACATCGTGCTTGAAGTGATAGTATGTGTTGTCAGCGGTCTCGAGCCGGATATCTTTGGCGGGCAGGCGCTTCACGCTTTCCACATATGCGTCGACCTCGAAATTGAGGCAGCATTTCAACTTGGCACACTGTCCGGCAAGTTTCTGTGGATTGAGTGATATGTCCTGAAAACGTGCGGCGGCAGTGCCTACCGATACAAAGTTGGTCATCCAGCTTGAGCAGCAGAGTGCGCGTCCGCACGGGCCTATGCCGCCGATGCGTCCGGCTTCCTGTCTGGCTCCGATCTGCTTCATCTCTATGCGTACTTTGAAGGCATCGGCAAGCACTTTTATGAGCTGCCGGAAGTCGACGCGCTCATCGGCTATGTAGTAAAAGATGGCTTTGTTTCCATCTCCCTGATATTCCACATCTCCGATCTTCATGTTTAGCTTCAGATCTTCGGCGATCTTTCGGGCGCGTATCATGGTGTCGTTTTCCTTGGCTTTGGCTTCCTCGAATTTTTCAAGATCGGAAGCCTTGGCTTTACGTAGCACGCGCTTTATTTCGGAGTCGGGTTTTACATTGGCTTTTTTCATCTGTAGTGCCACAAGACGTCCGGTAAGTGTGACCTGACCAATGTCGTGTCCGGGCAGAGCCTCTACGGCTACTGTGTCGCCGATTGCCAGCGGAAGGTGGAGCGAGTTTCGGAAGAAACCTTTGCGGGTGTTCTTAAATTGAACTTCCACAATGTCGAAGTCGGCCTGACCTCCGGGTATGTCTTGCAGCCAATCGTAGCAGTGCAGCTTGCCTCGGGGAGGGTTGCCCCCTCGGCAGTTGCTGTCGTAGTGCTGACGCTTGTCTTTTTCCTCGCCTTCATCCGGCATGGACGAGGCGGGCAGATTGTCAGATATCATGGTTATGCACGAAGTTTTTTTATTTGGCAAAACTTACTGAACGAGTCTCGCGAATAACGGTGATTTTGACCTGTCCGGGATATGTCATCTCGTCCTGAATGCGCTTGGCTATCTCGGCCGAGAGTTTTTCGGTCTCTACGTCGTCGATCTTGTCGGCACCTACTATCACTCGGAGTTCGCGACCGGCCTGGATGGCATAGGTCTTGATGACTCCCGGATAGGAGAGTGCGAGTTGTTCGAGGTCGTTGAGACGTTTGATATAAGCCTCGACCATTTCACGACGAGCTCCGGGGCGGGCACCGGATATAGCGTCGCATACCTGTACTATCGGAGCTATGAGCGACGTCATCTCCACTTCGTCGTGGTGTGCGCCGATGGCGTTGCATATCTCGGGCTTTTCTTTGTATTTTTCGGCAAGTTTCATGCCCAGCAGTGCGTGGGGCAGTTCGGGTTCTTCGTCGGGCACTTTGCCTATGTCGTGCAACAGGCCGGCGCGACGTGCTTTCTTGGGGTTGAGGCCGAGTTCAGATGCCATCACGGCACAGAGGTTTGCAGTTTCACGCGAGTGCTGGAGAAGGTTCTGGCCGTAGCTCGAACGGTATTTCATCTTGCCCACGAGGCGCACGAGTTCTGGGTGCAGGCCGTGGATGCCGAGGTCGATGGCAGTGCGTTTGCCGGTCTCGATGATTTCTTCTTCGACTTGACGGCGTACTTTGGCTACGACCTCTTCGATACGTGCCGGGTGAATACGTCCGTCGGTGACGAGCTGATGCAGTGCAAGGCGGGCTATTTCTCGGCGTACGGGGTCGAAACCGGAGAGTACGATAGCTTCGGGGGTGTCATCGACAATGATTTCTATGCCTGTGGCTGCTTCGAGAGCGCGTATGTTGCGTCCTTCGCGTCCGATGATGCGTCCTTTGACTTCGTCAGAGTCGATCTGGAACACTGTGACTGAATTTTCTATTGCAGTCTCGGTGGCTACACGCTGGATAGACTGGACTACTATGCGCTTTGCTTCCTTGTTGGCGGTGAGCTTGGCTTCGTCCATGATGTCGTTGATATAGCTCTGGGCGGCTGTCTTGGCTTCGTCTTTGAGCGATTCGATGAGTTTTTCCTTGGCGTCTTCCGACGAGAGTCCCGACAGGCGTTCGAGTTCTTCAGTGGCTTTGGCCTTGAGTGCGTCGAGCTCTTCTTTGCGGCTTTCGAGGCCTGCTGCCTGCTCTTCAAGTTTGACACGTGTCTGTTCGATTTCGTTGCGGGCACGCTGGTTTTCGCTCTGCTGCTGGTTGAGCTGAAGCTCGCGCTGTTTCAGCTGGCCTTCTTTTGACTGGGCTTTCGACAGGCGCTGCTGAGCCTGCTTTTCGGCTTCGGCTACTATGCGCAGCTCTTCTTCGCGGGCTTCAAGGAGCTTGTTTTTCTTAAGTACTTCTGCTTCGTTTTCAGCCTCTTCCACTATTATTTTGGCACGGCTCTTAGCCATGCTTTTCTGTATGATCATCGCGCATACGAAGCCTATTATCAAGGCCACTACCGCTATGATCACATAAGTTATTATTGTTTCCATCAGTCTTATATATTTATAATTTATGGTATTAATAAGTTCTTAAAACAAAAAATGCCGCATCAACATCAACTGAGGCATTCTGAGGCTTACGGTATCAGATATTGACCGATGGCTCAGGCTGCTCTGTGAGGTTGTGCAGGCTTTCGGTAGCATTGCGGCATGACTTTACGACATGCCCAGATGCCCGGCGCGGTGTGTCGTTGTGTGATGCACTCTTGCATCGTTGACATCCGTGCTTATATGGAGTTGATATAATGAGCTACAGCCTATTGGCTTAAGGTTGCTGCTCAAGCAGTTCGGTGAGTCGGGCGTCGAAGTCACCGAGCACCTTGTCAAGTTCTCTGACCTGAGAGGCTGTGGTGAAATAGCCCTTGGCAAACAGCAGGGTTACTTTGGCAAGTACTTCCTGCGGCGAGCTGCTGCCGAATCGCTTTTTATACTCATCATAGGCGTGATTCACTTCCTTGGCAGCATCGCGAAGTATTTTTTCTTCATCGCGATTGATGGTGAGGTTGAGAGTCACATCGCCTATGCGTAAGTTTATATCAAGTTTATCTTTCATCGCATCATTCAGTTAGTTCGCTGATGCATTTATCGATATCCCGCACTAATTCTGATAAAAACGCCCGGCTACGCTCCACGTCTTCGCGCTTCGGAGTGATTGTGGTTACTACTTTCAGATGCTCGATCTGCTGCTGTAACACATTATTTTCGCGCTTAGTGCGCTCGAGCTCTTTGCGGAGTTCGGCTATGGTGTCGTCTGCCAATCGTTTCTGTTCCAGCAGCGAGGCATAACGTTCAGTGATGAGCTGAGCTTTGCCCCGTAGGCTTTCGAGTCGATGCTGCAGATTGCCGGCCATTTTTATACTAAATTTTTACAAAAGTAAGCAATAAATTTCAAAAATCCCAAAAAAAATGCGCGATTCGGCTATAAAATCTTTGTGAAATTTCAATAAAAGGTTGGGTGCGGGATGCGTGAATAAGGGTTATTTTTCGAAATGTTGGTAGTCTTTGCTTTTTCGCCAGTCGCCTCCCCAGCGGAATCCGTGCCGGATGAATTCGTTGTAGCATAAGTCGCCTTTTTGGATTTTATAGGGGAATGTCGCTGAACGGTCGGCGTATGGTTTTCCGGATTTTGGAGCGATGGATTTTTTACCGTCAGGACGCGTGCGAACATAGGGGTTGTACAGCGGATTGATGTCGACGGCCATGCCCCGACTGTGTTTGGACAGTTTTTTTGATCCGGATATGCGGCGGAAATTAAATGACGAAGAGTTGTTGGTAGACATGGATGCTTCGTCGTCGGCATTATATTCGTCGATAAGTACCATGCGCTCTATGGGATATCCGGCATTGTACAGATTTCTGAAAATGTCGAGAAGATCGTCGCTTATTGATTTGTGGCATATCATTTCGCCAAGGCGTGTGTTGCCGTCAATGTCTACGTGGAGCACGGTGATGTAGCGTAGACTGGTGCGCGGAGTGGTGCAGTCCGCTCCAAAAGATTTTCCGTTGATGCGGTCGAATATTTTGTCGTTTATTTCCGATGATGTGAAATATGAGTCAATGCCATTGCGGTTGACCGTCTCGGTATTGATTACGGTTCCCGGCTCATGTGTATCGGAGGAGTCATGTCGGGCCGACAGGCTGTGACAGGTCAGATATGAACAAGCTGTGATTGACAGGAGGGCTAAAGTATATTTTATGTTCATGATGTGAATGTATGTGTACTTGTGGGATCGGAATTGCAAATGTACTAATTTTCAAGTAGCTGATCCGGTTGGATGGAGGATAAAAACGTAAAAAAGAGAGGACGGCTTATTTGCTATCCTCTCTTCGGTGGGGTGAACAGTGGGGGTCGAACCCACGACCTTCGGAACCACAATCCGACGCTCTAACCAACTGAGCTATGCTCACCATCTGATTTGCGCTGCAAAGGTAAGCGTTTTTTTTGAATTGGGCAATATGTCAGTGCATTTTTTTTGAAAACTGAGTAAAAATAGTCTTTACGGTTATTGTGAGATGGAGTCGGGCAGCGAGCATTGCTGTATCATCATGCGTGTGTTGTAGTCCCAAAGTGAAACGGTGTCGAGTGGCACGTGCACATTGTGCCTGTCGAAAATGGCGCGGGCGTTTCGGACGAATGCGTCGCGGGCGGTCGTCATCTCGGGCGGTGTATCCTGCTCCGATGATATGAGCCGGAAATTTGAGCAGGTGTGGTCGGGCGGAAGCACGAATACCATGCGGTATGTGGCTTTGTCGACAACGGCATGTCCGAGTGAGTCGCGGGTCAGGGTGATGCGTGCCGTGGCGCCTCCGCGAGTATCGGTCTTGCGCATTCCTGAGATGAAGTTGCCGAGTGAATAGCATAGAAACACATCTTTGTCGTGGCGGTCGCTGTGGCGTATCTCCATGGGTTGTATCACGTGGGGATGTCCGCCAATGATGAGATCCACTCCCTGATCGGTTAGGAAATCGGCAAGCGACCGCTGTGACTCATTTGGAAGCAGATGGTATTCATCTCCCCAATGTACGGCGACAGCTACAATTTCGGCTCCGGCTTTTCGTGCTTCGCTGATGTCGCGGGTCATGAGAGTGCGGTCGATGTGGTCGACTATGGCATCGCCTTGTATGGTGATGCCGTTGGTGCCGTAAGTGTAGTTGAGAAATGCTATCTTGAATCCCTGCACGTCGATGATGCGGGGAAGCACTTCGGCTCGCTGTGCGGCATTGCAGTATGTGCCTATCCATGGCAGCCCCATGTCCTGTATGGTGGACACAGTGCGTCGCAGGCCTTTGTCGCGGCGGTCGAGGGCGTGGTTGTTGGCTGTGAGGATGAGGTCGAATCCGGCATCTTTAAGAGCCGAGAGGTAGCTGTCGGGGGCGCAGAACATGGGATAGCCTGAATATGGCGCTCCGCCGAGCGGTGTCTCCAGATTTACCACGGCATAGTCGGCCGAGGCTATATATGGCTGAATGGCCTTATAATATGGAGTATAGTCGTAGGAGCCATCCGGCTGACGTGCGGCATCAATCTGTCGCTGATGCTGCATGGCATCTCCTGCAAACACTATGTCGATGCTTTGTGACGGTGCTGCGAGCATTGATGCCGCAGTGAGCAGGAATGCCTGAATGATTGAGGTCATGAGGGGTTGTATAGAGGTAAGAGAGGCGCATCCGGGTCCATGGAATTCCATGAACCCGGATTGTGCGTTAGTCGGGATATATGTCGCGGCGTGCTGCCAGCAGAGTATTCTTCATGAGAGATACGATGGTCATGGGGCCTACGCCACCGGGGACGGGGGTAATCCACGAACATTTCGGGGCAACGTTGTCGAAGTCGACGTCGCCACGCAGGCGGAATCCGCTCTTGCGCGATGCGTCGGGAACGCGAGTGGTGCCTACGTCGATGATTACCGCGCCGGGTTTTACCATGTCTTCGGTCACAAATCCGGGACTGCCGAGAGCGGCTATGATGATGTCGGCTTCGCGACATATTTCTTTTATGTCCGGGGTGGCGCTGTGGCACACGGTTACGGTGGCGTTGCCCGGCTGGGCTTTCTGCATCATGAGCGTGGATACGGGTTTGCCCACGATGTTACTGCGGCCCAGTACCACGCAGCGAGTGCCGCGAGTAGGTATATTGTAGCGTTCGAGCAGAGTCATGATGCCCATTGGGGTAGCGGAGATGAAGCATGGCAGACCGATGGACATGCGGCCTACATTGACCGGATGGAAACCGTCGACATCCTTGCGGTAGTCTATGGCTTCGATTATGCGCTGCTCTGAGATGTGACGTGGGAGCGGAAGCTGGACTATGAATCCGTCAACGTCGGGGTCGGCATTGAGCCGGTCGATGGATTCAAGTAATTCCTGCTCGGTCACGTCGTCTTCATATCTAAGCAGTGTGGACTTGAATCCGCATTCCTCACAGGCTTTCACTTTATGTGCCACGTAGGTTTCGCTGCCACCGTCGTGGCCTACAAGAATGGCTGCGAGGTGAGGGCGTTTGCGGCCTTCGGCCACCATTTCGGTCACTGTCTGTGCTATTTCGGCTTTGATTTCGGTAGCCGTGCGCTTTCCGTCGATCAGTTGCATCATGTGTCGGAGTGTATGTGGTGTGTTAAAAGATTATTATAAGGTGTGGCTATCAATGTGGACGCTGTTGACGCAGGTTGCGCATCATCTTCATGGGATTTTTCATAGTGGTGGCCATCTTCATCACTTTGCGCATCTGGTCGAATTGCTTGATCATGCGGTTGACTTCCACTATATTGGTGCCTGAGCCGCGTGCTATGCGCTGGCGGCGGCTTGCATTGATAATCTGCGGGTTGGCGCGTTCGTCGGCGGTCATGGACTGTATTATGGCTTCAATGCCTTTGAATGCATTGTCATCAATGTCCATGTCTTTCACTGCTTTTCCTACGCCGGGTATCATGGCGGCAAGATCTTTCAGATTGCCCATCTTTTTGATCTGCTGTATCTGATTGAGGTAGTCGTTGAAGTCAAACTGGTTTTTAGCGATCTTGCGTTGTAGTTTTCGGGCTTCTTCCTCGTCGTAGGCGTTCTGAGCTTTTTCG
>CAJTQH010000062.1 GCA_910578305.1 uncultured Muribaculaceae bacterium
GGCGCTGTCCGAATGCCTCGATGCGGCTCACGGTAGCTGCTGGCAGCGAGCCGGATTTGTCGGGCGGGAAGTTGAGAATGAGAGTGGCGTTGCGGCCTACTGTCTCAAGATAGAATTGCCAGAGTTTGTCGAGCGACTGTACGGATTCGCCAGAGTGCCAGAACCATCCTGATGTAGTGGCCTTGGCGTCGCTTTCGCCGGGAAGCCACTGCCAGCCGTTTTCATCGCCGTATTCGCCGTTGCCCATGCTCCAGCATGTCTCTCCGGCCCAGCCCGACTCGTTGCCGATCCAGCGGGCTTCGCCGCCTACACCCCACATGACCATGTCGGGGCATATCTTGTGTATCTTGTCGCGGAGGTTTGGTATGTCGTAATATGTCTCCGGATCCACACGGCGGGGGGTATTGGCTCCGCCATAGTAGCCTGAATCGCCGGTGGCGCCGTCAAACCACATCTCAAACTGGTCTGTGCCATACTGAGCAAGCTCCTCGCACTGCTTGAGGAATACCTCGTCGACATAGCGGGTGGTGCCGTCGCCCCAATATGCGCTGTTGCGATCCCATGGCGATACGTAAAATCCGTATTTAAGACCGAGGTCTTTTGCGGCATCAGCGAAATCGCGCGGAATGTTTGTTGCTTGCGCAAAACTATTGCTGCTGGAAGTAACATTGTGTGTTGTGGTGGCAGTGGGCCACAGGCAGAATCCGTCGTGATGCTTCACCACGGCTATACCGCCTTTCATGCCGCCTTTTTTAATGGTTTCGAGCCACTGGCGTGGATTGGGGGCGGCTGTAGGTGCGAATGTCGATTCGGCTTCGTTGCCATTGCCCCATTCGAGATTGGTGTAAGTGTTCATGCCGTAATGGAAGAAGGCATAGAACTCTGTTTCCTGCCACTTGAGTTGGCGCGGATGTGGCACCGGATGTACCGGAGCCGGAATGTTGTCGGGATTGTCGAGCGTCTGGGCTTCCAGTGTCAGATTCTGAGCCGAAGCCGATAAGGCAAGCCAGCAAGCCGCTGTCCCGAGAAATGCTTTTGGAGTAAAGTTTCTCATGATTGGTACGATTGTTTTATAAATATTTATGTAAAGATATGTTGAAATTGTTTTTTGTGAGTCAAAATTATGGTTAAAATCTGTTAACCATATAGGCGTTGTGTCAATATATCTATTAAAAAAGCATGGAGGCATTTCATTGTATGACGCTTTGTGACTATCTTTGTAAATCGAATGTAACAGGAATTATTAACTTATACCTAATACCTAAATTTCCAGCTCTATGTCGAAATACCGTACGGTAGCGGCGGCGATGTTTGTGGCCGTCACTTCAGCAATATCGGTGGCCGATGACTACACGCAGTGGGTCGATCCATTTGTAGGTACTACCAATTTCGGCACCACCAATCCCGGTGCCGTTGTGCCTAATGGCATGATGTCGGTGGTTCCGTTCAATGTCATGGGTTCCGATGAAAATGTTTATGACAAGGACGCACGTTGGTGGTCCACCCCTTATGAATTTCACAACAAGTTTTTCACCGGTTACGCACACGTGACTCTGAGTGGAGTGGGGTGTCCGGAGATGGGATCGCTGCTTACCATAGCCACTACCGGAGATCTTGAGCCTGACTATAAGAAATACGGCTCCGGCTATACTTCGGAGACAGCCGTACCGGGCTACTACTCCAACCGCCTGACCAAATACGACATTCTGACCGAGGTGACCGCTACCAAGCGCTCGTCGGCCGAACGATACACATTTCCCGGAGGCAAGGGCAATATTCTGCTCAATCTCGGCGAAGGACTCACAAACGAAAGCGGAGCCACAGTGCGTCGTGTGAGCGATACCGAAATTGAAGGTTCCAAACTGCTCGGCACTTTCTGCTACAATCCGCAGAAAGTATTTCCCATCTATTTCGTGATGCGCGTAAGCAAGAAGCCCGATGCTTCAGGCTACTGGAAGATGCAGCCTGAAATGACTGGTGTCGAGGCGGAATGGACTCCCGATAACGGCACATACAAGATATACACCCAGTATGGACGCGAGCTGTCGGGCGACGATGTTGGCTATTGGTTCACATACGAGGATCTAAAGGTAGGCGAACAGGTAGAGGTGCGTATGGGGGTGTCGTTTGTCTCGATAGCCAACGCCCGCGAGAATCTCGAAAAAGAGCAAGCCGGTCTTACATTTGACCAAATCCGCACACAGGCACGCGACACCTGGAATGCCGATCTCGGCCGCATACGTGTAAAAGGCGGCACCGACGAGCAGAAACGGGTATTCTACACCGGACTGTATCATGCACTCATACATCCCAACGTGCTCAACGACGTAAACGGACAATATCCTCTGATGGAGAGCTTCGGCGACGGACAGACTGCCGACGGCCACGACCGCTATACCGTATTCTCGCTGTGGGACACATACCGCAATGTGCATCAGCTTATGACAATGGTATATCCCGAACGCCAGACCGACATGATACGCTCCATGATCGACATGTCGAAAGAGTGGGGATGGCTGCCCAAATGGGAACTTTACGGCCGCGAGACATTTACCATGGAGGGCGATCCGGCCATTCCTGTGATTGTCGACAGCTGGCGCAAGGGGCTGCGCGACTATGACATGGATGCCGCATATTCGGCCATGAAAAAGTCGGCTACCACTCCCGGCGCTTTCAATCCCATGCGTCCCGACATAGATCCTTACGTGGAGCGTGGATATGTGCCTCTGGGAACACATGCCGGCGACAATTCGGGCGACAACTCGGTTTCGCACGCCCTTGAATATTACGTTGCCGACAATGCACTGGCATGGCTGGCCGCCGAACGTGGCGACAAAGAGTTTGCCGCACAGCTGCGCGACCGTGCCAAAGGTTACAAGCATTACTATTCGAAAGAGAGCGGCACGCTGCGTCCCATAAATCAGGACGGTTCGTTCCTCACCCCATTCAATCCGCGTCAGGGCGAGAACTTCGAACCTGTACCCGGATTCCATGAAGGTTCGGCATGGAACTACACATTCTTCGTGCCTCACGATGTGGAAGGTCTGGCCAAACTCATGGGTGGCAAGAAAAAATTTGTAGACAAACTGCAGATGGTGTTCGACGACGGTCTTTACGATCCGGCCAACGAACCCGACATAGCATATCCGTATCTCTTCAGCCGCTTCGCTGGTGAGGAATGGCGTACACAGAAGGAAGTGAACCGTTTGCTGGGCAAATACTTCACCACCAAAGCTGATGGTATTCCCGGCAACGACGATACTGGTACGATGTCGGCATGGGCGGTGTTCTCCATGATGGGATTCTATCCCGACTGCCCAGGTGAACCGTACTATACGCTCACTTCTCCGGTGTTTGACTCTGTGGAAATAGACACTCCTCAGGGTACTATCACCATCAATGCCGACCGTGAGAGCCCCGATGCCATTTATATCGATTCGATGCAGCTCGGAGGCAAGCCTCTGAAGCGCTACCGCATATCGCACGACGAGCTTATGAATGGAAAAAGTCTCGACTTCAAGCTGAAAAATAAAAACAAATAACCATCATATATCTCATAACAGTAAAGATGAAACTGACTCATTTATTATTTCTGTCACCCATTCTGATGGCTTCGTGTTCATCGGGCAGCAATGGTGCAGCAGGCGGTGCCGACTCCACTGACTACACTCAGTTTGTCGACACTAAAATAGGAAGTGGCGGTCATGGCCACGTGTTTGTAGGAGCTAATGTGCCTTTCGGCATGGTACAGCTCGGCCCCACGAGCATACCCCAGACCTGGGACTGGTGCTCTGGATATCACGACAGCGACTCTACCGTGATAGGATTCTCGCACACACACCTCGAAGGCACCGGTATCGGCGATCTGTTTGATGTGACCGTGATGCCTGTAGTGGGCGAAGTGACATATGCCCGCGGTACAGAAGACGATCCGCAGTCGGGTATGTGGTCGTACGGCGAACGCTCGAAAGAGGTGTCGGAGCCCGGATATTATTCCATTCCTTTGGTGCGCGGCGGCATTCTGGCCGAAATGACTGCTACCAACCGTGTGGGTCTGCACCGATACACATTCCCCGCAACATCCGAGGCTGCTATCGTGTTTGACCTTGAGAACGGCGGTTGCTGGGACAAGCCTACCGAAACATCTATGAAGGCCGAGGGCAACAACCGTATCGTAGGTTCGCGCCGCTCTACCGGATGGGCCAAAGACCAACAGGTATTTTTTGTGGCCGAGTTCTCGAAGCCTTTTGAGTCGTTTGAACTCAAGGGTACCGACAATATGTATGGTCGCGTGAACTTCGCCACCGATTCGGCAGAGCAGGTGCTCGTGAAAGTGGCTCTCTCGCCTGTGTCGATCGAAGGAGCCAAGGCCAATCTTGAGGCAGAGATGCCCGGATGGGACTTCGATGCCACCCGCGCTGCTGCCAAGCAGGCATGGAATGCCGAGCTGGGCAAGGTGAAGGTGACCACTGACGATACCGATGCCAAGCGCAAGTTCTATACTTCGCTCTATCACACAATGATCGTACCCGCTACATTCAGCGACGTAACCGGCGAATACCGCGGTGCCGACGGTAATGTGTACAAGGCCGACAAACCTCAGTATACCATATTCTCTCTCTGGGACACCTATCGCGCCCAGATGCCTCTGATGGCGATCATCAATCCCGAACGCAGCACCGACATGGTG
Source organism: uncultured Muribaculaceae bacterium (assembly GCA_910578305.1). GTDB lineage: Bacteria > Bacteroidota > Bacteroidia > Bacteroidales > Muribaculaceae > Paramuribaculum. Next base: position 4,691 of record CAJTQH010000062.1, read on the forward strand.
AACACTATGGTGGATATTGCCGACAAGCAGGGTCGTCTGCCGGTATGGCATCTGTGGGGTAATGAAACTGACTGTATGGTGGGTAACCCCGGTATCATAGCCGTGGCTGACGCTATCGTGAAAAATCAGGAAGGTATTGACCGCGACAAGGCCTACAAGGCTCTGCTCACCACTGCCGCCGATACTGCACGCGGCAACGGTACGGTTTTATTCCCGCCGATCTGTTCAACGAGGCCATTGCCTATGATCTTGAATATGCCATAGCCGATGCCGCAGTTGCTGAAGCAGCCAAGGCCATGGGCGATACAGCCAATGTGCGAAAGTTTACAGAGCGCAGCCACTCTTACCGCAACTATCTTGATAAGTCGACCGGATTCTCGCGTGGCAAGATGCTCGATGGATCATGGCGCACTCCTTTCGACCCGAATGCCACAACACACCGTGCCGACGACTACTGCGAAGGTAACGCATGGCAGTACACATGGCTTGTGCCTCAGGATATTGACGGCCTTGTGGACTTTTTCGGATCAAAAGAGGCTACTGTTGCCCGTCTTGACACTCTGTTCACAACAAGCTCGGAGCTTACCGGCGACGATGCATCGCCCGATATCACAGGTCTGATCGGTCAGTATGCTCACGGCAACGAACCCTCGCACCACATCATCTATTTCTATACAATGCTCGGCGCTCCCGACAAGGCTGCCGACAAGGTGCGTCAGGTGCTTGACGAGTTCTATACGGTGGAACCCGACGGTCTTGCAGGTAACGAGGATGCCGGTCAGATGTCGGCATGGTATATCCTGTCGTCGCTCGGCTTCTATCAGGTCGAGCCTGCAAGCGGACGATTCTGGTTTGGCTCGCCTGCATTCGATCAGGTGGAAATCGTGGTGCCAGGCGGAACTTTTACAGTCAAGGCTCTCAACAATTCGAAGACCAATAAGTACATACGTAAAGTGACTCTCAATGGTAAGGATTACGACAAGATGTACATAACCCATGATGACATCATGCGTGGCGGTGAACTCGTATTCGAGATGGGGCCAGCCAAGTAACGCACGCATATATTGAATAATCGCCCGCGCTTGTAATTGGAATGGTTAGACGCGTATTATGGAAGTCTCTGCGATATGAGCATGGAGAGCTGATCAAGAGATCTGTCAGGATCAAGATAGCAGACTGACGGGTCGCGTTTGAGCCATGTGAGCTGTTTTTTTGCATATACGCGTGTGTTTTTTGCTATGCGCGCTATGGCAGTGTCGCGATCCATGGAGCCGTCGAAGTATTGAAACATCTCTTTATAACCCACGGTGTTGAGCGAGTTGAGGTGGCGCAGGTGGTAGACGCTGCGGGCTTCGTCTTCAAGCCCCATGGCTATCATGGTGTCGACACGTGCGTTAATGCGGCCGAATAGTTCGTCGCGGCTGTAGTCGACAGATACTTTCAGTACGTCAAACGGGCGCTCTTTCACCTGTCCGGTGCGCAGTGTCGAATACGGTACTCCCGATTGCATGCATATTTCCACTGCGTGCACAAGGCGCTTGTGATTGCACAGATCCACCTCGGCATAATAGTCAGGGTCGAGCTGTCGCAGCCGCTCGCGGATGGCTTCGATGCCTCCGCTGGTGTATATGTCGAGCGCTTTGGTGCGTATAGCGTCGGATATGGTGGGCAGTTCGTCGATGCCGTGCACCACAGCATCGACATACATCATGGAGCCACCGCACATCACGGCGCATCCGTCGCGCTGCATGAGTCCTGGCAGCATGGCCATCACGTCGGTCTCGAACTGTGCCGCGCTGTAATATCGGTCGAGTTCGAGCATGTCCACGAAGTGATGGCGCACACGGGCTTTCTGTTCGGGTGTGGGTGCGGCTGTGCCAATAGGCAGATGGCGGTAGATCTGACGTGAGTCGGCCGAGATGATGTCGCAGCCGATACGCTCGGCCATGTCGATGGCGAGCGACGTCTTGCCCGACCCGGTAGGGCCGGTTATGACTATGAGCAGAGGCTTCACTTTGCAGCCACAAGTCGGGCTATCTCAACTATCACATCGGTAGCCTTTTCCATCGATGGCACGGGCACAAATTCATAGCGTCCGTGGAAGTTGAGACCGCCGGCAAAGATGTTGGGGCAGGGCAGACCTTTGAATGAAAGTTGTGCGCCGTCCGTACCTCCGCGTATTGGCACTACTTTTGGAGTGACATCGACATTTTTCATGGCCTGAATGGCGATGTCTATGATGTGCTTCACTGGCTCGATCTTCTCGCGCATGTTGTAGTATTGGTCGTTTATTTCCAGTGATGCCACACCTGGAAATTCCTTGTTGATTTTGCGTGTCAGATGCTCGAATTCCTTTTTGCGGCGTTCAAACCTGTCACGATCATGGTCGCGGATTATGTATGTGAGCACGGTCTGCTCCACGGTGCCTTCTATTGAGGTGAGATGATAGAAGCCTTCGTAGCCTTCGGTATGCTCGGGTGTCTCCCAGCGGGGAAGCATTATGGCAAACTGATTGGCTATGCGGAGCGAATTGATCATCTTGTGCTTGGCATAGCCGGGGTGTACGTTGCGTCCGGTAAATGTGACTTTTGCTACGGCGGCATTGAAGTTTTCGTATTCAAGTTCGCCTATCTCGCCTCCGTCCATGGTGTAGGCCCAATCGGCACCAAAAAGTTCTACGTCAAATTTGTGCGCTCCCTGACCTATCTCTTCATCTGGATTGAAAGCCACGCGTATGTCTCCGTGCTCTATTTCCGGATGTTTGATCAGGTAGGCTATTGCAGTTATGATCTCTGCTATGCCGGCCTTGTCATCGGCTCCGAGCAGTGTATTGCCGTCAGTTACTATCAGATCCTGGCCTATGTAGTGGTTGAGTTCGGGAAATTCATCGGGAGAAAGCACTATGCCTTTATCGGCATTGAGTGTGATGTCACCGCCCTGATATTTTTCCACTATGCGTGGCGATACATGGCGTCCACTCATGTCGGGCGAAGTGTCAAGGTGTGCTATGAAGCCCACTACAGGCACGTTGGCACGGCTTGTGTTGGCCGGCAGTGTTGCCATGAGGTAGCCGTTGTCGTCAAGTGTTATGTCTTTGAGTCCCAACTCGCGCAACTCTTTTTCGAGGTGCTGTGCAAATATCATCTGTCCGGGAGTCGACGGTGTCATGTTGGTGAGTTCGTCGCTCTGGGTGTCAAACTTTACGTATTGGAGAAATCGGTCTACAACGTTCATGTCCTTGATCTGTTTTTTATGGTTGTGATGCAAAATTACATAAATTAGATGTCAATGCCATGCCATAGGGGTGTTTATTTTAGATTTTTCTCGGTTTGACTTAACCGATTGAGAAATAAACTTTTAGCGAATTATTTGAGAAATAGAAGTAACGATTTAGCAACTGTGCGAATTTCAGCGTTTTGCGTTGCTATGCTGTCAAATAACTCTTTCATTTGCAAATATAACATCTTTTTCCGAAAGTACGAACTTTCGGTGGCAATTTTATAAAATCAACTTGCGAAAAAAGAAAATCATTCATCCCATTCATGGGTTGTGTCATCGGTGGCGTTGTACTGTTTCCAACGTCCCGATTTCTCGCCGTCGGTGTATTGCCCCTCGATGGTTATATAGGGTTTTCCGTCCCGTGTCGATTCCACACGATAAAAGCCGTCAAGTTTTCCGTTACGGTAGTGTCGTGTAGTCCTGCTGCGAAGCGTGCGCCCATCCTCGAATATTTCCCATTCCTCACCCTCTTTTTTGCCGTCTATATAATGAGATTCAAAAATCTGCTCACCCGTCTTGCTGTCAAAGCGGCGTTCCCGTCCGCTCTCCACACTCTGCCTATACTCCTTTTCGATTTCTATTTTGCCGTTACGAAAATAGGTCTTTACAGTTCCGTCTATCTTGCCTTGCTGCATGGGTGTTTCTTTTCGGGGAGTAACGCCATCTTGGTAATACTCCGTGAATATGCCGTTGCGCTTTCCTTTGGCATATATGCCCGATTCACGCAGTACCCCATCACGATAGCGGAGATAATCACCGTTTATTATGCCGTCGGAAAGTTTAACACGCTCCTCGTCAAGCCCTCGTATAATGCGATATTCTCCCTGCAACGGCTGTTTACTGCCTTTTTCATAATAGACCGTGCGCCGTGCGTTATCCGTTATAGTCTGTAAATCGTCCCATTTTACTATTTGTTGTGCGGAAGCCGTGCCACACAATAGCAAAAAGAGGTATAGTGTTAATATTCTATTCATTGTATTTTTGCTTTTCGAGGTTGATAATGGTTTGGAAAGGAACGCCGTTTAGGAGTGATCTTTCCGTGTTAATAACTTTTTTATCAATAGCGAAATTACTACTGCTATCATCAAATAGATGCACACACAGCCTTGCATTAATAAAAAAATGTCAAATGCTATAGGATTGCTGTTTGTGTAACATATGTATCCTAAACAGAATAAACAGGTTGCAGCCAACATAATTACTGCTATTATACGAATTACGTTGCTGTGCAACCATAAATCAGTCAAGACAAATAAAATAGATACAAATAATTGCAAGATGAAGACACCAAGGAACATACCTGAGACATATTCCGATTCAGGTATTGACTTTAAGTAAGAACATGATAAATATATGTTCACACCCAATAGTGTAAAGAACGATATAACTTTTGCTAATCGATTTATTTGCTTTAACCTATGTCGTGACATGATTGTTATTAATGTTCGGCAGATAAACCACTTTCAATGTTTCATCTGTTTGTTAGCAACCTGTTCTATCCTTCTAATCCATTACATTCACATTCAATTTTTCCGTTTTCTTTGGTATATAGACTATACCATATAACATGACCTGCATAATAATCAGGGGAACAACTTATATACATGTTTATATCTGTTATCCCTTCCCCAACAGAAAAATAAATAGATTGCACCTTTAAGCTATTATAAAAATCAGTTTGAGTTATAGGTAAAAATACTTTTTCCTCATATGCCGTCAAATAACAATCTTTTTCGTTTGTTACTTTAGAATCTTCATCTTTTATCCATTCTTCAGCAAGTCTAATCATTCCTTCCTCTATTGCTGTTTCTGTGCAGATTTCTTTATTATTATTTACCCACACTAAAACAGATTTAATTATAGGGAGAATAGATATATTGTCAATTCCTTGTTTATTAGATATTTCGACACGAGTTGATTCATTCCATATTGAAACATGGAAATTATACTCATAAGACAGACTTCCTTGTACAAAATCTTTTTCTGTAAGTTGTTCTATTTCTACTATCATCTTGTTTTCGCTTTATGGGTTGCTAACGGTTCTCAGCTATACGCAGGCAGGGATTTTAACCACTGAACTTCCTACGAAGAACTGAACTTTAAATTTACCACTTAACTGTCCTACGAAGCACGAAACCCCTGCTTGCGTATAGGTGATGTTATGCGGTCGGTTTTCATTTTCTCTTCTTTCTCGTTAATTTATCAAGCAAAGTTACTAAATTTGCAGTCAAGTATTCACCTGTAAGAAGTTACTAATGACAAAAAAGAAATTGCCCGTTCGTTTTACGGGTCAGCACTTTACTATTGATAAAGTGCTAATAAAAGATGCAATAAGACAAGCAAATATAAGTAATCAGGATACGGTTTTAGATATTGGGGCAGGCAAGGGGTTTCTTACTGTTCATTTATTAAAAATCGCCAACAATGTTGTTGCTATTGAAAACGACACAGCTTTGGTTGAACATTTACGAAAATTATTTTCTGATGCCCGAAATGTTCAAGTTGTCGGTTGTGATTTTAGGAATTTTGCAGTTCCGAAATTTCCTTTCAAAGTGGTGTCAAATATTCCTTATGGCATTACTTCCGATATTTTCAAAATCCTGATGTTTGAGAGTCTTGGAAATTTTCTGGGAGGTTCCATTGTCCTTCAGTTAGAACCTACACAAAAGTTATTTTCGAGGAAGCTTTACAATCCATATACCGTTTTCTATCATACTTTTTTTGATTTGAAACTTGTCTATGAGGTAGGTCCTGAAAGTTTCTTTCCACCGCCAACTGTCAAATCAGCCCTGTTAAACATTAAAAGAAAACAGTTATTTTTTGATTTTAAGTTTAAAGCCAAATACTTAGCATTTATTTCCTGTCTGTTAGAGAAACCTGATTTATCTGTAAAAACAGCTTTAAAGTCGATTTTCAGGAAAAGTCAGGTCAGGTCAATTTCGGAAAAATTCGGTTTAAACCTTAATGCTCAAATTGTTTGTTTGTCTCCAAGTCAATGGGTAAACTGTTTTTTGGAAATGCTGGAAGTTGTCCCTGAAAAATTTCATCCTTCGTAGTTCAAAGTCGGGTGGTTGTCAAGATGATTTTTCTGGTTTGGTGTCGTCTTTTAAGCTGCCGCATAACATTGTGCTAACAGCGAAATCGGCTGTTATTTTCTTCAAGTATATCACCTTGCGAACAAATATAAAAAAAGTGCAGTACACCACGAACAGCGTACCGCACTTTTTTCGGCAAATCGGGCAGGATTTAACATTTATAGCTTGAATCCCTTGCCTTTCCTTTGCGGTTGTATAGGTCGGCGTATGTTCTGCCTTAACTTCTCGAACTGTTCCTTAAACCACTCGGCAATGGGCTTTCGGTCAATGGCAAGAACCAATCTCGTCCCGTCCGTGGGGTCTTTCACCACTTGAAACCCTGCCTTTTCGGTCGTGAATTTCCGTCCGTGTTCCTCCGAATAGAGTTCCCCTGCATACTCCAACGGCTTTCCCTTGACAAGCGTTGCGGTCTGTCTTTCATCGAACCCAATAAGACGGCAGAGGTTTTCGATACGGAGCATTTCACGGAAATAGGGAAACCATGCCGCCGCCTTTGCGATTACCGTTTTCAAGAAAGATATTTCTTCCTTGTGCTTCGTTTCCTTGTCCGCTATCTTCCTGCGGTGCTTCCGTTCTATTTCCGCCATCTGTCGGCTGTGGTCTGCCTGCATGGTCTGTATTCTGTCTTGCAGGGCTTCGATGGTTTCCTCGTGGTCGGCTACCTCCCTATGCAGGGCGGTGTTCTCTTTTTCCAATGTCTTGACCTTTTAGCTGACATAAAGCCCCGTGCTTGCTTTGCCTTTGTAAACGGAAATGATTGCTCCGCTTTCCTCTGAAAAGAGGAATAGAACCTGCAACATATATCACCATAGTGATAGGTTTGCATGTTGGTATGCTGATATATTGGTATGTTTGCATGTTGGTATGTTGATATATCATCATGCTTTCCAACGGCTGTTGGGCTTGCCGTCCGAAACAACCGACACGAATACCGTCGTTTTCTCTTTTCGCCTGTTTATAATCCTTTCCAACAACACTTTGCGGACTTTCGCCGCCCCGAACGATTCGATACGGAAAGCGAGGGCGGCTATCGTTTCGAGGTTGTAAACCTCCGCGCTGTATCTGTCCGATATGCGGATAATGCGCTTTATGTCATATATACTCAAAACTCCGCTTTTGCAGAGTGCCTTTATCCCTGCCCGAACCGTCGGGGCGATAACCCCGAACAGTTCGCAGATTTCCCGCTCGGTCATGGCGGTTGCACCTATATCGCCCGGCAGGAAGATATTGCCCTGCTCGTCCATCGTGATAATATTCCTTTCTTCTTTCATCGGTATTCTGTTTTTAATTAGATGGCTCGGCAGATATTCTTCTCCATATCTTCCAACCTGTGCGACAAGGTTTCCATGTCTTGACTTATCTTCTGGGCGGTGATTTTGGCGTAAATCTGGGTGGTCTTTATGTTGGTATGCCCCAAAAGACGGCTCACCGTTTCGATGGGTACGCCGTGCGACAGAAGTACGGTCGTGGCGTTCGTGTGGCGTGCAACATGGAAAGTGATAGGCTGTGCAAGGGAAAGCGAACAGGTAAAGATAAAACGTAAGTCGTTTGAAATTAGCTTTGTTTCAGTATTCTGCCAAGTAGAGAAAATGCAAATGACAACGTAATATTGAGGTTGTTCAGTTACCAAACCGTTAGCCGGGCAGTTACCGAAACGAAAATAGGTAACGGTAAGCGATGAAAAGAAATCCTCACCGTTTTGTTTGCACTCATACACAGTGTTTTGCATATCAAGGAACGCTTATATGGCAAGTAATTTTGCACTAAAAAGTATAAGCGTATGAAAGTAGAAAAATTCAAGGTGTTGCTCTACCTCAAAAAGAGCGGACTGGACAAATCGGGAAAGGCTCCCATCATGGGGCGCATCACGGTA
>CAJTQH010000063.1 GCA_910578305.1 uncultured Muribaculaceae bacterium
GGAATATACGACTTCGGTCAACATAGCCGCCGACCCAGTGATACCATACATGACAGCCGAAGAACTCGAACGTTCCATAACACAGCGACGCATGGAAATGGTAGAAGCCGCCAAACGCATGGAATTCATGGAAGCGGCTCGCCTGCGCGATGAAGTGCTGAAGCTTGAAGATCTGTTAAAATCCAAGAAATCTGACTGATGAATACCGACAACATATCCAATAATGACAGACCAGCCACCAATATGCCTGTACGCTACGATCTGCGACGTTTCCTGCCCACTTCGGTAAAAGAAATGAAAGCTCTCGGCTGGGATCATGTCGATATAGTACTGTTTTCAGGAGATGCCTACGTAGATCATCCTTCATTCGGAGCCGCAGTGATAGGACGCACACTTCAGTCGGCCGGATACAATGTCGCTATAGTGCCTCAGCCAAACTGGCAGGACGACTTACGCGATTTCCGCAAATTCGGTGCTCCGCGTCTGTTCTTCGGCATATCGGCGGGAGCTATGGACTCGATGGTCAACCACTACCAGACGACGACGTTCGGATGACGCCTACACTCCCGGCGGACGACACGGAGCACGCCCCGACTATCCGACGATAGTCTACAGCGATATTCTAAAGCGACTTTATCCCGACACGCCTATTATAATAGGCAGTATCGAAGCCTCTCTCCGCCGTCTGTCGCACTACGATTACTGGCAAGACCGACTACGTCCGTCGATAATGCTTGACGCCCATGCAGACATGCTTATCTACGGCATGGGAGAAAAACCGATAACCGAAGTAGCACGCCGACTGGAGGCAGGCGAACCTATAGAATGTCTTACTGATGTGATGCAGACCGCAGTGCTGCGTCCGCTGTCAGAAATGCCTGCGACATCGGACAATGATAACATAGTGCTACACTCATTTGACGCCTGCTTAAAGAACAAACGCTGTCAGGCCGAAAATTTCAAGCATATTGAACAACAGAGCAATAGATTTCACGGCTCGACAATATGGCAGCGACATGGTGACATTGCCGTGAAAGTCAACCCTATGCTCCCGCCTATGACTACTGCTGAAATCGACGCCTCATTCGATCTCCCCTACACCCGAATGCCGCACCCCCGCTACAAAGGCAAGACGATTCCGGCATATGATATGATACGTCATTCGGTCAACATGCACCGCGGATGTTTCGGTGGCTGTGCTTTCTGCACCATATCGGCTCATCAGGGCAAATTCATTGCATCACGCAGTAAGGAATCGATACTTCGAGAAGTCAAAGAAGTGACACGCATGGACGATTTCAAAGGCTATCTCAGCGATCTCGGAGGCCCGAGCGCCAATATGTACGGCATGAAAGGACACGACACGGAAATTTGCCAAAAATGTTTGCGGCCGTCGTGTCTGCACCCAAAGCCATGTCCGAATCTCAACACCGACCACTCTCAGCTACTCGATGTGTACCATTCTGTTGACGCTTTGCCGGGAGTGAAAAAGTCATTTATCGGCAGTGGCGTACGATATGACCTGTCAATGCATCGCACGGGCAACTGCAAGACAGACGAAACCAACCGCCGATACAATGAAGAACTAATAGAACGTCACGTTTCGGGTCGACTCAAGGTAGCACCCGAGCATACATGCAAGCATGTGCTTGACATGATGCGAAAACCGGACTTCAGCCTATTTTACGATTTCAAGCAGATATTTGACAGAGTGAATGCACGCACAGGAATGCGTCAACAGCTCATACCTTATTTCATATCATCACATCCCGGATGCCACGAGATAGATATGGCTGAACTCGCCGCCGAGACCAAACAGCTCAACATGCACCTTGAGCAAGTGCAGGACTTCACCCCAACACCCATGACTCTCGCCACCGAGATCTACTACACCGGCATTCACCCGTACACCGGCGAAAAAGTGTTTACCGCAATTCGCCCGGAAGAGAAACTTGCACAGAGAAAATACTTTTTCTGGTACGACAAGACATATCGTCAGGATATCATACGATCTCTGCACAGGCTGCACAGACCGGACCTTATAGCCAGACTTTATCCGGGATTCCGAACAAACAGATAAAGAGATAGCCCCTGACATCCGACTGGAATCAGGGGCTACTTATTATATCCGGTGCTCGAAGCGGGACTCGAACCCGCACAGCCGCAATGGCCAAAGGATTTTAAGTCCTTCGTGTCTACCATTCCACCATTCGAGCAGCCTCATGGCTTATGGAAAAGCGATGCAAAGTTAGCATTAAGTTTGTGAATCTGCAACATATATGCACGTTTTTTCAACAACGGCAGTCAATTATCCAAATCTGAGGCTCAAAGAATATCCTCAGAGATGATACTGATTTATCACCTGCATACGGTCGTTGACCTCAAATACCCACGGACGCCCGGTGAGGATTTCCACCGATACTATCTCTGTGGCCGTAAGATGTTGCATCATCATGGCCAGTCCGCGCAGACTGTTGCCATGAGCCGCCACAAGTGCGGTGTCGTGCGACTGCATGGCCGGGACAATCAGTTCTTCCCAGCAACAACGCACACGCGCTATGGTGTCCTGCAAAGATTCGGACAACGGCAATTCGTCCTGAGCAAGAGCCGAATAACGCGGATCGAATCCGGGATAGCGCGGATCGTCGGCAGTGATTGGCGGCGGTGTCACATCAAAACTCCTGCGCCACCGATATACCTGTTCATCACCGTAACGTCGGGCCGTATCGGCTTTGTCAAGGCCCTGTAATGCTCCATAATGCCGCTCATTGAGATGCCAGTCTTTTATTACAGGTATCCAGTCGCGCTCCATCGAAGCAAGCGACAGCTGAAGTGTGTGTATGGCACGTCGCAGATAGGAGGTGAACGCAATGTCAGGCAACAGACCGGCATCATGCATAAGTCGCCCGGCATCAGCGGCCTCGTCTCTGCCTTGTGCGGTAAGCTCAACATCGGTCCATCCGGTAAAACGATTTTCAAGATTCCACACGCTTTGGCCATGACGCAACAGTATTATTCGCTTCATAAAAAAACTATTTATGTGATATATAAATAACACAGAGCCTGCAACTAATGTTGTTACAGACTCCGCATATCATACATGTTGGACAAGTGTCTGACTCCTGTCATCAACGGAGTGCGAGGTTCATGCCGCTTGCCATATCCTGGTAGGCAAACACACCGCTCTGCGATAGTTCGACCACGGTAGAAGTTCCGTCAGGGGCAGGAAGTGACACGTGAGTATCGTCGACAAAAGTCATGAGTGTATATGTCTGGTCATCGGCTGTAACACTCCATGTCTGTTCGGCAACATCGAAATCAAGGCGCACCACCGAGCCATCGTTCTCAGATGTTATGGTATATCCCTTGCCATCACATTCCACCAGATAACGGCCATCCTGACCATCGATCACTTTCTTGCCCTTAGCCACCGGATTGGAACCGCTCCAGAACTCGATGCTGTTTAGTACAAGCACATCTGCCAAAGCTGAAACTTCATAAACGGGAAGAATCCAGAATGCAAAGAACACGAGTTCGTTGACAAACTTGTTACCGACCTGACGGTTCCAGCTGAGAAGCTTGTTGGTCAGAGTGAAGCTTCCGACACAAGAAGTTGTTACGAACGAGCCGCAGAGCAGCAATACCAAACCTACCGAAAAATACTTTCTTTTCATAAGCGTTAGTGAGTTTTTTAGAATTTTGGTTACTTATGTTTTGTTAACGTTTTTATTTCGACAATTGTTTTGAGGCTTTGTCATAACAAGCCATCACGGTGCGGACGTATTCGAACGTCTCGCGTCCGCGGAAATATCCGTATTTACATACCGGATCATTGTAATATTCCGGCTTTGATTTGAGCAGCAGTGCCTCAGCCACCATTCCGTCCCACGTCTGTGGATCGTAATGGTATTTACGAGCCAGTTCTATGGCATCTATAATGTGTGCGAGTCCGGAATTGTAAGCGGCCAGCACAAACTTTTTTCGCTCCACAGGATCACTGACATAGCGAGCCAGCGATCGGTCGAGCGAGCCAAGTACCTTGGATGCCGTGGCTATGCTTGCTTCATTGAAAGCCATACTGTCGGCCGACAGGCCGAATGCTCTGGCAGTGGCAGGCATAAGCTGCATCACACCTTTTGCACCGGCCCAAGACACCTGTGTGGAGTCGAAACGACTCTCGGCATATCCGACCGATGCAAGCAACCGCCAGTCCCATCCGATAGATGCCGCGTATTTCTTAAACAGAGGATCGAATGGAGACATCCTGCCGGAAGTAAAATCCAAGATATATACTCCGGGCAGTGATTTGCTCTTCTCATAGTAGCGTTTAAGAAGTTCGGCACGCTCCTTGCGCGGCGACTCCTGCTGTGACCAGACATTAACAGAATCCGCCAGCCATGAATTGTGCGGAGACACGCCCCATGCCGCTCGCTGCGGAAAACTGACCTCCATAGTAATATCCAGATCGCGGTAGTAGGTCTTGTTGATCCGCGCGATGTCGCTGTCGACGATAGTGAGCGGAATCTCTCCGTCTGACACCATTTTGATAAGATCTTCAGTGATAAGCGTATCGCGCTCGACCGACCGGATCAAAATGCCGCCTCCAACCTCGGCATTGAGGTTGACAAGGCGATGAAAATACTTGGAGTTGGCCTCAACATATACTTCTCGTCCGACAAGCTGTGTGACATCGGTAATACGCTCCGTTTTACCGCTTTTAGGCTGTACGAGTACCTGACTTGTTATGCTCTCCACACCGCACGGCAACACATGCTCACGATATTCGGCTGTGACAGGAACCTCGTAAGCTATCATATCGATAAGCCCGGAGTCGAGCATCTCTACCGCCTGCGCCAGATTATGAGCGATAACAAGATCCAGCTCAATACCTTTGTCGGCCGTAAAGCGCTTCACAAGATCATAGTCATATCCCATCTCCGTCTCTCGGTAAATGAAATATGACGTAGGACTATATAGCGTGCCTACACGCAGTGTATCGGGCAACCGGTGTGCGGCCACCGAATCTGCGCCGTCGGCCTCCGAATATGTATCGGTCCGACATCCGCAAGAGGCCATCAGGATATATACCGCCACAAATGCGACAGAAACAATCCCGTATATGCCCGTGCGTGAGGTCATGATACATCAATATTCAAATACGCCCTTCTCGCTTATGATTGTCAGATGGTTTTCAGGTGCGTCTTCCACACGTCCTATGATACGCGCCTCGATGCCGAAGCTTTCAGATATAGCGATTACCTTATCGGCATATTCCCGAGGAAGATATATCTCCATGCGATGCCCCATGTTGAACACTTTGTACATCTCGGCCCAGTCGGTACCGGACTGACGCTGGATGAGATCAAACAGCGGCGGCACAGGGAACATATTGTCTTTGATAACATGTTTGCCTTCGACAAAGTGCATCACTTTGGTCTGAGCACCGCCAGAACAGTGTACCATGCCATGTATGGCTCCGCGCATCTCGTCAAGCAGTCTCTTGATTACAGGTGCGTAGGTACGTGTGGGCGAAAGCACAAGCTTGCCTGCATCAAGCGGAGTACCTTCTACCATATCTGTCAGCGACATACCTCCGGAGTAAACAAGTTCGGACGGCACTGCTGCATCATAGCTTTCGGGGTATTTTTCAGCAAGATCGTGAGCAAAGACGTCGTGACGTGCCGATGTAAGGCCGTTGCTGCCCATGCCCCCGTTATATGAAGACTCGTATGTAGCCTGACCCGATGAAGAGAGTCCTACTATCACGTCACCGGCGGCAATATTGGCGTTGTCAATCACATCGCTTCGTTTCATGCGGCAAGTCACAGTACTGTCGACTATAATAGTCCGCACGAGATCGCCCACATCGGCGGTTTCGCCCCCCGTCGCATAGGCGTTGACGCCCAATTCACGCAAACGAGCCAACAACTCTTCCGTACCACTGATAATGGCCGCTATGACATCGCCAGAAATCAACAGTTTATTTCGGCCTATTGTAGAACTCACCAGAATATTATCCGTAGCACCTACACAAAGTAGATCGTCAATATTCATTATCAGCGCGTCCTGAGCTATGCCCTTCCACACACTCAAGTCGCCTGTCTCACGCCAATACATGTAAGCAAGCGATGACTTAGTACCTGCGCCATCGGCGTGCATGATGTTGCAATACTCCGGATCACCGCCCAGAATATCGGGTATTATCTTACAAAATGCTTTGGGATACAGCCCCTTGTCAACATTTTTTATAGCATTGTGCACATCTTCTTTCGAAGCGGACACTCCACGAAGATTATATCTGCGATCACTCATTTGTAGTTACTGAATATTAAGCATGGCCGAAAATCAGGCTCCGGCCACAATAGTGAATGTTAAAGGTAGAAGAAAATATATAATGTAGTAGATGAATGTGGCTGGAGCAACAAACAGCAATGAATCAATGCGGTCGAGAATGCCACCATGACCCGGAATAATATTTCCACTGTCTTTGACTCCAACAGCTCTCTTGATCATCGACTCAAAGAGATCGCCCCATGTCGACATCACACTTACCAGTGCTCCCATACCGGCATAGACCATAGATCCATGTCCGCCAAAATAATTTGGAAACAATACTGAGGCAAGATATCCTGCCACAACACAGAATACGAGACCACCCACAAATCCTTCCCACGACTTCTTAGGCGACAGACGGGCGAAAAGTCTATGACTACCTATAGCCGATCCGACAAGGAATGCGCCGGTGTCATTGAGCCATATCATGACAAACATAAGCAACAGCACATATTTGCCTATAGGCGCAGAGAAGTAGAGCAAAACCGCAAACACCATGGGTACGGCCACATAGGCCACTGACATTATGGAAAATGCCATGTGGCGCAAGGCATCGGCACGATGTGCGTAAAGCTGCATCACAAATCTTATCATGGCCAAAACGCATGCCGCCAGCGGAACGATAATGCCCAGAAACTCATAGCCCGCAACCCACATGGCTACGGTAACCGGCATGCTCAATGCCACAAGCAGATCCACAAACAGGCTTCTCGGACTATCATAGAAATTCGACTGTGTCATTTTCTGAAACTCCATTACGCCCAGAAATATGAAAATGCAGCATAGAAGGGGAAATCCCCAGTTCTGCCCGAATAAAATGCTGCACACTATAAGAGCCACGTATACCGCACCAGACATAGCTCGTATTACAATATTTTTCATCGCTACATTAATAATGGCAATGTGCTGCCAAGAGATGTGTATCTGTCTCTTGGCAGCACGTTATGCCGTTAATGACTTATGGTGGTCAATGGAGAATTATTTCATTATTTCCAACAGGTTTTTCACACCCTGGTCATTGGGGTTGATCTCAAGGTATTTTTCAAAATACTCTCTTGCTTTGGCGTTTTCTTTCAGATCAGCATAGTATGCGCCGTTATAATAATAAG
The DNA here is from genome assembly GCA_910578305.1 of uncultured Muribaculaceae bacterium. Classification (GTDB taxonomy): domain Bacteria; phylum Bacteroidota; class Bacteroidia; order Bacteroidales; family Muribaculaceae; genus Paramuribaculum. Next base: position 7,443 of record CAJTQH010000063.1, read on the forward strand.
AAGCGGCAAGCATGTTCTTATACTTTTCCGGATCGCCCTGAGTGGCCTCGATGAGTTCCTGAGTCACCTTGATAGCGTCGGCATTTGGCTTGTCGTCGTTGCCGGTCACAATCAGATATACCTTCATCATGAGAATGGCGGGGTTGCCGGGTGCACGCTCGAGAGCCATATCCACATATTTCACGCCTTCGTTGCAAGACTCCAGACGTTCGGGTGTGCCCTTTTCAAGTTTACGGGCTTTTGCCCAGTAAGTGTTGGCCATACTATAGTAGTCGGTAGCAGTAGCTTCACCGGAATCAAGGTAGCGCTTCATTGCGTCAAGAGCCTTGTCTTCCATGCCGGCTTTCTGATAAGTCTTGCTCAGAGTGGTGAGAAGTTCAGGCTTATCAGGCGACATTTCCACTGCTTTTTCTACAAACACAACTGCTTCAGGAGCACGTCCGAGATCAACGAGAATATTGCCATAGGTGAGGTAGTCGTTTGCTACCAGATCCGCTCCGGGATAGTTGAGGAGTTTTTCACCATATACGGCAGCGAGAGAATCCTGTTCAAGAGCATTATAGTTGAGCATGAGCATACGGTTCATCTGATATACAGTAGGATCTTCGCTCAACACCTTGTTGGCCCACTGGATAGACTTATCATATTCTTTTGCCGAATATAGCAGACCGGTATAGCGCTGTTCGTCGCGACGGAAGTGATTGGGATTTTCCACATACTTTTCATACTGTTTCCATGCACGACCCATCTGCTGGTTTTCATAGTACTGCTCTGCAAGCTCACGCTGTGCCAGACCCGAATTTGGCTCAAGGCGATTGAGCTCTTCGAGTTTCTCAATTACAAGACCACGGTTGTGCTTGTCGTATACATGGGCGTACTTCACATATGCCTCACGATTTACAATACCTTTGGCTTTGTCCTGCTCGATGGCCATTTCATATTTGCCGGCAGCTTCACCGGGATCAGTGGCGGCTGCCATATCGCCCTGAAGCATGTACACTGCAGATTCGGTGTTTTTCGACTCTTTAAGAGCCTTTGAGATCAACTTGTCGATATCCTTGCTGTAAGCGACAGGATCGACGGTCCAGTATGCACGGGCAACAGCTGCCATGATGGCAGTATTTTTCTTATCAAGTTTCAGAGCATGATCAAACATACGCTGAGCTTCGGCCTTATTGCCTGACTTGAGAGCGAGCATACCCTGGCCCACATAATTGTACGCATAGTTGGGATCTGCCTGTGCACCCTTATCGAAATTGGCCTTGGCTCCGGAAAGATTATTCTCTGCATAATCGATCTGGCCCATGTAGTAGTAAGCCACGGCCTTGTTGGTAGCGGCATCGTTGATAGTGTTGCCCAGAATCACCTTGGCAACATCCAGACGATCGGCGTTGTAGTTGTCAACGCCATCCTGATATCCGCCCTGTGCGCCGGCAGCCAACGAGGCTCCCAGCATGAGTGAAAACAAAAATCTCAATTTCATGATTTTGGTTTAAGTTTTATTGGTTTAGTTATAAATTTTATGTTTTGAGTTGAATTATATTTGACTTGAAATGTGAACTTCGGTTTAATCAAGCGACACAAATTGAGCATGTATCATCTTCGGACACACGCCTGTGGTAAGAATGATCTTCTGCCCCACGGCACTTGTGACAAAGCTAAAGAAACTTGCTCCCACAGAGTGAGGAGATGAAGTGGAAATGAGATACACCTGACGATAGAACGGATAGTCGCCATTGTATATGTTCAGCTGATAGGGAAGATATGCTTTAAGCTTACCTTCGGGCTGTACCGCAAGAACCTTGATGGCCGAACTGAACGAAGTGGATGTAGTGTCATCTCGTTCAGCCACCCTGGTCATTTCCTCTGCGGTCATCTCGCGGGCTTTCATGTCAGTAGTGATCCAGCTTACGCCTATGACACCGATGGCATTGATATTTTTAGACACCACGCGAAACACATCGTCGGGCGACTTCTGAGCAAATACATTTGGCCCGAACATAGCTCCGTTGAGCAACGAGTCGCGCATATAGCGCACGGTCGAAGAGCCGTTGCCGTCAAAAACCACCGAGATATCCTTGAGCTGTCCGTCGTGAGGCACGATTTTGTCCCATGAAGTATATTTGCCGGTCAATATATCCACTATATCCTGATGGTCTATCTCATCCATGGGGTTTTCAGGGTTGACAATAAGTGCTATCGCATCGACAGCAATCGCCTCCTGGCTTACCATACGATCCTGGCTCTTTAAATACGCGATCTCCTTTTTATCCAACGGACGTGTGGTCACTGCCATCTTGACATTGCCTGCAATCAGCGAGTCCATGGCTTCGTTTTCCGTCATATATCGGTCAAGCACACTGGTCTGAGGATATTTGTATTCAAAGACCTGTATCTCCTGTTCCATTATGTTGCGGAACGAAGCGTCGCAAGCCAATGTCACACTACCGGATGCGTATTTTGTGGTATTACCGCCACCGCCGCAAGAGGTCAATGCCATTGTAGCCGACACTGCCATTATAGCCAATATATTACGAGTTTTCATCGTCAATCAGAATAGCAAATTGAATTTAATAACGAGTGGTCACATCTGGATCTATTCCCTTGAACTGGCGATAAGCACGCCAGAAACCATAAACGACAAGCAGCACGCCGCCTACCCAACGAAGCCATTCGAAATTGCCTGAAAGCTGCGGGAAAGCACCACACAGACATAGCACGCCCATGGCGACATAGACTATAATCATAATGACACCGAAGACGTTGCGCATCGCCTGAGGCACCTTGCTTTTACCTGATTCACGTTCCATAATTACATCATTTAATATTTCTAATCCAATTACCATTAAAACACTTGCGGATACGAACTCCGCACGGAGCTTTAAATTGTAACGCTTACACCGCCTTAAAGTTCGCTTGAAACGACACTGACACAGATGCTCGGTGACACTACTGTGTGACGGCGATATCAAGTATCTTGTTTCGGGATGTAAAGTTAATTAAAAATGTTAACAAAACATCAACTCCACTTCTTTTTATTTTCTATTAACATCAGCACACGGCTTTTTTCATTAATTTTGTATCAGTCTTCATAAGAAATCACACCAAATATCCAATACTTCTCCACGCATATGAATCTACCATTGGCAGAGCGGCTAAGGCCAAAGAATATCGATGAATATGTAGGCCAGACCCATCTTGTGGGCCCGGGATCTATAATACGACGCATGATCGAGTCGGGAAATATCGCTTCGTTTATTCTCTGGGGGCCGCCGGGAGTGGGAAAGACCACACTTGCCAAGATCATAGCCAACACTGCCAATGCACCATTTTACACACTCAGTGCCGTGCATTCTGGAGTTAAGGATGTCAGAGAAGTTCTTGACAGATGCCGTGCCGATGCCCAAAGCATGTTCACGTCACACCGCCCCATACTATTTATCGATGAAATCCACCGATTCAACAAGTCTCAACAAGACAGCCTGTTGGCCGCAGTCGAAGATGGGACAGTAACACTTATCGGAGCCACCACTGAAAATCCGTCGTTTGAAGTTATACGTCCGCTGCTGTCGCGCGCACAAGTGTACACGCTCAGTCCTCTATCAGACGAAGACCTCACCAAGCTATTCGAGAGAGCCATAACCACCGACCCCACTCTGAGTTCACACGGAGTGGAAGTAAAAAGCATATCGGCACTGCTTAGATTTGCAGGTGGAGACGCACGCAAACTTCTGAACATACTCGATCTACTTGAACAATCCACCATGCCTGACTCTCCCATAGTGATCGACGATGAGCTTATCACAGCAAGCTTACAGAAAAACCCAGCCGCCTACGACAAAAACGGCGAAATGCACTACGACATCATCTCGGCTTTCATAAAATCGCTTCGCGGCAGCGATCCTGATGCAGCCATATATTGGCTCGCACGTATGATAGAAGGAGGCGAAGAGCCTGAATTCATAGGCCGCCGCATGATAATATTCGCAGCCGAAGACATAGGTCTGGCCAATCCAAATGCCCTGCTTCTTGCAAACACCACATTCGATGTGATACACAAAGTGGGCTGGCCCGAAGCACGCATTCCACTTGCCCAGTGCACCATATACCTTGCCACTTCAGCCAAAAGCAACTCAGCCTATAATGCCATAAACTCGGCACTCGAACTTGTACGCTCGACAGGCAACCAGCCCGTACCGCTGCATCTGCGCAACGCGCCCACCAAACTGATGGACGACATGGGCTACGGCCACAATTACCTGTATCCGCACCTTTATTCCGGCAATTTCGTGCAACAGCAATATATGCCCGACACTCTGGGACACCCTACATTCTGGCAACCATGCGCCAATCCGGCAGAGGCAAGAGCTGCCGAGCTACAGCGGCAGCGATGGAACCCGGATAAAAAATAAATCAACCGAGCTGTCACAAACCGCCATCAGAATGCGTCTGTAATACAGACAGAGGCTTCAGCCCCGACAAAACAGACACGATAACAATGACAGCCAATAAATTCAAATCAACAGTTCTGCCCCATTACGCGGCAATGTATCGCGCCGTGTATGCGATGATACATTGCGCCGATGATTCCGCCGACATAGTGCAGGACTCGATGATGAAGCTATGGCAGATGCGCAATTCTCTGGAGTCTGTGACAAACCTTGAAGCATACTGCATCACAGCGGCTCGCCGCCAATGTTTGAGCCATCTGCGTGCGAGAAAGGCTCACGACAGCATCGACGACACCGCCTCCTCTCTTAAGCCCGATGAGACTATTGATGTGGCATCCGACACCGAACGCCGCGACCAGATAGAGTATATCGAACGTTTTCTCGACACCCTGCCGGAGCAACAACGCACTGTGATGCGACTAAGCGCATTTGGCGGATGTTCCAACGACGAAATAGTGCAACTGACCGGCATTTCCGACTCAAATGTTCGCACCCTACTGTCGCGCGGACGCCGCAAAATAAGACAATTATTCAGCAAATAAACAATTCTCCTCTGACAATATGAACCACAACGAAAACATAAAAACCATACGCCTGCTGCTGGGACAGTTCTACGACGGCTCCATATCGCCC
>CAJTQH010000064.1:0-7823 GCA_910578305.1 uncultured Muribaculaceae bacterium
GATGAAGATTGTGGAGAAGATCAACCCCAATGCTCTAATCATCGGTTTCGCGCGTCGTTTTGCCACTTATAAGCGTGCTCACTTGCTGTTCACCGATCTTGACCGTCTTGCCAAGATTGTCAACAACGAGCAGTTCCCCGTACAGTTTGTGTTCTCTGGCAAGGCTCACCCCGCCGATGGTGCCGGACAGGGTCTGATCAAGCGCATAATGGAGATCTCACGCATGCCTCAGTTCCTTGGCAAGATTATCTTCCTCGAAGACTATAACATGGTTGTGGCCAAGCGTCTGGTTACCGGTGTGGATATCTGGCTAAACACTCCGACACGTCCTCTCGAAGCGTCAGGTACTTCAGGCGAAAAGGCTGAAATGAACGGTGTGCTCAATTTCTCTGTGCTTGACGGTTGGTGGTATGAAGGCTATAAGTTTGACGAAAAGGCTGGTTGGGCGCTTACCGACAAGCGTACTTTCACTGATCAGTCTCAGCAGGACAAACTGGATGCCGCTACCATCTACTCTATGCTTGAAAATGAGATCATACCTCTCTACTTTGCTAAAAATTCGAAGGGCTACTCTCCCGAATGGATTCAGTATATCAAGGGCTCGATAGGCCACATCGCTCCTCACTTCACCATGAAGCGTATGATAGATGATTATATCGACCGTTTCTATAACCCCGAAGCAAAACGTTTCGGTGCTCTTGAAGCTGATTCCTACAAACTGGCCAAGGACATTGTGGCTTGGAAAGAGAAAGTGGTTGAGGCTTGGGACGGCATCAAGGTGCTTGATATGACAACCGAAGGACCAAAGCAGTCGGCTACAGGCAACAGCTATTCTGTTGAAGCGGTCATTGACACAAACGGTATCGGACGAGATCTTGGTCTTGAATATGTTGCTTATCGAGTGGAAGATGGCGTAGAGCATCTCTATGAAATAAAGCCGTTTAAAGTGGTGAAAGAGGATAATGGAGTTCTGACATATCATCTCAACGAGAAGATTCAGGATGCAGGTGTATACCGCTATGGATTCCGTCTTTATCCGATCAACCCCAACCTTGCACACCGTCAGGACTTTGCATACGTGCGCTGGATCTGATTTTAGGTGAATCATCACATAAAAGGCCTTGCATCGTCAATTGATGCGAGGCCTTTTTGCATCTTAATGCTTTATTAGCTAACTTTGCAGTAAATAAACCCTTTCACACTTATGTCTGATATGGATAAATCCGAAAAGAAAGTCATAATAGACTGCCGGATTGTGGAGCGAGTGCCGTTACACAATCTGTATACATTGTTGAAGCTGACTCCGGCCGATGGTTCGTTACTGCCATCTGCCGAACCCGGACAGTTTGTCCAGATTGCGGTTCCATCAAGCCGTTCCACATTTTTGCGCCGTCCAATCTCCATCAATTTTATAGACAAGGAACGCAATGAGCTGTGGCTGCTTATACGAAGAGCCGGCGATGGAACAAACGCGCTGTGTGATACTGAAGCCGGTGCCGTTCTGAATCTAATAATGCCTCTTGGAAACGGTTTTGGCAGGCCTGCCGATAAAGCATCCAGACTGCTGCTTGCCGGAGGAGGGGTAGGCATCGCGCCGCTTTACTATCTGGGATATGAATTGGCATGTATGGGTTATGCTCCGGAATATCTGATCGGAGCACGCTCCAAGACCGATCTTCTTGAGGTCGAATTGCTGTCGGCGGTAGGCCCTGTTCATATATCTACCGACGACGGATCGTATGGCGAGCATGGTCTTGTAACCCACAACTCGGTTCTTTCGAAACAGTGGGATCTGATTTATTGCTGTGGTCCTGCTCCGATGATGAAGGCTGTGGCGGCAAAAGCTCGTGAGATAGGTTCGGAATGCGAGGTCTCGCTCGAAAACATGATGGCTTGTGGTCTTGGCGCGTGTCTGTGTTGTGTGGAAAATACCGTGAAGGGTAATGTGTGTGTATGTACTGAGGGTCCTGTTTTTAATATCAATCAACTGACATGGTGAATCTTAATGTAAATATAGGGAAGCTTGCACTTAAAAATCCGGTGCTCACGGCTTCCGGAACATTCGGATATGGCGAGGAATTTGCCGATTTTATTTCGCTTGACCGTCTTGGCGGTTATATTGTGAAAGGCACCACTCTTGAACCCCGTCAGGGCAATCCTTACCCTCGTATGGCAGAAACTCCGTCGGGCATGCTCAATGCTGTGGGCCTTCAGAACAAAGGCGTGGATTATTTCATAAAAGAGATATATCCCGGACTTTCGGCTTATGGATCGGTGCCTATTGTAAATGTGTCCGGTGCCAGACCTGAAGATTATGCCGAGGTGTGTCGACGGCTTGCCGATAATACCGATATTCAGGCTGTGGAGATAAATATCTCATGTCCAAATGTGAAGCAGGGAGGTATGGCGTTTGGTACTACTGCGGCCGGCGCGGCATCGGTAGCCAAGGCTGTTCGCGGGGCTTTTCCCGGTACCGTTATCGTTAAACTCTCGCCGAATGTTACAGATATCACAGAGATAGCTCGGGCTGTAGAGGGTGAAGGTGCTGATGCGGTGTCGCTCATAAATACGCTTATGGGCATGGCTATAGATGTAGAGCGTAGGCGTCCGTGTCTGTCTACAGTCACAGGTGGTCTGTCAGGGCCTGCCGTACGTCCTGTTGCCGTGCGTATGGTCTGGCAGGTGGCCAAAGCTGTATCCATACCAGTCATCGGACTCGGAGGCATCATGAACGGCCGAGATGCACTTGAATTCATTCTTGCTGGAGCCACTGCTATCGAGGTAGGCACCGCCAATTTCATAGATCCGGCAGTGACTGTGAAGATAGTCGACTATATAGAAGATTACTGCATTCGCCATAATGTAAGCGATATAAACGAACTTATAGGAGCTGTTGACTGCTGATCGCATTTCTGGGACCACCGATATGTTTGTACTATATTATCTTAGAGATCTGTGTCAGTTGATACTGGCTCCGCTTAAAGGGTGGGAAGATATCGCGGCCGACTGCTTTGATCCACGCAGACTGCTGACGCATGGTCTATTGCCTTTTCTGGCCTTTACGGCTCTGACCGTATGGGTTCGTGCGTTTTATGTGGTGGAAGTGTCGGTTGCGGCCTTTATCGAGCAGATGATTGTGTGCTTTATAAAGTATTTTGCCACATATTTCTGTGCACTGTTTTTTTTCACGCTATATCTGCCCGTATGCATCGAAGGCGAACTCAGCATTTCACGATGTCACACATTCATAGCCTATGGAGTAGGGCTACTGGCACTTATCGATGTATTGCAAAATTGTATTCCTGTCGAATTGTCCCTGGTGTATGTGATGCCGGTTTATGCTGTATACATTATGTGGCGAGCGCTCCGATATCTGGGCATCAGTTTCGGCGGTGTCGGAAAATTTCTCATGTTGATAATTTTTACCATTGTTATGCCGCCATATTTATTGCAATATTTGTTTAATCTGATAATACCGCAGACCTGATGAAATTTTCTGAAGTCAACATAAAGAATCGTAGAGCCAACTTTGACTATGCCATAACTGATACATTCACCGCCGGCATAGTGCTTACTGGTACGGAGATAAAATCGATTCGTCAGGGCAAGGCAAGTCTTGTTGACACATTCTGTTATGTGGCCGCAGGTGGTGTATGGATAAAGAATATGTATATTGCCGAATATTTTTATGGCACATACAACAATCATGAGGCCCGACGCGACCGGAAATTGCTTCTTAATAAAAAAGAGATTGCCAAACTTGCCAAATGCGGCAAGGAATCAGGCATGACTATAGTTCCCTTGCGAGTGTTTATCAACGACAGGGGGCTTGCTAAAATGGTCATTGGCATAGGTCGCGGTAAGAAGGAGTACGACAAGCGTCAGTCCATCAAGGAACGTGAAGACAAGCGGTCGCTCGCCAGAATCATGCAGAAATAGCGTATATTGCGACTTGATATTCTACGGCTCGGTCACTATCATGATTCGTCCGAGTTGCTGACATGTACAGCCGAACAGTCTTAGCCGACCGCTCGGCTTTACTTTGAGCCGTGCAGTCAGTTCGGCTGCTTTTATTGGAAGATTGCGGGTGGTGACATCGATACACGGATATCGTTTCGACAGATCGCGCATATTGCGTTTATTCATATCCAGAACCTCAGTTATTCTCATCTCGCGCCCCGGAAATCCGGGTAGTGGAGTGGCGGCGGTGTACAAATGGGTGTTCACATCGAGTTTTGTGGCTCCGAACTTCTCACACAGATATCTGAATGGAGCAATCTTCAGTACCGGAGCATACGGTTCGTATATCCATCCGCCCGCTACCGGGGGGGCAGTCTCGGGCATGGCATTGTTTTCGTCCTCTTGAGTGAACTCGATCGTCGTAGTTTCGTTCGCAGTTACGTTTCCAAGAATGGTCATTGCCGACAGTATTGGCTGTTCGGTATGGTTGCGCCGACACTCTATGACAAGTTCTTTGCATTCGCGGTCAGTGCCGATGGCCGTTACTTTCGCCACATTGGTTAGTGAAGCTATTGTGTGGCTCACGTCGAGCATAGGCGAAGCCTTTATTATGACAATCGGCGCCACTGACAGCATTTTGGGCAGTATTGAGGTGACATTGGGTGTGCAGCGGTCTATTGCAAATACACGTTCACCATGCTCTCCTCTGCGTGCCGGATCTATGAATATGCAGTCGTATGAGTCGTCGGGCAATGAGTGCAGATACTCCACGCTGTCGGTGTTCAGTATTTTTACATTTTCAAGCCCTGTCGTGCGGGCATTGTATTCAGCCACCTCAGCATATTCCGCATTGATTTCACACGCTGTGACGTGTGCGGCACCGGTGGCTATATGAAATGTGTCTATGCCAAGTCCGCATGTCATGTCAAGCACTTTGCTCCCTCTGGTTATCATCTTGGCGTGTATCGAAGCTATTGCGTCGCCCGTACATTGTTCTGCCGATATTGTCGATGGAAATCTGAATCGTTTGTTGGTCAGCGTGACAGCTAATTTTGATGCAGTCCTCTGCCGACAGTCTATTTGGTTGACAGCATCGTTAAGTGTCGGATCCGATGCATATTTAAGCCTCAGCTTGTCAGGATTATCTGTTATGTGGGCGTCGATCCATAGCCATGTATTATCATCAAATGCTATCATATCGGCAAAATTAGTAAAAATCCATAAATAATCCACATAATATCAGTTTGGCATGGATTTTGTAAATAATAATGAGTAATTTTGTAATATTATGAATCTTAATCTGACCCCTACATATAATCTTGTGCGTAAGGCTCTTGAGGAGCATCGCTATTCACTTGCCTTATCTCATCTCAGCGCCATGGCCATGGCAGTCAAAGCACCGTGGGACATTTCGCGACGCATTGACACCTTGCGCGAGAGCTATGGCTATCTGAGCCGTTACGCTCTTGACGGAGCAGAAGATCCTGAGCGTAAGCGTGTAATCGACGAGATCTCTTCCGACATACGCTGTGTTGCGTCATCTATAATCCGCCTGTCGCTTGTCGATGATTCTCCCCGTCAATACTTTAGCGTACTCCGCTATGAGGCCCTGCAGTCAGACTCGTCCATCTCCGGTTTGCTTGACCGTTACTGCGAACTCACCTCTAAGATGGGGCTGGCTATGCTGGGCAATCCGTTCCGCAATGCCTCGGCTACAGGCAGCTTGAGAGAAGATACCGAGCGACTTGCCGATCGTATTTTCAATCTCGTGTGGGCCAGTTATCCGCTTTCCATGGACGATGAGTCGTCCTTGCGTGCGGCGCTATCCGATGAGACGTTGCCTTCTTGGTTCAAGGAACTGCTTTTGTCTGCGGTATTTTTGGGTGCGCTTGAATATTACGACGAGCGTAGGTTCGTGCTCATGGGCGAGCTGTATCTCGGCTCATACCCGGCCATGGAGGTCAAGGCTCTTGGTGCGCTGATGCTGTCCATGTGGATGCACCGCAAGTCTCTTTCGGGTCGTAGGTTCCGATCGGTGTTTGAGTCTATGGCCGAAAAGCCCTCGTGGAAAGCCGATCTTAAAATGGCCTTTATGGAACTTGTGCGCACGCGTGACACCGAGCGTATATCCCGCACACTCAACGACGAAGTCCTGCCGCAGATGATGAAGATGCGGCCCGATATCGAAAAGTCTATGTCTAAAGCCGAAAGCCCCGAAGAACTTTTGGCCGACGAAAATCCCGAATGGGCCGAGATGTTCGAGAAGTCAGGTCTTGCCGATAAGTTGAAGGAATTGAACGACATACAGGCCGACGGCGGCGATGTGATGATGAGCACATTTGCCCATCTTAAGTCATTCCCGTTCTTCTCTTCCGTTTCCAACTGGTTCTTGCCCTTCTATCTTGACAACACATCTGTCAGCTCGCTCCTCGGCGATTCGGCTGGCGATATCGGCGAGCTCATCAATCTGTCTCCTATGATGTGCGACAGCGATAAATACTCCATCCTTCTGTCGCTCGAGCGCATTCCCTCGTCTCAGCGACGCATGATGTTGCAGCAGTTCAAGGTCAGCGAGGTCAATCTCGCCGAATTGCACAATTCTGAGCTGAATCCCGAGTTGAGATCTCGTCGCAATATCTTGAATAAGTATGTACAGGACCTGTATCGTTTTTTCCGGCTTTACCGTCGGTGTGGAGAATTTCCCAAGCCGTTTGCCTCTCCGGTCAATCTGGCTGCAATACCGATGCTTGAGCCGTATTTTGACGACAATGACGCTCTGACAGTCGTGGCCGAATTCTATTTCAAGCGCGGATATTACAATGAAGCACTCGAACTTTTCGATACACTCATAACTCGTGGTGCGCCCACGGCACAGATGTATCAGAAAGCGGGCTATTGCCTGCAACAGACCGGACGCATCGAGGACGCCGTCGATATGTATTCCAAAAGCGAGTTCTTGCGCCCCGACAGCCTCTGGACTCTTCGGCGCATGGCGCAGTGTTACCGCCAGCTTGGCGATGTAAGGCGGGCTCTTGATTATTACCTCCGTGTTGCCGCGGCTAAGCCCGATGATATGGGTGTGGCACTCAGCACCGGCCATTGTTATCTCGAACTTGGCGATTATGCCGGAGCGTTGAAGCAATACTTTAAAGTTGAATTCCATACGCCCGATTCTTCCAAAGCACTACGCCCCATAGCATGGTGCCTGTTCCTCACCGGCGACTACAACCGTAGCCTCGACTACTATCAGCGCCTGTTGCAGACACCCGATGTTTCAATGACCGACTGTCTCAATGTCGGACATCTATATATGGCCATGGCGCGATATAAGGATGCCCTTGAGTATTACCGTCTTGCCGCCGATAAGTCCGATGTGCAGGAAGTGTGGTCTAAGATTCAGACCGATCGTGCTCATCTGCTTCATGCCGGAGTCGACACTGACATGATCGACATTGTGGCCGATGCCATCGAGCGCACATAGCAGGAGCCTTCCGCTTAACGTAGCTTTTATACAACCAATTGATATGAAACGTATTTTAGTAGCAGTATTTACATTGATTTCACTTATGACACAAGCTGAAAATCCGCTGTTTAGCAAGTTTGACACGCCACATGGCACGGTGCCTTTCCATAGCATTGGCACCGCCGACTATGAGCCGGCCATCGATCGTGGCATTTCTCTCGGCCTGGCCGAGGTAGAGGCAATATGCAATAATCGTGCTGTTCCCGATTTTGACAACACTATTGTGGCGCTCGAAAATTCCGGAAAAGATCTCGACCGAGTGCTATACATATTCGACCCGCTTCTGTCGGCACTTTCCGACGATGAAATGATGGAAATTTCCATGCGCGTCACTCCTAAG
>CAJTQH010000064.1:7833-12189 GCA_910578305.1 uncultured Muribaculaceae bacterium
ATATTCCACAGCTATTGCGCTCAACACACGCTTGTGGGAACGAGTGAAATATGTGTGGGAACATCGCGATCAGTACAATCTCGATACCGAAGACAGCATGTTGCTCAAGCGCACCTACGATAGCTTTGCCCGTAACGGAGCTTTGCTTCAGGGCGACGACCGTGAGGCATACCGCAAGCTCAATGCCGATCTTAGCGAACTGTCCACAAAATTCGGACAGAATGTGCTCAAAGAGCTCAACACCTATGAGATATGGCTCACAGCCGACGATCTTTCGGGTCTCCCCGAAGGGGTAGTGGAGGCCGCCGCTCTTGCTGCTAAAGAAAAAGGCCGTGAAGGGGAGTACCTGTTCACTCTTGCCCAGCCCACCTACATGGCGTTCATGAAATATTCCGATCGCGAGGATCTTCGCGAGAAGATGTATCGTCTTTACACGGGTCGCAACACTTCGGGCGAATATTCCAATATCGAGGTGCTCAAGCAGATTGCCGACAAGCGTCGTCAGATGGCCAATCTTCTTGGCTATCCCACTTATGCCGATTATTCGCTGGTGAATACCATGGCTGAGAATCCCAAAAATGTCTATAAACTGCTCAACGAACTTCGCGATGCCTATCGTCCGGCCCAGCAGAAGGAGTTTGCCGAGATCTCTGCTTTTGCCGCTTCAGTGCGCGCCGACGGCGACACCATCGAGTTGAAACCGTGGGACTACAGCTACTACTCCAACAAACTAAAGCAGTCCAAGTACGACTACGACGAAGAGTCCATGCGTCCCTATTTCGAACTCAACAATGTGATCGACGGTGTGTTTGGTCTTGCCACCAAGCTCTATGGCCTTACTTTTGAGGAGCGTGGCGACATTCCCGTTTATCATCCCGACGTAAAGGCTTTTGAGGTAAAGGATGCCGACGGCTCATATCTCGGTGTCATTTACACTGACTTCTTCCCGCGCGAAAGCAAGCGTCCGGGTGCATGGATGACGGAGTTTAAGCCGCAGTGGACTACTGCCGATGGCGTAAATTCCCGCCCGCATGTGTCCATTGTGATGAATTTCACCAAGCCCACAGGCACCAAGCCTTCGCTGCTCACTCCATATGAAGTGGAGACATTCCTTCATGAGTTCGGTCATGCGCTTCATGGACTTCTTGCCGATTCCCGCTACGCGTCCTTGTCAGGTACCAACGTCTATCGTGATTTTGTGGAGCTGCCATCGCAGTTCAATGAAAACTATCTTACTCAGAAGGAGTTCCTTGATGGATTTGCACGCCATTATATCACCGGCGACCCCATACCTCAGTCGTTGGTCGACAAGATCATAGCTTCGTCACAGTTTGGTGCCGCCTATGCCTGTCTGCGTCAGCTCAACTTTGGCCTTGTCGACATGGCATGGCACACCATTACCGAGCCGGTCGATGATGCCGCTGCATTCGAAAATGCTGCCGGTGAGTCTGTGCAGATGTTCGAGCCTATAGAAGGCTCCATGACATCGCCCCAGTTCAGTCACATCTTCGGTGGTGGCTATGCCGCTGGATATTACAGCTACAAATGGGCCGAAGTTCTTGATGCCGATGCGTTTGCAAAATTCCTTGAGAATGGCATATTCGACCGCAAGAGCGCCGACGAGTTCCGCACACAGATTCTCATGCGTGGCGGCACGGAGCATCCGGCCGAACTCTATCGCCGTTTCCGTGGACAGGATCCCACCATCGACGCATTGCTCCAGCGCGATGGCATTGAGCGTCCCAAGACTCCCGTTCATCCGCAGGAATTGCCTGTACGTAAAGACTGATTGATTTGAGTATAATTTCAATATTATAAAAGCCGGATTTTACATTTTTTGTACAATCCGGTTTTTATTATGAAAAAATGTAAATATTACTGTTTCACATCAAATCTTTAATTACTATCTTTGCACATTGGATTATTCACTAATAAACTATATTTATGAGGAAAATTTTACTATTATTGACTTCCCTGTTCACGCTTGCGGCGTCTGCTCAGGATCCTGTGGTTTCGATAACTACCGTTGTCGCAAATCAAAAATCCAAAGTTAGCTCATACACCATGTCATGGCTGCTTGGTGTGCCTGATGACCCTAACACTTGGACTGTTGAGAATTTCAACAACAATCAGAACAATACGACATGGAATGATATCCGTTGTGGTAGAAAAGAGAATACTTCTGTTGCCCGCATCACTACCAACTTTGCCATTTCTGCTGCTGTCGACAAGGTATCTGTCAAGATGATACCTTATATGAAGACTGCCGACAAATACAAGCTTAACTCCCTGAAACTTCAGGTTTGTGAAAACCTTGAGTTTGCCGATGGCTCTTACACTGAATACACCGCCTCTTACACCAATCCCACTGCTCAGGCTACGGTTATTGATGTGGACATTCCTGTATCCGCTCCTAAGGCCAACTGCTATTATCGCCTTGTGTTCGACTGTGCTTCCGCTTCCAACAATGGCTTCTGTGCCGTTAAGTCCGTGAGCTATTATGGCGTGGCTGAAGCCGGTTCTGTTGCCGCTCCCGTCATAGCTCTTGGCGACAACAACATGGTCAGCATTTCTCAGGCCGACGGTGCCGACATCTATTATACTGTCGACGAATCCGTCCCCACTTCAGCAGCTACAAAATACACCGCACCGTTTGCCATTACAGGTGTCACCACAGTTAAGGCCATAGCGGTTCTCAACGGCAAGGACAGCCCTGTTACCACAAAGGTTATTAAGCCCAACACTGTATCCGATATTGCCACGTTCATTCAGATGGCAAACACTGATATCACAAAGATCAATACTCCTGTCACTGCCATATATAAGAATGGCTCATACATGTGGATCAAGGACAATGCCGGATCCTATCTGCTCTCTTACGGAAACATCGACGGTGTGACGTCTGTGACCAATGGCGACGTCTACAGCTTCATATCCGGTACATATAAGGATCAGTATGGCATACCCGAAATCCTGCCCACAGCCATCGGAGAGAAAACTGCCGGCACCCCCGTCGATCCTATTGAAGTGGAGAGCTTCGAAGATCTCGGTACCGACATGGTCAATCAGTACATCCGTATTGAAGGTGTGAGCATTGTTGCTGCTACAGCTCCCAATTACACCGCCACCGATGCCAACGGCACTACTTGCACACTCCGCAACGTGTTTACCAATGCGACTTACAATGACGTTCTTGAAGTGCCCGAAGGCGACGGTTTCACCGTTTATGGCTTTGTAAGCCTCTACAAGACGGCATCTGCCACTACTATCCAGATCAACCCCATCAAGTTTGAAGGCGGTCAGGTTATGGAGACTGTTGCTACTCCGGTATTTACTCCTGAGGATGGCAGCGAACTGAAAGCCGGCGACGTCATCACTATCGAATGCGCCACCGAAGGAGCTTCCATCTACTTCACTACCGAAAATGAGACTCCTACAGTCGATTCACAGAAATACACAGGCCCCATCTCATTCACCGAACCTGTTACCATCAAGGCCATTGCCATCAAGGACGGCATGCTCGACAGCGATGTGGCTACCGCCACATATACCCTCTACGTAGAGGGCTCTCATAAAGCCATGATAGACTTCCGTGAAGGAGGCAATGCACTTGAGATCGCCGACAACAAAGAAATCGCTATCAACAATGAGGTTACCACCGATGGCGGTGTAAACGACCTCAACGGTGTTAACTTCACCAATGGCCCGGTACAGTTATCCATATCTAAGGGTGAAGGCTCTACTGACCCGAAATGGTGGAAAGAAACCAATGGAAACGATGTTCGTTGCTACAAAAACAATGTCGTTACTCTGAAGCTCGTCGAAAACGGTTACAAGATCACCGAAGTAGAATTCCTTCAGGTATCAGGTAGTACTTCATGGGCCACTACCATAACCTGTGTACCTGCCGATGGTACCTGGAGCGCTAAGACTTGGAAAGCTCCTGCCACCTCATTGGTAAATGAATTCACCATGACGCTTGGTGCCGCCACGCGTATTGCATGCGTAAATGTAACGTATGTGGAAGACAACAACGGTTCTGCCGGTGTAGACGATGTTGTTGTGGACAACTCCGACGCCCCCGTTGAATATTACAATCTGCAGGGTATCCGCGTCAACGCCGACAACCTTACCCCCGGCATTTATGTACGTCGTCAGGGAACAGAAGTTACCAAAATCCTTGTTAAGTAATTGACCGTAGGCACGCCTGCATTCAACCCATATCAAATGTCGCGACCCTTCCGGGCCGCGACATTTTTTATCCCACAACTACCAAAATCGCGCGCACTCACCCAGAAGAGACAGCATCCTTGCCCTCGCATTTCACACGAATCGCCCCCGCCAAGACCGAAATTC
>CAJTQH010000065.1 GCA_910578305.1 uncultured Muribaculaceae bacterium
CAGGCAACACCCTCCCTCCTACGCGTTTCTGATAGAGGCGTTCCACCATCAAAATCCAATAACAAAAAACGGCGGCAAGTGATTTTGCCGCCGTTTTTTTATAGTGCTACTGCCATCCCCCGCCGAGAGCCTTGTAGAGAGTCACAAGACTCAGTTGCTTGTTGCGTATCGCATTGCTCAGTCCTATCTGGGCGTCAAAATAGCTTCGCTGGGCGTCAAGCACATCTATGTAGCTTATCACACCGTTGATGTATTGTAGTCGGGCGAGATCTACGTTGGCTTTGGCTGCTTGTTCAAGCTGCTTCCAGGTAGTGTAGATGTCTTGAACTTTCCTGAACGTGATGATGGCTTGTCGCACATCATTGAAGGCCGTCAATACCGCCTGGTCGTATGCGATGCACTGGCGTTGGTAAGCGGCCTGTTTCGCGCGGTAAGTGCTTTGGCGACGTCCCATGTCCAATACCGGGCCAAGCAGTCCGGCACTTAGAAAATGCATGGGCGATTTCAGGAAATGGCTGAACTCTTTCCAGACCGCCGGTAGCTGTCAGCGTAAGCCTGGGAAAACGGTTGGTATAGGCCATCCCCATCTCGGCGTTTGCCGCTATGAGTTCCTGCTCGGCCATGCGTATGTCGGGACGGCGTTTGAGCAGATCCGAAGGGATGCCCACCGGCAGAGCCTCGGGTAGATGTACATCCGGATTGAACGAAGTACGTGGAATCGATGAGGGGTATTCGCCGAGTAGGAAAGATATCTGGTTTTCTTTCAGCTCTATGCTGCGTTCAAGCTGAGGAATATAGGTGGCAGTGCGGGCATATTCCACCTCTGCCTGTCTGAACGGAGTTTCCGATGTGAGTCCGCCTTCGAAGCGCAGACGGGCGAGACGCACACCCTCGGCTCGTGCAGCCAGAGTCTGGCGCACAATGTCATATTCGTTGTCGAGAGCCACCAGTTCGAAATAGGCCTGTGCCACTTGAGCCACCAGACTCATGCGCACAGCGTGCATATTCTCCATGGCAGCCATCATCTGTGCTTTCCCGCGGTCTTTGGCCCATCGAAGATTGCCCCATAGATCCACCTCCCACGACACAGTGAGTTTCAGGCCATTCTCCGGGTCGTTTTTGAAGTTGTCACCGCCATAGTTGAGCCCTTCCTTCTGCACGTATGCGCTGCCGCTTATCACAGGCAGCATATCGGCACGCGCCACACGGTATTGGGCAGCGAGTTCATCGATGCGTGCATCGGCCATGAGAAGTGTTTTGTTGTTGGTGAGAGCTTTTGTGATTAGCGACTGCAGTATGGTGTCAGGATATACCTCCCACCATTGCAGTTCGGCTATGGATATGGTGTCGTCAGGCAGAGGCGAATATTCGGCAGGCATGTTTATGTCCGGTCGCGAATATTTATGTCCGAGTTTGCATGATGCGGCCAGAAGTGTGAGCAGGATGGCCGGTATTATCGTAGAGAATTTCATCGGGCGTTGATTTTTTTTGATTTGAATGGAAGGTGCATACGGCGTTTGCCACGTGCATGCAGTATCAGAACATAGAAAAACGGTACAAGCACTATACCTGCCGTTACAGCGGCAAGCATTCCGAAAAATACTCCTGTGCCTATCGACTGACGGCTTGCCGATCCGGCGCCGGAGGCGATAACCATCGGCACCATGCCGAGGATAAATGCAAGCGAAGTCATGAGGATCGGGCGGAATCTGAGTCGGGCAGCATGCAGGGCGGCGCGTGTGGCCGACATGCCGCGCTCGGTCTGCTCTTTGGCAAATTCCACTATGAGGATGCCGTTTTTTGCAGCCATGCCCACGAGCATGACCAGGCCTACCTGAAAATACACATCGTTTTCAAGTCCGCATACCCATTGTCCGAGATAGGCACCCAAGGCCGCCACCGGAAGTGACAGCATCACGGCTGCAGGCACGGTCCAGCTTTCGTAGAGGGCTGCGAGAAACAGAAATACGAATATGCCTACGAGTGTGAGCACAAGTCCGGTCTGGCCGCCGGCTTTCTTTTCCTGATACGACAGACCGCTCCATTCGATGCCGATATTAGACGGAAGATGCTCGGCTGCTATCTCTTCCATAACCTTCATGGCCTGTCCTGAACTGTATCCTCGGGCTGCTTCGCCACGCAGTGTGGCGCAGGTAAACATATTGAAGCGCTTTATGCTGCCCGGACCTGTGGTGTATGATGAGGTGCCGAGTGCCGTGAGCGGTATCATGGATCCGTCGGCTCCGCGTACGAAAAAGAGTCCGATACTCTCTTTATGCTCGCGGTATGGAGCCTCGGCCTGGATATAGACGCGATACACGCGGTTAAACATATTGAAGTCGTTGACATAGACGGCTCCCGTATAAGCTTTCATGGTGGAGAACACATCAGCCAGAGGCACGCCTGCAAATTTTGCTTTGTCGCGGTTGACATCGAAGTAGAGCTGCGGTATCTCGGCCTGAAGCGACGATGACAGTCCGGTGATCTCCTTGCGCATCGAAGCGTAGTGCATCATGGTGTCCACGGCTGCCGACAGATCGGCCAGAGATGCATCGCCTCGGGCTTCGACCTGAAGTTCAAAGCCGCCTGAAGAACCAAGGCCGGGAATCACAGGAGGAGTCGACAGATATATTTTGCATTCCGGATATTCGGACATGTCTTTTTTTACTTGCGCCATTATGCTGCTCACGGTCTGGCCGGAACGGTCGTCCCATGGCTTTAGTATCACTGTGAGTTCCGATCGGCTTTGGTTGCTGCCGACACGCGGACTGCTGCCGGCCACACTCTGTACGTATTCCACGGCCGGATTTTCCATAAGATATCCCACGGCACGTTCGGTGATGGTGCGTGTACGCTCCAGAGTGGCTCCTTCGGGAAGTTCGAGTTCCACTTTGAAGTATCCCTGGTCTTCTATGGGCATGAAGCTTGAAGGCATCAGACGGTTGATTATGAATATGGCCACGATCATCAGTCCGAATGCCGATAGCATGCGGCGGCGGTGATGTAGCGATTTGCGCACAAGCGAGATGTATTTATTATTGCCCTTGCCGAGCCATCTGTTGATGCGAGCGAACACCACGTTTTTCTTTTTATCGGGATCTTCATGACGCAGCAGTTTGGAACACATTACCGGACTGAGTGTCAGAGCCACCACTGCCGACAGTAGCACCGATACCACGATGGTGATCGTGAACTGGCGATAAAGCTGACCGGTGATTCCGCTGAGGAAACTGACTGGAAGAAACGCTGCCGCAAGCACGAGCGATGTGGCTATGATGGCACTCGTAAGGCTTTGCATGGCTTTCTTGGTGGCTTCGTAGGCCGACAGGCCCTCTTCGTGCATAACTCGTTCGACATTCTCCACTACAACTATGGCGTCGTCCACCACTATGCCTATGGCGAGCACGAGGCCGAGCAATGTGAGCATGTTGAGAGAAAAACCAAACAGGAGCATGAATCCGAATGTGCCTATGAGCGATATCGGTACGGCCACAAGCGGTATTATGGTGGCACGCCAGCTTTGTAGCGCCAGATACACCACAAGTATCACCAGCACCAATGCTTCAAACAATGTGTGATACACACCGTTGATCGACTCGGATATGTAGGTGGTCATGTCAAACGGTATGCTGTAGCTCATCCCTTCAGGAAAGTTCTCGCTTATCTCCTTCATGGCTTCTTTCACTCTGTCGGCAACCTCCATGGCATTGGCGCCGGGTAGCATGTAGATGGCGAGGACTGCGGCATTGGCACCGTTGATCGCGCTCTCGGTGTTGTAGCTTTGAGCTTCAAGTGATATGCGGGCCACGTCGCGCAGGCGTATCAGAGAGCCGTCGGGATTGGCTCTGACTACAACTTCTTCAAACTCGCTCACCGACGACAGGCGTCCGCGTGTGGTGATAGGCACCGTGATGTCAAGTCCTTTCACAGGCTGCTGTCCGAGCACACCGGCTGCCGATTCGCGGTTCTGGTCCTTCAGTGCCTTCTGTATGTCGGCTACCGTAAGACCGAGATTGGCCAACTTGTCCGGCTGAAGCCATATCTGCATGGCATAGTAGCGGCTGCCAATGTTCGACACACGGCCGACGCCGGGAATGCGTCGCAGAAGGTCGAGCACGTTTATGGTGGCGAAATTGCTCAGATATATCTCGTCGAATTTCGGATCCGACGATGTGAGGCATATCGTGAGTAGCTGGCTTGGAGCCTGCTTCTCGATAGAGATACCGTTCTGGACCACCTCGGCAGGCAGACGCGATTCGGCCAGTTTTACACGGTTCTGTATCTCTACGGCGGCAAGGTCGGCGCTTGAGGATATATCGAATGTCACAGTTGCCGAGAATGCTCCTGAATTGGAACTCGTCGACTCCATATACAGCATTCCCGGGGTGCCGTTGAGCTCCTGTTCGATAGGGGTTGCCACGGCTTGCGACACAGTCAGCGCACTGGCACCGGGATACGATGCGCTGATTCTTACCACAGGGGGTGTTATCTGTGGATATTGGTCTATAGGCAGTGCTGTCAGACCGATTATGCCCAGTATGACTATCAGTATGGATATTACGATGGAGAATACCGGACGGTCTATGAAAAATGATACTTTCATGACTATTTAGTGCCCTCCGAAACACGCACTTTGGCTCCAGCCGACAATTTGTGATAACCTTCGTCGACAATAAGTTCGCCCGGTTCAAGACCGCGCTCTACCACTACATTGTTCTCGAATTCAGGTCCGAGCTCGATGAAGCGTTTCTCTACTGTGGAGTCGCGCTGCCGGAGCACATATATGTATGCGCCGCCTTTTTCCATTATTATGGCTTTGGCCGGTACCACGGTAGCGTTTTCTCTCACATCAAGCAGAAGTTTCACTTTAGTGAACTGACCGGGCAGAAGCTCGCGGGATGGATTGGGCAGTTCGGCGCGGACAGAAAAAGTGCCTGTGTGCGGATCGACCTGCGGCTCTGCGAAATCCACAAGACCTTTGTACGGATATATGGTGTTGTCGGCAAGTGTCACGGTCACGTTGGGTTGCCATGAGCGGGTGGTGTCCTGCTGGCCTATTTCCACATTACGTTCCTTACTGTTGAGGTAGTCGAGTGAAGTCATGCTGAAATCCACGAGCACGGTGTCGCTCTTGACTATGGTGGCAAGCAGAGACTTGTTGCCGGGGCCGACGAGCGTACCTACGTCGACATGTCGCTCGCTGATGTGTCCTGAAAGAGGGGAGGTGACAGTGGTGTAGCCAAGCTCAAGTTCGGCCTGCGACAGATCGGCTTTGCTCATCTCCACGGCAGCCTTGGCGGTCTCGTATGCGGCCACAGCGTTGTCCAGATCCAGACGAGAGGCGGCATTCTGCTCATAGAGCGGACGGATACGTTCGAGCTGGCGCTTGGCCTGCTGTTCCTGCGCTTCGTCTTTTTGTAGCTGAGCCTTGGCACGGTCGGCTTTTGCCTTGTATTGTCCTCGGTTTATGACGAAAAGAGTCTGTCCCTTTTCCACATAAGTGCCTTCCTCAAAAAGCATGTTTTCAAGATATCCTTCCACTCGTGCGTGAACTTCTACAAATTGCTGTGCCCGTACTCGGCCCACATATTCGCCGTATATTTCTACATCTTCCTGCACCACAGGTGTCACTTGGACAATAGGTATTTCAGCTTCTGGTTCGGGCCAGTTCTTTACTACCAAGTATATGGCGACACCTGCTATTGCCACAGCTGCAAGTATTAATGCAAGGGTGCGTTTCCTTATGACAAGAAATTTACTGATTCTTTTCATTTCTATTTATGATTGTGATGTGATGAATACTTGTCGTTATTATCGAATCCAAATATAGATATTATACATCATTGGAATATGAATAATTACACATAATTAACAATAGCTTCGCACACATTGTTTTGAGGATGACAATTATTAACAGACAAATCCGCCTCCTGCCATGATATGGCGACAGGAAGCGGATTGTTGCGGGATGATCTTTATGGTCCGGTATGTCTATTCCTTCCGGGCGAGATACCGTGTGTGGTATTCGTCAAGAAGCTTTCTGATAGCAGTGCCTATTTTCAGATAATCCGACTCATTGAGATTGGCGAGAGATGCGCGTACAGACCATGCGGGTCCGTCGAATCCATCGCCATTGAGCAGTACCACGGCCGTCTCGTTGGCCAGACGGATCACAAAGTCGAGCGGCACGTAGTTGTCTTGCATGTACTTTGCAAAGTCGTCGCCATAGAATTTCTTGGCCCATATCATGATGTCGATTTCCGAATAGTAGCCTGCGCGCAGCGGGTCTACGAGAAGAGTGAAGCCGGTGGTGCTCCAGAGGGCTTCCAGGCGATCTTTTATGGTGTTCATCATCGTACGCTTGTAGCTGCCGTCGTCGTGCAGGCAGAACGATGCCATAAGAGTCATCTGCATCTGTTGGGGTGTTGACAGCCCTGCGGTGTGGTTGAGTGCTACCAGACGTGAGTCGGCCACCATACGGTCTATGAATTTGATCTTGTCGGGATCAAGCGACAACGAGCCGTAGCGTTTGCGCAGAGCCGCTTTTTTATCTTCCGGAAGTTTTTCGATCATGTCGTCGAACACATTATTCTGGCGAATGGCGCACACGGCAAGACGCCAGCCAGTGGCTCCGAAGTATTTTGAAAATGAATATACACACATGGTGTTGTAGGGCAGATCATACATCAGGGAGTGGAAGTCCTTGACAAATGTGCCGTAGACATCATCGGTCACTATCATCAGATTCGGATTGTCTTTCGACACAATGTCTATTAGCTGCTCGCGTACTTCAGGGGCAAGTGTGTAGGATGGCGGATTGCTGGGATTTATGATGCAGAGCATCTTGATCGATGGATCTCGCAGTTTTTCTATCTCTTCGGGTGGATATTGCCAGGTGTGATAACCGTCGTGCTGCACCTTGTTGGCATTGATATTCACAACATCGAATGAGAATCGGTCGAGTTGCGGTATCTCGATATAAGGCGTGAATGCCGGTACCATCAGAGCCATCTTGTCGCCTTTGTTTACAAGGAAGTTTTCCTGGATGGAATCGAATGCGTAGCACATGCCGGCGGTGCCGCCTTCGGTGGCAAACAGATCGTAGACTTCCTTGTTGTCGGGAGCACCTCCCATGGCTTCACGCAGATAGTCCTGTACGATGGCTTCTGTTGATCGGAGTATGCGGTCGGGTACGGGATATTGGTCGCCGATTACCGCTTCTGCGAATTCATGTGCAAGCAAGTCGGGGTCGAAGTTGTGTTTGTTGAGCAGATAGTCATAGGTCTGTTCCAGAAGTTCGGCTCCGTTTTTGTCTTTGTTTTCGGCAAGGAATTTGCGGAATCGGTCTCCGCATTCTTTTACAGAGGGAATGCCGGCTATGCCGATAGGATTATCCGATACACGTCGGCATTCCTGTATGCCGAACTGTCCGAGCAGGAAAAATGCTTCGCGTGGAGTGGTTGCGATCCAGTTGGGGTTGCCACGGCCTGCATTAAGGAATGTGGCTGTGGATTCACGAGCGTCGTCCTGAGCAAGTTTTATAAGCTCGTTTTTGATTTCAAACGGACTCATTTTCGACAGTCGCAGTTCATAGTCGCGGTTTTCCGGATTAAAGGTTTTCTTGTCGTCCATAATTTGGGTCTTAAAGGGAAAGAATGTTTTATGTGTTTAAGTTGTGTATTCAAGTATCAGGTGCGTAATCAGGCCATTATCAGTACGATCAGCACACCCCACATGATGAGCAGTGTATTTCCTATGGCGTAAGTTACTGTATAGCCCATGGCAGGAAGTGTCGATCCGAGTGAATCCTGGATTGCTCCGAGGGATGCGGTGGTGGTACGGCTGCCGGCGCAGCATCCGAGGTTGACGGCCGGATGGAACTTGAAAAATTTGTCACCGATTATTATGGCCAGAATCAATGGAACTGATGTGCAGACGATGCCAAGGAGGAACATTGTGAACCCTACCTGTTCGATGCCGCTTACAAATGACGGACCTGACGTGATGCCTATAACGGCGATAAACATGTTCAGACCAAGATTGTTTAGGAGCCATACCGCAGAGCTCGGAATGCCTCCGAAAGAAGGCTTGCGCGAGCGTAGCCATCCAAAAACAAGACCAGAGATCAGTGCGCCGCCACTTGTGCTCAGGCTTACCGGTACATTGCCGATTTTGACTGAAAGCACGCCGAATATACATCCGATGGCTATGCCAAGACCCACAAGTATGAGGTTGGACTTTGTAGTCGGACGGTCTACATATCCCATGCGGGGAGCTGCAATGCTGACTTCCTGCGGCAGACCTACGATGGTGAGAGTGTCGCCCGGTTCAAGTATGGTTTTGGCGAATACCGGAATGGTTGTGCCTCCGCGGTCGATGTTCTTTATGGATATGCCATACATGTATTTTTGAGCGCGTAGCTGGTCTACGGTCATGCCGGCAACTGTCTTTCGGGTAATCATCACGTTGATCTGTTCGGCCGGGAAGTTGAGCAGTTCGGCATCGTTTACTTCGGGGCCTATCCAACTTTCATCCTCAACGATGAATTCGCGTCGGCCGCTCAATACGATCTCGTCGTTTTTGCTTATCCGGGTGTCGGGTTTCGGATCGATCACATTGCCGTTCTGGCGTACACGCTCTACAAACAGACGGCGTCCCAGACCATTGAGGTGCTGCTCGATCTCGTCGACGGTGCGTGGAGTGTCGAAAAAGTCGGCTACTGCTTTATAGGCGCGGAATGCTACCGGGCGATTGGCTATGATATATGCAGGATCATCTTTGAGAGAACTTTCGTTCATCTCCTGTTCGAGAGCCATTGTGTCGGCTTTTACTTTCTTGATGCCGCCGAGCATCCACGGACCGAGATTAGCCAGAAGGTAGGCGGATCCGATAGTGCCGAATACATAAGTCACCGCATATGCTACCGGAATTATGTCGGAAAACGCTTTTTTATCTGCAGCTGACAGGCCTAACGCCGACATAGTGTCGGTGCCTACTCCGATGACTGCCGATATGGTCTGTGCTCCTGAGAATAATCCGATAGTCTCACCTATATTGTAGCCCGCAAGTTTAGCGGTTATCACAGTGACTACCAGACACAGAACGCATACTATGACGGCAAAGAACACTTGCTTTAGTCCGGAGCCGCGTAATGAGCGGAAAAACTGTGGTCCTACACTATAGCCGATGGCGAACAGAAACAGAAGGAAAAATACGTTTTTGATAGGGCCGGGGATAGAAATATCCAATTGTCCGATAAGTACACCCACAAGAAGCACAGAGGTCACTGAGCCGAGGGAAAATGACTTGTACTTTAATTGCCCTATCCAGAATCCGATACCGATAGTGAGGAAGATCGGTATGGAGGGATTGTTGCGTAGAGTTTCAATAATCCAATCCATAATCGTTGAGACGGTTTTAGTTAATGTTTCAGTTTTAGTTCTGTTGCATTAACAAACACCGTTTCGGTATGGTTTTGGACCTGAATATACTTTAACAGTGGCCCACCGGAGCCACTGTTGAAGTTATGATGTGATCAGATTTATTGAGAAGTATCAATAGTATTTGTAATATTTCACCCAGTCGACCTCCATCTCCACCGGAAGTGTCGAAGGCTGTACGCGACCTACCCAGCTGCCGCCGAGTTGCATGTCAAGACGCAGATCCCAGTTCTGATAGAACGGGAATTGGCCATTGGCTCCATCGTTGACTTTCGGATATGTGAGTTTGTCAAGCCCGTCGATGGCAAATACCACCATGTCCTCGGTTATTCTCACTTCAAATTCGTGGAAGTCGTTGGGGGTGATGGACGGAGTGATGCTGTATTGTGGATTGTTGCGGTTGCCGAGTACATCTACGTATTTAGAGTGTACGGTCTGATACACACGATTTTCGTAATTGAGGCGTTCCATTATGTCTATCTCACCGCATTCAGGCCATCCTGCCGAATTTGAAAACGGCATCATCCATATGGCAGGCCAGGCTCCTTGTGCACCTTTGCCCAGACGTGCGCGTACCACTATCCTTCCGGGTTCAAAAGCCTTTTTCCCTTTTGTCCATACTCCTCCACATACATATGGGCGTGTGTCGGTCGATGTATCTTCATTGACCTTGCCTTTTAATACGAGCATTCCGTCGCGCAGTTCGATGCAACTCATATCTCCGCTCTGGTATACCTGCCAGTCTGGAGTTCCGGCCGGTATCGGACTCCACACATCTGTGTCGAGATTGGATCCGTTGAAGTCATCTTCCCATTCAAGGTGCCACTGT
This sequence comes from uncultured Muribaculaceae bacterium, assembly GCA_910578305.1. Lineage (GTDB taxonomy): Bacteria > Bacteroidota > Bacteroidia > Bacteroidales > Muribaculaceae > Paramuribaculum. Next base: position 10,270 of record CAJTQH010000065.1, read on the forward strand.
GGCTGGGCTGGTGGAATGTTACCGGGATTGTTGTCGGAGTCAGAGTCGCTGCAGGCACAGAATGTAAGCATGATGGCTGTGCCGATAATGGCTGAAAGTTTATTCATGGTATGTTTGTGTGTGAAAAAATGATTGTTTCGATTATAGTATCCTGATGGCAGAGTTGTGGTCGGGCGTCAGGGCTTGATGCAAATGTAGTTGGAATAAGTCAAAAAAACAACTCCATGGGCTTAAAAAGTCCATGGAGTCTATTGCTTTGTCGGGGTGAGAAGATTCGAACTTCCGACCACACGCCCCCCAGACGCGTACTCTAACCTGGCTGAGCTACACCCCGATTGGTTAAAAGCGATGCAAAGGTATGGAGTTTTTTTGAATGATGCAATAATGTTGACAAATAATTAATTTATTTTCACATTAAAGATGATGCGATGTTAATTTGTTTTAACGAATGATTGGCGAATGGGTGTTTTTCGGTACGACAGGTATAAATCATGACAACAAAGCTATGAAGCTGTGGCGTATAGTGAAAGATGATTAAATAATTTGTGTGAGAGAGAAAAATTTAGTAATTTTGTTTGATTTTTAGCAGTTGTGGGCCTATGTGTGATAATAGGTTGAACCATAGCGTATTAGTGTAAATAAGAACTGTAAAATATAATGGCAGAGAAAGAAGAAGAATATAGTGCCAGTAACATTCAGGTGCTGGAAGGTCTGGAGGCTGTACGCAAGCGTCCGGCCATGTATATAGGCGATATATCGGCAAAAGGTCTGCATCATCTTGTGTATGAGGTGGTGGATAACTCTATTGACGAAGCTTTGGCCGGATATGCCACCCATATAGATGTCACTATTAATGCCGATAATTCCATAACAGTAGTGGATAATGGCCGAGGTATCCCTGTGGATATGCATGAAAAAGAGCATAAAAGTGCGCTTGAGGTGGTGCTGACTGTGCTGCATGCCGGAGGTAAGTTCGACAAAGGCTCCTATAAGGTGTCGGGCGGTCTGCATGGCGTGGGTGTGTCGTGTGTCAACGCTCTCTCTACCTATCTGCGTGCTGAAGTGCGCCGCGACGGCAATGTATATGTGCAGGAATACTCATGTGGCAAACCCACCACAGATCTTCAGGTGTCTGGCGTGAGCGACCATACAGGTACAAGTATCACATTTTTGCCCGATGCCAGTATTTTTACCGTTACGGTCTACGACTATAACACATTAGCCAATCGTCTGCGAGATCTGGCATTCCTCAATGCCGGGATCACACTTACGCTTAAGGATATGCGTGAGGTTAACGAAGACGGCGAGCCTCGCGGCGAGGTCTTTTTCTCGAAAGACGGTCTTCGTGAGTTCGTTCAGTACATAGACTCCAATAAAGAGTCGCTCATCAACGATGTGATTCACCTTAATACAGAGCGTCAGGGCATACCGGTGGAAGTGGCATTGACCTATAACACCACCTACAATGAGAATGTATACTCGTTTGTCAACAATATCAACACAATAGAAGGCGGAACACATCTCACCGGTTTCCGTCGCGGTCTGACGGCGACTCTCAAAAAATATGCCGAGGACAACAAGATGCTTGAAAAAGTGAAGATTGATGTGGCCAGCGATGACTTCCGTGAAGGACTTACGGCCGTGGTGTCGGTAAAGGTGATGGAGCCTCAGTTTGAG